>NZ_JBEZMR010000020.1:0-119531 GCF_040652795.1 Micromonospora sp. NPDC048170
GACATCTTCGGCAACATGGTCGAGTTCTACGCCAACAGCCCTGCCGACCCGGGCGACTACCAGGTCGGCGAGAAGATCAACATCAACGGTGACGGTACGCCGCTGCGCTACATGTACAACCCGAACCTGGACGGCTCGAGCGACAGCTGCTGGTCCACCTCCACCAAGAACAAGAACGTGCACTACTCGTCCGGCGTGGCCAACCACTTCTTCTTCAACCTCGCCGAGGGCACCGGTGCCACCCCGTACGGCACCTCGCCGATCTGCGGCTCCGCCCCGGCGGTGACCGGCATCGGCCGCGTCAAGGCCGAGAAGATCTGGTGGCGGGCGCTGGACGCGTACTTCACCTCGAACACGTCGTACGTGAACACCAGCAACCCGGCGAACACTGCCCGGGCGTACACCCTGCGCGCCGCGACCGACCTGTACGGCAGCTGCTCCACCGAGTACCGGACCGTCCAGGCGGCCTGGACGGCGGTGAACGTGGCCGGCAACGACGCGCCGTGCTCGACCGGCAACGACTTCTCGGTCTCGCTCTCGCCGACCTCCGGCGCGGTCAACCCGGGCAGTTCGGTCTCCACCACCGTGGCGACCGCCATCACCAGCGGCTCGGCGCAGACCGTGACGCTGTCGGCGGCCGGCCTGCCGAGCGGGGCGACCGCCTCGTTCAGCCCGGCCTCGGTGACCTCGGGCGGCTCGTCGACCCTGACCGTCGCCACCACGGCTGCCACGCCGGCAGGCACCTACACGGTCACCGTGAACGGTGCCGGCTCGGTCACCCGTAGCGCCACCTACACGTTGACCGTGAACGGCACCGGCGGCGGCTGCACCAGCCCGGGTCAGAAGCTCGGCAACGCCGGCTTCGAGTCCGGGGCCACCACCTGGTCGCAGAGCTCGGGCGTGATCGGCCAGCACGGCGCCTCGCAGCCGGCCCGCACCGGCACCTGGAGCGCGTGGCTGAACGGGTACGGCAGCACCCGCACCGAGACGCTCTCCCAGTCGGTGAGCCTGCCGGCGGGGTGCACGTCGTACAACTTCAGCTTCTGGCTGCACATCGACTCGGCGGAGACCACCACCGGCACCGCGTACGACACGCTGCGGGTGCAGGTGCTCAACTCCTCCGGGACGGTGCTGGCGACCCTGGCCACGTACTCGAACCTGAACAAGGCCGCCGGGTACAGCCAGAAGTCGTTCTCGCTGGCCGCGTACAAGGGGCAGACCGTGACCCTGAAGTTCACCGGCACCGAGGACGTGTCGCTCCAGACGTCCTTCGTCGTGGACGACACCGCGCTCAACGTCTCCTGACGTAGCCGTACCGTCGCCGGCCCGGCGACCACCCCGCCACGGTGGTCGTCGGGCCGGCGCCGCTATGGTCGCCGCACCGACGTGCCGCCGCTCCCGGCGGCCGGGCGGGTGCCGAAGGGTGGTGACGGTGTCGGACGCGGAACTCCTCGTCGAGGTGACCGGGCCGGTGGCGACGGTGGTGATCCACAACCCGGCCCGGCGCAACGCGATGACCACCGGGATGTGGCGGCGGCTGCCGGAGCTGCTCGACGGGCTGGAGGCCGATCCGGCCGTCCGGGCACTGGTGCTCACCGGCGCCGGGGGCACCTTCTGCGCCGGTGCGGACCTGGGCGACCTGGACGAGCTGCTGGACGCCGGTGACGCCAGCATCGCGGTGGCCGCCGAGGAACGGCTCGCCGCCTTCGCCAAACCGACCGTCGCCGCCGTCCGGGGCGCGTGCGTGGGCGGCGGCTGCCAGCTCGCCGTCGCCTGCGACCTGCGGGTCGCCACCGTCGACGCGCGGTTCGGCGTGCCGCCGGCGCGGCTGGGCCTGGTGTACCCGGCACCGACCACCCGCCGGCTGGCCGGGCTGGTCGGGCCGGCCGCGGCCAAGCACCTGCTCTTCACCGCCGAGCTGATCGACGCCGAACGGGCGCTGCGGGTGGGCCTGGTCGACGAGGTGCTGCCGGTCGACCTGCTCGCCGCCCGGGTGGACGAGCTCACCGCCGCCATGGTCGCCCGGTCGCAGCTCAGCGTCGCGGCGGCCAAGGAGATCGTCGACGGCCGGGCGGACGACGACCGGATCGCCTGGTGGCACGGGCAGGTACGGGCCAGCGGTGAGGCCCGCGAGGGGGTTGCCGCCTTCCACGAGCGCCGCCCGGCCCGCTTCGGCTGGACGCCACCGGCACCACGCTGACTGTCGTTCGCAGACCGCCAACGGGGTCCGGGTCGTCGGGTCCACGTGATGGCCCGCGCCAGGAGTTCGTGGACGGACCACTGGTCCCCGGAGGGCCGGCGGGTGCCGCGCCGGGGTCGTACCCCCGACGCGGCCCCCCGTTCCCGCCGGCCGGTCCGTCACCGCCCGGTCATCGCCGCCCAGCTCGGGGCCACCGGCTCGCGCCGCAGCGGCATGCCTGCCTCGGCCGGCGTGCGGTCGCCCTTGTGCTGGTTGCAGCCGTAGCAGGCGGCCGTCGTGTTCCGCCAGGTGTTCCGGCCGCCGCGCGAGCGGGGCAGGACGTGGTCGACGGTGCCGGCCGGCCCGCCGCAGTACGCGCAGCAACGCCCGTCCCGGCGCAGCACCCCGGCACGGGACCAGGTCGGACCGGCGCTGAACCGCCACCGGGTCACCACGTAGCGGACGAGGCGCACCACCCGGGGCACCGGGAACACCCCGATCACCCGGTCCGGCTCGGCCTCGTGGATCTCGGCGACCCGCCGGCAGAGCATCCGGATCGCGTGCTGGACGGTGACCCGGTGCAGCGGGCCGAGGTCGGCGTTGACGACGAGGACGGCGTCCACCGGTGTCTCCCTTCGTGGCGGTGACGATCTGGGTGGGCCGGACAGCGAAAGAGCCGCCGGTCCGGTGCGGACGGGCGGCTCGACGTCGTGCGGGCACACGTCAGTCGGGCCGGCCGCCCCGGGGGTCTTCAGCTCGGCAACCGCCGCCGCCCGCCGGCGAGGCCAGGGGCGTGGGCAGCCACGACGGCACGTGGGTGACGTGCGACATCGACATGACCGGCTCCCGTGGCGGTGGTTGACCTTGCGCGCTCACGGTAGGTCGGCGGGGGACAGAGGGGCAACGGATTTCGATCGAGGCGCCGGCACGTCAGGGTGGCGTTGCGGTAGGCCAGGTGAGCCGAGCGATCCCGTTGCCTGTCCTGCACCCGGTCAGGCGAGCAGGCCCCGCGGCCGGATCGAGCGGACCGGCTCCGCCGCGCCGCCCTCGGCCCGCAGGATGTGGTTGGCCGCGATGATCCCGGTCGCCGCCGACCGCTCCATCAACGCGCTCGGGAAGTCGGTCCGGATGCCGTCGCCGGCCAGGTAGAGCCCGTCGGCGTCGGTGCGCACCCCCGGCCGCCAGGCGTGGCTGCCGGGCGTGAACGCCGGTGCCCGCGCCTCCACCCGGGCGCGCAGCTCGCGTACCCGCAGCCGGGCCGCCTCCGGCCAGAGCGCGGTCAGCTCGACCCGCATCCGTTCGGCCAGCTCCTCGGCGGGCACGCCCGGCTCGCAGGCGTACGCGTGCAGCTCCACGACCGAGCCGCCGGTGCGTCCGGCCCAGCGGCGGGACTCGTTCTCCAGCCGGTGGTAGAGGGTCACCGAGTCCAGGGTGGGCTGCCGGGACACCCCGCTGAACACCGCCCGGTCGGCGGCCACGTCCCCGTCGCACCAGTAGCGCGCCACCGCGTACGGCGGGCCGGGCCGGCCGAACGCGGACACCTGCGCCGCCAGCCGGGGTGCGTGGTCGGCCAGCCCGGGCGAGGCCGCGACCAGCGTGGCCAGGGCGGGCGGGTCGACGGCGAGCACCACGTGCCCGGCCGGGTACGCCGTGCCGTCGGCGGTCGCCACCCGCCAGCCGGCGCCGTCGCGGGCCAGGGCGGTGACGGCGGCGTCGGTGACGACCCGGCCGCCGTGCCTCTCCACGTGCCGGGCCAGCGGCTCCCAGATCGCCGCCGCGTAGTCCTCGTCGGGGCAGTCGAAGGCCAGCCCCTCCGGATTGCCCAGCAGGTAGAAGTGGAACTGCGCGATCATCTCGGCGGCCGACATCTCCGCCTCGTGGTTGAAGAACGAGTGGGAGAACACCTCGAAGAGCATCGCGCGGGCCCGGTCGGGCAGCCGCAGCGAGGTGAGCAGCGCGTCGGCGGTGCTGTCGTCGAACTCGGCGTAGGTGCGCCGCGGGTCGTAGGTGAGCAGCGGCAGCGCCGCGTCCCGGTCCATTCCGAGCAGGTCAGCCAGGCGCAGGCTCGGGCTGCGCAGCAGCAGCGCCAGCAGGTTCATCGGCGGCGCGGGCGGCAGCCGGCCGAACTCCTCGGTCGGCCACCGCTCGCTGAGGACCGGGTAGCCCGGAACCGGCCGGAGGAAGCCGAGCCCCGGGTCGGCGCGGCGCAGGATCGAGCGCCAGTTGTAGTACTGCCGGAAGAACGCGTGGAAGCCGTGCTCGTTCATCTGCCGCGTGCCGTCGGCGAACGTCTCCGGCCACGCCCCGAGCCGCCCGCCGAGGGTGGGCGCCGTCTCCAGCACGGTCACCGTCACCCCTCGTTCGGCCAGCACCACCGCCGCCGACATGCCGGCGATCCCGCCGCCGACCACCACGGCCCGCACGTGACGCGGCACGCGGGGGGCGCCGCCACCGCCCGGGTCGACCTCGTGCTCGCGTACGCCGATGAGCCGACCGACCACTTTCGACAGCGCCATGTGCACCTCTCCGCCAGGTGTGCCCCCAGTCTGCCCTCAGGTGAAAGGAAGGGACCCTTCTTCTACCTCAGGCGTTGACGAGGTGCCCTTCCTTTCACGCCGGCGGGGGCGGGCAGCGGCGCTCGCGGTCGGAGTCGGGCCAGACGTACTCCAGGTCGGGCGGGACGTCGTCGCCGAAGATCGGGCCGTAGTGCCCGGGGTCCTTGCGCAGCAGTGACGAGCGGTGGCTCAGGTGCAGGTCGTCGCGGCCCAGCCACGGCGGCAGTTCCCCGGCCTCGGCGAGCTCACGCTGGGTGCGGACCCGGGTCAGGCCGCAGGCGGTGGCGAGATCGGCGGTCATCGTGGCCGCGCAGGTGTCGGCCCGACCGGGCTCGCACCAGACCGCGCAGACGTCCAACCCGTACCGGGTGAGGGCCTCCTCGTACCCGGCCCACATCTTCACCGCCGGATGGTTGCGCCAGCCGTACGTGGGCCAGGTCAGCCCGCGCAGCACCTGGATGGTCTCCACCCGCTGCTTGCCGAGCCGCCTCTGGTCCAGCGTCCGGGCACTGGCCAGAAAGTCCGGGTACGGCAGGAACGTCTGCATGCCGGTGCCCTACCCGTCTCCGGCCGGGACATGCCGGCGCGACCAGTTTTCATGATCAAGGGGCTGCGCCCGGAGCGACCGGCTGACTACGATTCGGCACATGGCGGAGCCCCTGCTGGATCGTGCGCGGCGTGCCAGCCGGCGGCTCCGGGTCAACGGTGACGCGCGGGCGCACTACGTGGTCTGTGGACGCGACGCCCTCGCCTACTGGGTGGTGCGGGCGTTGCTCGCCACCGAGTTCCAGGACGGACGCGTCCGGATCACCCTGGTCGTGCCGGAACGACCGCGCTCCGACGAGCCCGACGGGCGGGGCCTCCAGGGCGTCGAGGTGGTGCGCGCCGACCGGCTGGACGAGGTCACCTTCCGCCGGGCCGGGCTGGCCGGCGCCGACGGGCTGGCCCTGCTGCACCAGGACGACGTCGGCAACATGCACGCCGCGCTGTGCGCGCAGGAGGTCGAGCCCCGGCTGCGCCTGGTGGTACGGATGTTCAACACCGGCCTCGCCAACGGGGTGCGGCGGATCTTCCCCGACTCGGCGGTGCTCTCCGACGCCTCCATGGCCGCCCCCGCCTTCGTGGCCGCCGCCCTCGGCGAGGTCGCACCCACCCACTTCCGGCACGGCGGACGCACCCTCTACGTGGCCCGCCGCGACGACGTACGCCCCACCGACGTGGTCTGCGGGGTGGCCGACACCCGCGACTCCCAGCAGGTCCGCCTGCTGCCCGCCG
Organism: Micromonospora sp. NPDC048170; assembly: GCF_040652795.1. Taxonomy (NCBI): domain Bacteria; kingdom Bacillati; phylum Actinomycetota; class Actinomycetes; order Micromonosporales; family Micromonosporaceae; genus Micromonospora; species Micromonospora sp. NPDC048170. Next base: position 6,010 of record NZ_JBEZMR010000020.1, read on the forward strand.
ACGAACCCGTGGCCGACCTGGTGATCGCCGAGGCGACCGGGACGCCACCCGGGACGGAGTTGGCCGCCCGCCGCCTGGTGCGGGCCCGCCGACGCCGCCGCCCCCTGACCGTGCTGCTGCGTGCGGTACGCAGCTTCGCCACCCGCAAGATCGGCCTCGCGGTGATCGTGCTGCTGATGGTGATCGGCGTGCTCGGCTGGCTCAACGGGTACGCCTCGCACAAAGGCTGGGCCGACTCGCTCTACCTCACGCTGGTCACCACGCTCACCGGGCAGGATCCGGACCCGGACAAGTCGGCGGCCGAGCAGGTCATGCAGGTGGTGCTCAACCTGGCCGGGCTGGCGCTGATCCCGCTGATCACCGCCGTGGTGGTGGACGGCATAGTCAACGCCCGGCTGGCCCTGCACTCCGGCCGCATCCAGCCCGAGCGCTCCGGGCACGTGGTGGTGGTCGGGCTGGGCAACGTCGGCACCCGGGTGATGGCCCAGCTCTGCGACTTCGGCGTCGAGGTGGTGGCGATCGACAGGGTGCCCGAGCCGCGCGGTGGCGCGCTGGCCCGGCGGCTGGGCGTACCGCTGATCGTGGGGGACGCCGCGCTGGAGGAGACCCTCCAGTCCGCGTCCGTGGGTGGCTGCCAGGCGCTGGTGGTGGTCTCCACCGACGACGAGACCAACCTCCAGGCGGCGCTCAACGGCCTGGCCGTCAACCCGGAACTCCAGGTGGTGCTGCGCCTCTTCGACGGCCACTTCGCCGAACGCATCCAGCAGGCGTTCGGCATAGGCGTCTCGCGCAGCGTGTCCTACCTCGCCGCGCCGTCGTTCGCCGCCGCGCTGCTGGACCGCGCGGTGATAGCCACCATCCCGGTCGGCCGACACGCGCTGCTGGTCACCGAGGTCTCGGTCGCCGCCGGCTCGTCGCTGGACGGTCGACCGCTCGCCGTCGTCGGGCGGGCCGAGAGCGTACGCCTGCTGGCGCACGCCCGGGCCGGTCAGCGCCTCGACTGGGCACCCGATTCGCGCCTGGTGATCGTCGCGGGCGACCGGCTGACGGTGGTGGCCCGCCGGGCCGGCCTGAACGCCCTGCTCCGCGAGGCCGCGCCACCCCCGCCGGAGGACCCGGTCGCGCCGGTGCCCCGGCAGCCGGAGGAGTGACGGCCCGTCCGACCGGCCGGCATCCCGGCGCCTCGGCGGTCAGCCCCGCCGGGGGCGCAGGGCGTACCAGGCGGTGCCGGCGGCCAGCACGGCGAAGCCGGTGAGCACGCTGGAGAGCGGCAGGTTGACCGCGAGCAGCAGGCAGCCGACCAGCCCCAGCACGGCCAGCGCCCGCACCGGCAGCCGGCGGCCCGGGTCGCGGCCCAGCGTCAGCGCGGCGGCGTTGGTGATCGCGTAGTAGACCAGCACGGTGCAGCTGGAGAAGCCGATGGCGTCGCGGACGTCGCCCAGCAGCACGATCAGCACCACCACCGCGGCCACGGCCAGCTCCGCCCGGTGCGGCACCCGGTGCACGGGGTGGACGGCGGCGAGCGCCCCCGGCAGGTCGCGGCGGCGGGCCATCGCCAGCGCGGTGCGCCCCACCCCGGCGAGCAGGGAGAGCAGGACGCCCGTCACCGCCACGGTCGCCCCGGCCCGGACCAGCCAGGCCAGGCCGGGCAGCCCGGCGGCGGTCACCACGTCGGCCAGGGGCGCGGCGGAACCGGCCAGCCGGTCGGCCCCGAGCACGCCGACCGTCACCACGGCGAGCACCAGGTAGACCGCCAGCACCACGCCGAGGGCCAGCGGGACCGCCCGGGGGATGGTCCGCTGCGGGTCGCGTACCTCCTCGCCGAGGGTGGCGATCCGGGCGTACCCGGCGAAGGCGAAGAAGAGCAGCCCGGCGGCGGTGAGCACGCCCCGCCCGGAAGCGTCGAGGTCGCCGAGCCGGTCGAGCGAGACGCCGCCGCCGACCGCGCCGACCACCGCGACCAGGGCCAGCACCGCGAGCACCACGCCGACCAGCACCTTCGTCGCGGTCGCGGTCCGGCCGATGCCGCGCAGGTTCACGGCGGTCACCGCCAGCACCGCGCCGACCGCCACGAGCCGGGCCTGCCCCGGCCAGAGGTACGCCCCGATGGTCAGCGCCATCGCCGCACAGCTCGCCGTCTTGCCGACCACGAAACCCCAGCCGGCCAGGAAACCGGCGAACGGGCCGAGTCGCTCCCGCCCGTACACGTAGGTGCCGCCGGACTCCGGGTAGCGGGCGGCCAGCCGGGCCGAGCTGGTCGCGTTGCAGAAGGCGATGAAGCCGGCCAGCACGAGCGCCGCCAGCAGCCCGGCCCCGCCGGCCGCCGCCGCGGCGGGCGCGAAGACGACGAAGACGCCCGCGCCGAGCATCGAGCCCAGACCGATGACCACCGCATCTCGTACGCCCAGCCGGCGCGCCAGTTGCTCCACGGCGGGACCCTAGGGGGCGGAGATGAACGGCCGGTTCCAGTCCCGCAGCGCCCCCGGCAACGGCAGGTCGTCCCACGGCACCCGGTGCACCAGCCGGTCCAGGAGGAGCCCGAGCAGCAGCCCGGCGACCGAGTCGGTCAGCCAGTGCCAGCCCAGGTAGGTGGTGGTGCAGAGCACGACGACCGGCGGCACCACCCGGACGACGGTGACCAGCCGGGGCGGCACGGTCCGGCCGTACGTGCGCAGCAGCGGGGCGAGCAGCAGCGCGATGACGCCGTACCAGAGGATCGCGTTCGCGACGTGGCCGGAGGGGTAGGACTGGGCGAAGCGGAGTGGCAGTTCGTCCTGGAACAGCGGGAGGGTCTGCTCGGCGGGCAGGAAGGGATCCTTGACGCTCGCGCTGGGCGCGGGTCGGGCGGTCCACACCTTGAGCGGGCCGATGGTGAGATAGCTGAGGGCGAAGGCGAGCACCGGTGGCAGCACCGGGCGGACCGATCTCAGCCGCACCGCGAGTAGCACCCCGAGCCCCAGGGCGATCAACGTCAGCGGGGTGCCCTGGCCGAGATAGTTGAGGATCACCGCCGTCCAGTGCGCGGCCGTCGGCCGGTGCGCCGCCGACCAGTCGGCGATCGCGCGGTCGATCCCGAAGAGCCGTTCGGCGGCGAGCGCCACGGTCAACCCGATCAGGGCGGTGAGCAGGAGCGCGTCGAACCACCAGCCGGCCGGCCGGACCGGCCTGAGCCGCACCTTTCCCCGTACCGCCGTGGTCTCCCGCACCCCGACCACGCTACCGGCCCCGGTCGGCGCCGGACCGGGACGGGCCGGGGCGGCTGTGTGCCCAGCCACGATGGGAGGCGCTCGATGGGTACACCCGTCAGACTTGTCCCCGTGCGGATCACCTCGGCCCTCGTGGACCCGGCGTTGCTCGATCTCCCCTGGTCGACTCCGCTGGAGGAGTGGCCTGCGCAACACCTGGTGGCGCTGCCCCAGGGCATCTCCCGGCACATCGTCCGCTTCGTCCGGCTGGGCGGCTACGTCTACGCGGTCAAGGAGACCGGCGAGCGGGTCGCCGAGCGGGAGTACGACCTGCTGCGCGCCCTGGAGCGGATCGACTTCCCGTCGGTGGAGGCGGTGGCGATCGTCGCCGACCGGCAGACCGACGACGGCGAACCGCTCGACCCGGTGCTGATCACCCGGCACCTCCAGTTCTCGCTGCCCTACCGGGCGCTCTTCTCGCACACACTGCGCCCGGAGACGCTGGGCCGGCTGCTCGACGCGTTGGCGGCCCTGATCGTGCGGATGCACCTGACGGGCTTCTTCTGGGGCGACTGCTCGCTGTCGAACACGCTGTTCCGGCGGGACGCCGGCGCGTTCGCCGCCTACCTGGTGGACGCCGAGACCGGCGCCCTGCACCACTCCCTCTCCAACGGCCAGCGCGGCGAGGACCTGGAGATCGCCCGGGTCAACATCTTCGGCGAGGCGCTCGACCTCCAGGCCGCCGGGCTGCTGCACGAGTCGATCGACCCGGAGGTGGTCTGCGAGGAGGTCGTGCAGCGCTACGAGCGGCTGTGGCACGAGATAACGTACGAGCAGCAGGTCGAGCGGGAGGCCCGGCACGACATAGAGGGGCGGATCCGCCGCCTCAACGAGCTGGGCTTCGACGTGGCCGAGGTGGCCATGTCCACGATCGACAACGGGCGCTACCTGGTCCGGCCGAAGGTGGTCGACGCCGGCTACCACACCCGGCGGCTGCTTCGCCTGACCGGCCTGGACGCCGAGGAGAACCAGGCCCGCCGGCTGCTCAACAACCTCGACGCCTACCGGGCCGAGAGTTACCTGACCGACGAGCAGCAGGCCGCGCACCGCTGGCTGACCGAGGTCTTCGAGCCGGTGGTCCGGGCCGTGCCCGCGCACCTGCGCCGCAAGTTGGAGCCGCAGGAGCTCTTCTCGCAGATCATCGAGCACAAGTGGCTGCTCTCCGAGCGGGCCGGCCGGGACGTCGGGATGGGCCCGGCCGTGCAGTCGTTCCTCTCCGACGTGCTGGTGCACCGCCCCGACGAGCAGGCCGTGCTCGGCGTCGAGGTCCCCACCGTCGGCTGACGGTCCGTCGCCCGCCCGTCGTTTGCCCGTCGCTCGTCGCTCGTCGTTCGTGTCCGTCCCGACGTGCTTTGGCTGGCGCTGTCGAGCTGCCCCTACAGACGGGGCAGACCCGAGGGTGCCACCGCCTCGTCACCCGGTGAATCCCGAACGCCCCTCGTCGCAGCTCGATGCCAGTGCCCGCTCCAGCCGCCGCTTGCCGATGTACGCCCACGCGCAGACGACGTCGGTCCAGAGCTCGATTCGCATGGCTGACGGATGCCGTAGCCGATGACGCGACACAGTGGCAGGGCGCAGGAGTGCGATGGACACCGCATCGCGGTCTCAGCGGGTGACCTCGCGCCTGATGGCCCCGGCCAATTCGAAGGGGCACCCCGGGGGCATCGGCGACAGCATCAGGCCGGCGGGGGTGGTCTCACAGATGGGGCAGCTCGACAGCGCCCGGACCGAGTAGGCCGGTCCGAGCAGGCCGGCCCGAGCAGGCCGGCCGTCCGATCACTCCACCCAGGAGCCGCCGCGCATCACCCGGACCACGTTCAGGTCGTCGTCGAGCACCACCAGGTCGGCCCGGAGCCCGACCTGGAGCGCGCCCAGCTGGTCGCCGAGGCCGATCGCGCGGGCCGGCGTGGTGGCGGCCATCCGCACGGCGTCCGCGATCGGGATCCCGGCGGCCACCGCGTGCCGCAGCGCGGCGTCCATGGTCAGGGTGCTGCCCGCGATCGCGCCGTCGCGGGCCAGCCGGGCCACGCCGTCCGCCACCGTGACGGTCTGGCCGCCCAGGTCGTACTCGCCGTCGGACATGCCGGCGGCGGCCATCGCGTCGGTGATCAGGGCGGCCCGCTCGGGGCCCGCCGTCGAGGTGGCGAAGGTCAGCATTCCGTCGTGCAGGTGCACGCCGTCGGCGACCAGCTCGCAGACCACGTTCGGGGCGTCCAGCAGGGCCACCACCGGGCCGGGCTCGCGGTGGTGCACCGGCCGCATCCCGTTGAACAGGTGGGTGCCGACGCTCGCGCCCGCCGCGACCGCGGCGCGGGTCTCGTCGTACGTGGCGTCGGTGTGGCCGACCGCGGCGACCACCCGGTGCGCGGTGAGCAGCTTGATCGCCGCCAGTGCGCCGTCCCGCTCGGGGGCGAGGGTGACCATCCGGACCGCCCCGCCGCCCAGCTCGATCAGCTCCGCCAGCTCGTCCGTCGACGGGTCGCGCAGGTACTCGGGGTTCTGCGCGCCGCAGCGGGCGGAGGAGAGATACGGCCCCTCGAAGTGGATCCCGGCCAGCACCCCCTCGGCGACGAGCGGGGCGAACGCCTCGGTGGCCGAGCGCATGAGCGCGAAAGGCGAGCTGACCAGGCTGGCCAGCAGGGTGGTGGTGCCGTGCCGCAGGTGGAAGTCGGCGGCCTGCCGGGCCTGCTCGGCGTCGCCGGTGGTGAAGGTGTGCCCGCCGCCGCCGTGCGTGTGCATGTCGACGAAGCCCGGCACGATCCAGTGCCCGTCGCGGACCGACGGGTATTCGGCCACCGCCCGGATCCGGCCCTCTTCCAACTCCACGCAGCCCTGCCGGATCACGCCGGTCGGCGTCACCACCTTGCCGTTCACCCGGTTGGCCATCACTTCTCCAGAGTGTCGAGGGCGAGCAGGGCGGCGCCGAGGCAGCCGGCCTCGTCGCCGAGGGCCGCCGCGACCAGGCGCGGCTCCCGGTGGAACGTCATCCGCTCGTGCAACGCGGCCCGCAGCGGGTCGAACAGCAGCGCGCCGGCCCGCGTCAGCCCGCCGCCGAGCACGACGGTCTGCACGTCGTAGAGGGCCTGGCCGGCGGCGAGGCCGTCGGCGAGCGCCTCGACGGCTTCCCGCCAGACGTCCGCCGCCAGCGGCTCGCCGGCCGCCGCCCGTTCGGCGACCTCGGCGGCGGTCGCCGGTACGCCGGCCAGTGCCGAGTAGCGCCGTCCGATCGCGGCGGCGGAGGACACCGCCTCCAGGCAGCCGGGACGGCCGCAGCCGCAGCGCGGCCCGCCGGGGCGTACCTGGATGTGGCCGATCTCGCCCGCGGCGCCGTGCGCGCCGGTGGCGGCCGTGCCGCCGACCACGTGCGCGGCGGCGATCCCGGTGCCGATCGCGACGAAGAGGACGTGCCCGGCGTCGCGGCCGGCGCCGAGCCGGGCCTCGGCCAGGCCGCCGGCGCGCACGTCGTGGCCGAGCGCCGTCGGCAGCCCGAGCCGCTCGTGGGCCAGGTCCCGCAGCGGTACGTCCCGGAAGCCCAGGTTCGCCGACCAGGCGGCGATCCCGCGCGCCTCGTCGATCACCCCGGGCACCGCGATGCCGGCCGCGACCGGGTCGAGCCCGTCGGCGCGGGCCTTGCCGGCGAGCCCCTCGGCGACCGCCAGGACGGTGTCGACCACGGCGTCCGGGCCGCGCCCGGCGTCGGTGGCGTGCCGCTCGGCGTGCAGTACGACACCGTCGGCCCGGACCAGCGCGCACTTCATCCCGGTGCCGCCGACGTCCAGCGCGACGACGACGTCGGTGGGCCTCACGCGAGTACCACGGACCGGCTCAGGTGCCGGGGCGCGTCGGGGTCGAGGCCCCGGCTGGTGGCGAGAGCGACGGCGAACCGCTGCGCCAGGATCAGGTCGGCCATCGGGTCGACCGGCGTACGGCCGGCCGCCCAGCTGCCCAGCACGGTGCGGCAGCCGTGGGTGCGGCTGTGCACGAACGCCGCCCCCGTCGCCGCGACGTCCTCCGGTAGCCCGTCGGGCAGCTCGCCGAACGCCCAGACCAGCCGGCCCGGCGCCGCGATCGAGATCGGCCCGTGCCGGTAGTCCATCGCCGGGTACGCCTCGGCCCAGAAGGTGGCCGCCTCGCGGCACTTCAGCGCGGCCTCCTGGGCCAGCCCGACCGTCCAGCCGCGGCCGAGGAAGGTGACCTGCTCGATCTGGGTCGGGTCGATCGGCAGCGGCGCACGTACGGCCACCTCCGCGTCGGCGGCGAGCACGTCGATGTTGTCGCCGAGGTGGGCGCGGAGCAGCGCCAGCGCGGTGGTCGCGAAGCGGGTCTGCACCACCGAGCGCTCGTCGGCGAAGGGCATGGGCACCGCCGCGTCGGCCAGCGCGACGGCGGGGGAGTCGGGGTCGCCGACCAGGACGGTGGTCGGCACCTGCCCGCGCAGGGCGGCGATCAGCTCGGTGACCTCGGTGGTGGTGCCGGAGCGGGTGATCGCGACGAGCCGGTCGTAGCGCCGCCCGGCGGGGAACTCGGAGGCCTGGAAGGCGTCGGTCTCGCCCTGGCCGAGGTGCTCGCGGCGGGCCGCGTACGCCATCGCCATGAACCACGACGTGCCGCAACCCACGACGGCGACCCGCTCGCCGGGGCGGGGGAGACGGTCGGCGGCGGTGGCGGCGAGTCGTGCGGCCTCCCGCCAGCAGTCGGGCTGGCTCGCGATCTCGGCGTCGACGTACGACATGAGAACTCCTACGCAGGGGAGCGGTGCGCAATACGGCTCGTTAGAGCCGCCTTTCGCGCGTTATTCTGCGCGAAACCGACTGGCTGTGGCAACCGGCCTCGGCATCGCGCAGGCCAGGGTTTTGCGCCCTCGTAGTTTCGCGCACTACTGTGCACGCAATCAATCACCGACCGCGCAGTAGCTGGAGGGCCCGGGGTGGACCGGTACGCCAGATGGAACGCCCTGCTCGAGATGTTGACCGACAACGGCCGGGTCAGCGTCGAGGAGGCCGCCGAGCGGCTGGACGTCTCCCAGGCCACCATCCGGCGCGACTTCGACCAGCTCGCCCAACAGCAGATGATCACCCGGACCCGGGGTGGCGCGGTCGCCAACGGCGTCTCGTACGACCTGCCGCTGCGCTACAAGACCGCGAAGCACTCGGCGGAGAAGCAGCGGATCGGCACCGCCGCCGCCGCGCTGGTCTCGCCGGGCACCGTGGTGGGCCTCAACGGCGGCACGACCAGCACGGAGGTGGCCCGGGCCCTCGCCGTCCGGCCCGACCTGAACACCAGCGCCGAGGGTGCCCAGCTCACCGTGGTCACCAACGCGCTGAACATCGCCAACGAGCTGCTGGTCCGCTCCCGGATGAAGGTCGTGGTGGCCGGCGGCGTGGTCCGCCCGAAGTCGTTCGAGCTGGTCGGCCCGCTGGGCGGGGCGTTGCTGCGCGAGGTCACCCTGGACGTCGCCCTGCTCGGCGTGGACGCGATCGACCCGCAGCTCGGCGCCGCCGCCCACCACGAGGGTGAGGCGGCGATGAACAACCTGATGGTGGCCCGGGCCAAGCGGGTCGTGATAATCGCCGACTCGTCCAAGCTGGGTGGTCACGCCTTCGCCCGGATCTGCCCGGTGGACCGGGTGGAGACGTTGGTCACCGACTCCGGGGCCAGCCCCGAGGTGGTGGAGGCGTTCCGCGCCGCCGGCGTGACCGTCGTCTGCGCCTGAGGTGAAAGGGAGGGCAACCTTCCTGACGCCTGGCGCATAGGAAGGGGCCCTTCCTTTCACCCGATCGGCGTGGCGATGCATACCGGGTATTGCGGCCCGGTGCATACCGCGTATGGTGTCGCGTGTCATACACCCATCGGGGGAGGTGCAGCTTGCCAGCTGTCCTGGAGATCGAAGGTCTCCGCAAGACGTACAAGAGCCGTCGGCGCGGCACCCGCAACGCGCTCGACGGTTTCGACATGCGGGTCGAAGAGGGGCAGGTGCACGGCTTCCTCGGCCCCAACGGGTCGGGCAAGACCACCACTCTGCGTACGCTGCTCGGCCTCATCCGGCCCGACGGCGGCCGGATGACGATCCTCGGGCACGAGGTGCCCGCAGCGCTGTCCACCGTCGCCGGCCAGGTCGGCGCGATCGTGGAGAGCCCGCAGTTCTTCCCGCACTTCACGGCGCGGGACACGCTGTCCCTGCTCGCCGGCGCCGGCGACGTGCCGCGACACCGGATCGACGAGGTGCTGGAACTGGTCGGGCTGCGCGACCGTGCCGGCGAGCGGGTCAAGACCTACTCGCTCGGCATGAAGCAGCGGCTCGCCGTCGCCTCGGCCCTGCTGAAGGACCCGAGGCTGCTGATCCTCGACGAGCCGGCCAACGGCCTCGACCCGGGCGGCATCCGGGAGATGCGCACGCTGACGCGCAACCTCGCCGAGTCGGGGATGACCGTGGTGCTGTCCAGCCACATCCTCGGCGAGATCCAGCTCATCTGCGACTCGGTCACCATCATCTCGCTCGGCCGGCGGGTGTCCCACGGGCCGGTCGAGCAGGTGCTCGCCCAGCACTCCTCCGGCGCGGTCCGGGTGCGGCTGGAGGCGGTCACCGACCTGCCGGTCGCCGCCGAAGCCCTGACCCGCGCCGGGATCCGGGTGGACGGCCAGGCCGACCACCTGATGCTCGCCGGGGTCGACAAGCCGGCAACGGTGACCCGGCTCCTCGCCGAGCAGGGCCTCTACGTCAGCGAGCTCGTCCCGGTCGCCGTCGACCTGGAGAGCGTCTTCCTCGAACTGACCGCCACCGCGCCGGTACCCGGCCAGCACCGGCAGGTCGACCAGTCCACGAAGGTCGGTGGGGCGGGGCAGCCCGGTGCCACCGGAGGAGGGTGGGGCGCGTGAGCCTCTACCGTACGGAGTTGCGCCGGCTCGCCAAGCGGCGCTTCACCCGCTGGATGAGCGTGCTGGGCCTGCTGGTGCTCGCGGCCGTGGTGGTCGGGGTCTTCTTCACGAACGAGAAGATCGACGCCGCCGTGCTGGCGAAGGCCGAGCGGGCCGCCGAGCAGCAGTGGCAGCAGGATGTACGCGCGAACCAGCAGTACCGCGCCGCGTGCGAGAAGGCGACGGCCGCTGGGACGAGCAAGTCCGAGGGCTTCCCGGAGGACTGTTCGGTCATCCAGCCGCCGCCGCGTGAGGCGATCCAGGCCGACTGGTTCCTGCCCTCCACCTTCGACTTCCGGAAGAGCTTCGACGCCACCCTGCTGCCGCTCGCGGCGATCCTGGCGCTGGTCGGGTTCGTCGTCGGCGCCTCCTTCGTCGGGGCGGAGTGGAACACCGGCGGCATGATGAACCTGCTGTTGTGGCGGCCGAAGCGGCTGACCGTACTGCTGACGAAGCTGGCGGCGCTGCTCACCGGGCTGGTCGCCCTGGCGGTGCCCACGACGGCGCTCTGGTTCGGCAGTTTCTGGCTGGTCGCCACCTTCCGCGGCAGCACGGCGAAGATGACCTCCGGGGCCTGGCAGTCCTTCGCCCTGACCGGGCTACGCGGGTTGGTGCTCGCCATGGTCGTCACGACCATCGGGTTCGCGCTCGCGTCGCTGGGGCGGCACACCGCGATGGCCCTCGGCGGGGTGATCGCCCTGATGGTCGTCGGCCAGTTCGGCCTCGGCATCCTCCTCGCGATGGCGGGCGTGCGTTTCGCCGAGGCGTGGCTGCTGCCCACCTACGCCACGGCGTGGTTGCAGAAGAAGGTGACGCTGGAGGACTGGAACGCCTGCCAGGCCACCTACTTCGGTGAGTGCAAACCGGACACGTTGGAAATCACCTGGCAGCAGTCCTCGGTGATGATGGCGGTCGGGTTCACGGTGATCCTCGGCGCGGCCCTCTGGGCGATGCGCCGGCGCGACATCTCCTGACTGGGCGGTGCGACCGGCGGCTCTCCCCGGCCTCCGGTCGCACCGCACGGCCCCGGAGCGGCGTGTCGCCCTCCGGGGCCGGCGCGTCGCCTCGCGCCGGTCGCCCGGGCTTGCCGCCCGGGCGGTGTAGGGGAGCCGCCCGGGCACGGCGTGAACCGGGGCGGTCACGTTCCGGCGCCGTCGTCCGATGCGAACCGGGTCTGCCCTGGTTAGGCTGGTGGTCCCCCGGTCGGCGTCGTGGTGTGCCGCCCGCCAGCCCACGAGGAGCGCCATGCAACCCGCCGACGCCGCCCCGGCCGCCACCGAGCCGCCCGTGGCGGATCGGCCCGGCGTGGCGGATCGGGCGAGCGGGGCGGGTACGACCGGTGAGGCGGTCGACGCCGACGGCGTCGTCCCGCAGCCCCGCACCGGTGCGGATGCCGGGGCGGCCGTCGTTCCGCACCCCCGCCCGGCGGCAGACCCGGCCATCGCCCCGGTGCCGTCCGGCGACACCGGCGCCCCGCCCGGTGACGGCGTCGACGTCTCGGTGGAAGCCCGGCCGGACGGCCTCACCGAGCGGGAACGGGGCATCCTCGCCTTCGAGCAGCAGTGGTGGCGGCATGCCGGCGCCAAGGAACAGGCCATCCGGGACACCTTCGGCCTCTCGGCCACCCGCTACTACCAGTTGCTGAACGCGCTGCTCGACAACCCGGCCGCCCTGGCGGCCGAGCCGGTGCTGATCGGGCGGTTGCGCCGCTTGCGATCCTCCCGAGCCCGCAACCGCCGCCGCTGACCCCATCGCGCGGGACCAACCCTGGTGACCGAGACAGGCTATCGCGGCAAAAACTGGACAAAACGCAGGCGTGGGCAGGTCAACAGTTGAGATCTTGGTGCGAAACGGCCCTCGGAGGGGCCCTTTCGTACCAAGATCTCGTGGTAGCCCGCGTCACCGCGGCCGTCACCGCGTCACCGCGATCCGCAGTACCGCTCAGCGCAGTGGTGGCCGGGTCGCCGTGGCCGGGGCGCCGGGACGGCATGCCGGCGATCCGGGCGGGTACGCGGCAGTCGTTCCGGGCCGTGACCCTGCGGCCCGGGGCCGACGGAGGGAGCGGGCGATGACACAGATCAACCCGAACCGGCCATCGGACGGCGCGACCGGCAGAGCCCAACAGGCCCGACAGGAGGCGTCCCGGGTCGGGCACCAGGCGACCCAGGCCGGCGGGCAGGTCGCGCACACCGCTGCCGAACAGGGCGCGCAGGTGGCGTCGGAGGCCCGCCGACAGGCGCGCAACCTGACGGGCGAGGCCGGCACGCAGTTGCGCGACCAGGCCCGGGCACAGCAGCACCGGGCGGCCGACGGGCTGCGCGGCATCGGGCGCGAACTCGATTCGATGGCGGAGCGGAGTGCGGACTCCGGGATGGCCGGTCAGGCGGTCCGCCGGGTGGCGGACGCCGCCCAGCAGGCGGCCGGCTGGCTCGACGAGCGCGAACCCGGCGCGGTGGCCGACGAGGTGCGGGCGTACGCGCGCCGGCACCCGGGCACCTTCCTGGCCGGGGCGGCCGTGGCCGGCGTACTGGTCGGGCGGCTCACCCGGAACCTGACCGCCTCGGGCGACGGGGCACGGGGCGCCAGCCAGCCGTCGACCCCGCAGCGGGCCGCCGCACCGACCATGCCGGCCAACGCGCCCGCCATGACCGGGCCGCGGCCGTACGAGCGGACGGTCGAGGCGCCGTACCTGCCCGAGGAGGCGTACACGGGGATGGCCCGGGTGCGCAACGCCTCGCCACCCGGCCGGCAGGGGCCGGACATCCCGGGCGGGGTGGCGCCGTGAGTGCCCCGGAGAAGGAACGGACGCAGTCGGTCGGCGACCTGCTGGGCGACGTGACCCGCGACTTCTCCACGCTGGTCCGCAAGGAGGTCGAGCTGGCCAAGGCGGAGTTGCGCGAGGAGGCGGGTCAGGCCGGCAAGGCCGGCGGCATGTTCGGCGGGGCCGCGCTGGCCGGTTTCCTGACGGTGCTGTTCGTGTCGTACGCGCTGTGGTGGGGGCTGTCCAACGTGATGGACCAGGGCTGGGCCGCACTGATCGTGGCCGTCGTCTGGGCCGCCGTCACGGGTGTCCTGCTCGCCAACGCGCGGGCGAAGCTGGCGCAGTTGCGCTCGGTGCTGCCCCGGACGAAGCAGACCGTACGGGACATGCCGAATGCGGCGCGAGGCCGGTGAACCAGTCGGGAGGGAGCAGATCATGTCCAACGATCCGGACCGGATCCGGTGGGAGATCGAGAACACCCGGAACGAACTGAGCAGCGACGTCGACGCGCTGGCCGACAGGGTCAACCCGCGACGGATCGCCGGTGAGCGCGTCGGGCAGACCCGTGGCGTGCTCACCCGGGCCAGGGAGAAGGTGATGGGCGTGCAGCCGGACGGGCACGGTGCCGGTCAGCGGATGCCGCAGGCGGCAGGTCAGCGGATGTCGTACGCGGCCGAGTCGACGCGGGCGCTCGGGGAGCAGTCCCGGGAGCAGATGTCCCATGCCGCGGTCTCGGTGCGGGACGAGGCCCGCTCGCTCGGGCAGCAGTCCCGCCGGCAGGCGGAAGGCAATCCCCTCGCCGCCGGCCTGATCGCCTTCGGAGCCGGGCTGCTGGTCTCGTCGCTGATCCCGCCCAGCCGTCCCGAACGGCAGCTGGCCGGGCAGGCCAGGGGCATGGTCAGCGAGCATTCCGACCAGCTGCGCGCGCAGGCCGGGCAGCTGCGGGAGCAGGCGAGCCACGTCGGCCACGAGATGCGCGACAACCTGCGCGAGCCGGCGCAGCAGGCGGCCGAGTCGGTGCGTTCCACCGCCGCAGGGGGCGCGTCCGCAGTCCGGGAGCAGGGCCGTGCGGCGACCCACCAGATGCAGGGGCAGGCGCATGAGGCCGCCGACGACCTCCGTCGCCGCTGAGGCGACCCGGGTGGTCGGGGCGGCGCGGACGATGCGGGTACGCTCCGCGTCCGCGCCGCCGCCCGGCCGGCCGGTCAACGAGGATCTGGTCTTCCGGTTCGGGCCGCTGGTCGGCGTGCTGGACGGCGCCAGCGCGCCGGAGGGCTTCGACACCGGTTGCGTGCACGGGACCGCCTGGTACGTCCGGCATCTCGCGGCCCGGCTCGGACTGGCGGAGGCGATCCGCCCGACGGCGACCCTGATGAGCAACCTGGCGGCGGCGATCCTCGCGGTCCGGGCCGACCACGGCGACGAGTGCGACCTCGACCACCCGGGCACCCCGTCGAGCACCGTCTGCCTGCTGCGCGACGGCGGCGACCACGTCGACCACCTGGTGCTCTGCGACAGCCCACTGGTGCTCGACGCGGGCGGCCAGGTCAGCGTGGTCACCGACGACCGGCTGGACGCCGCGACGGCGGACCTGCGGACCATGGTCGCGGCCCTGCCGGCTGGAGCCGCGGACCGGGCCACCCGGATCCGGCAGGCGGTCGACATGCAGCGGGCGCGGATGAACCGGACCCACGGCTACTGGGTGGCCGCCGCCGACCCGGACGCGGCGTTCCACGCGGTGACCGGGACGCTGCCGTTGCGTGGGCCCGGCGCGGTACGCCGGGCGGCGCTGCTCAGCGACGGCACGTCGGCGCTGGTGGAGCAGTTCCGGCTCGTCGACTGGGCGGGGCTGCTGGACGTGGCGACGGCCGAGGGACCGGGCGCGTTGATCGACCGGGTACGCGCCGCGGAGCGCGACCACCAGGACCGCCTGCGCCGGCACAAGCACGCGGACGACGCCTCGGTGGTGTTCTGCGAGTTCGACACCGGCCCGTCCTGACCGGCCCGCCCGCCTGGGCCGGCAGCGCCGCGGCCGGTTCCAGCCCGGTCGGGCCCGCCGTCGATCGGGGTCGCTCAAGGCGCGACGGCTGCCTCCGGCGGATGGTCCTCGCGGGGCGTGTGCTGCTGTTCCAGGTAGCGGCGGCGCCACTCGGTCTCCCCGGCCTCCAACGCCCGTTCCTCGTCGAACTTCTCCTGACGCAGCAGCCGCCGGTGATGTCGGTACCGGACGCTGTCCACGGTTGCCACGAGCACGATGACCACCGCCAGCAGGGCCAGCGCCCCGAAGGCCGGTAGCGCGGTGGCCAGTGGGATCAGCGCGAACAGCACCGCCACCGAGACCATCTGGAGCCGGCTGACCCGGTGCACGGTCCGGTACTGGAATCCCAGCACCGCCAGGAGGTAGAGGCCCACGCCCCCGTACAGCACGATGGCGTCGAGCCTGTCGACCCGCTCGTGCAACCCGATGCCCGTGGGGTCGCCGATCTCCGCCAGGACCCGCTTCAGGCCCAGGGCGAAGAGGATGGTCCCGGCGATCATCGGCAGGTGCAGGTAGGTGTAGGCGTCCCGGGCGAGCGCGATCCGGGCGGGGCCGTGGACGCGGTGCAGCGCACGCTCCCCGGCGATCGCGCGGCTGTCGAAGTAGATCCACCAGAGGGCGGCGATCACCACGATGCCGAGCGTCGCCGCGCCGATGATCGGCCAGGTGAGCGGCAGCCCGGTGTCGAGGCCCGGGCCCAGCCCGAGGGAGATGATCGACTCACCGAGCGCGATGAGCACTATCTGGGCGTGCCGCTCCGCCCAGTGCCCGGCCGACACGACGGTCAGCCCCTGGAAGCGGGTCTGCTGGGTCATCCCGAACGCCACGGCGATGGCCAGCACCCACAGCCCGGCCCGGACGGCTGCCTCCGCGTCGCCGTCGAAGAGGCGGTGCGGCACCAATGCAGCGAGGAGCAGCAGGGACACGGTGACCAGCGGCGGCACGGCGATCCTGTGCCAGCGGGGCCGCAGGCGCGGGTCGTTGCGCAGCGCGTACCAGAAGGCCAGCAGTTGAAGGTTGCGGACCACCAGGTAGCAGCCCACGAAGACCAGGTCGCCGGGCAGCCCCGGGGGTTTGTCGGTGAACGCCTCCGGCAGCGACACCGACGCCACGAAGATCACGGCCATGGTGGCGAACCCAAACAGGGGCATGATGCCCCGGTCGGCGCGGATGACGTTACCGAGCGTGGCGAAACCCGTCCAGGCGCTCCACAGCAGCGCCAGCACCAGGAGGCTGCCCAGCACGCCACCCTCGCGGAGGGTCTTGGCGGAGGCGGTGGTGACATTGATGAACGCGAAGACGAACACGAGGTCGTAGAAGAGCTCCAGCCGGGTCACCCTGGCCCCGGGGGCCGCCGGCGCCAACCGCCGGGTGTTCACCCGGACCTCGTTAGTGCTCACGGGCCAAGTTTCGCAGCGGCCGGGGCGTCCCGGCGGGGAACCGGGGGAACGCCGGCACCCCGGCACGCCGCCACGCTGGCCCGGCCGGACGGCGGTCGACAGCGGAGCGTGAGGTGGAAACGACGCGGGCCGACCGGCCGGTACCTGCCGCCGGATCGCCAGTCGCCGCCCGACGGGGTGGACTTGGGGCCGGTGGCGGCGGCAGACTGCGGCACGTGGCAGGAACGGTCCGGTTGGAGCCGGTGGACGAGCGGAACCTCGAGCCGTTGCTCTCCGTGGCGGCTGCCGAGGCGGAGCCGGGCGACGTGATGCCGCCGGTGGAGGCTCCGGCAGGGTGGTCGCACGCCCGGCGGGAGGCGTTCCGGGAGTTCCACCGGGCGAGCTTCGGTGGCCTGGACGGCCCGAGCCGCACCCGGATGTACGCGATCCTGGCCGGCGGCGAGGTGGTCGGCGTGATCCGGATGGCCCGCCGCGACGAGCCGGGCACCGTCGAGACCGGGATGTGGCTGGGGCGCTCCGCGCGGGGTCAGGGGATCGGCGCGGCCGCCCTGCGTGAGTTGCTGAACGAGGCGGCTGCGGCCGGAATGCGGCTCGTGGTGGCGGAGACCACAGCCGACAATCACGGAGCTGTTTCCGTGCTGGAGAAGTGCGGCGCGAAATTGTGCGAGGACGGCAGTAAGGTGCACGCCGAGATGTGCCTGGATTCGACGCTTCCGGCGTTGTGACGGCAATTCTGCGGCCTTCTGTCGGGCGCCACTCTGTCTGGCGTTCTTCCTGCTCAATCCTGCCTTGACGTCCTTTTTCGGGCGCCTTGACGGGTGTCGACCCCGGCTTCGGTCGAATGTGCCCGGGAAAGCGTGGAAATGTTTCGCCGATAGGGCGCCGGGTAGTGATCGTCGGGTCCGATTGAGTGGGACACCTGTTTTGCGGTCCGGCATGTTCCGATCCCCGGCGGCCATTGTTCCGACCATTACCGTCAGGTGTCCGGCGCTCCGGGGAGCGAAGGAGTACTGATGAACAGCGGATCACGAATCGGGCTCGCGGTCGGCTTCGGCTACCTGCTCGGCCGCCGGCGCAAGCTGCGTACCGCTCTCGTCCTGGCCGCCGCGGTCGCGGCCGGGCGGGCCAGTCGGGAGCCCGGCGGACTCCTGAAGGCAGGTGGCAACCTGCTCCAGTCGTCCCCGCAGTTGAGCAACCTCGGCCGTCTCGGCGGCCCGCTCGCCGCCGCCTCGAAGGCGGCGGCGACCGCCGCGGCCGGCAGCGGCATCGACGCGCTCAGTGGCAAGCTGCGCGGCTCGGCCGACACGCTGCGCCGCAAGGGCGGCGCCGGCACGCCCGACGGCAGGTCGGCCGACGGCGACCAGCCGGACCGGGACACCGCCGCTGAGCAGCGGGACACCGACACCGAGCAGCGGAGGCGGTGACCGTGGCGGACACGACGAACCCCGGCGGCCTCGGGAACAAGGTCCGGGGCCAACTCGCCGGGGAGGCACGGAACCTGGCCAGCGCCATCGGCGAACGCGCGGTGCAGGCGGTGACGGAGCGGATCACGGGTGCGACCGGCCGACTCAGCGACTACGCGAAGCAGGGCGGGGGGCCTGGCCTGATCGCCGCCGCCACGGGTGCGCAGAAACTCGCCGAGGGCAGCTCACCGGTGAAGGCGATGGTCCATGCCGGGCTGGCCGGCGGTAAGGAGAAGGTGATGTCGGCTCTCGGCAAGGGCGGCAAGGGCGGCGGTGGCGGCGGTGGCAAGAAGCCCAAGGTCACCAACATCGTGGAGACCATCGAGGTCGGCGTGCCGGCCCGGGTCGCGTACGACCAGTGGACCCAGTTCGGCGACTTCCCGAGCTTCATGAAGAAGGTGGAGAACGTCGACACCGAGTCGGACGAGAAGCTGACCTGGAAGGCGCAGGTCCTCTGGTCGCACCGCACCTGGGAGTCCACCGTCGTGCGGCAGATCCCGGACAGGCTGATCCACTGGCGCTCCAAGGGCGAGAAGGGCTCCGTCGACGGCACGGTCAGCTTCCACGAGCTGACACCCGATCTGACCCGGATCCTGGTGGTGCTGGAGTACCACCCGCAGGGTCTCTTCGAGCACACCGGCAACCTGTGGCGTGCCCAGGGCCGCCGCGTCCGGCTGGAGTTGAAGCACTTCGTCCGGCACGTGATGACCCGGACCGTCCTCGACCCGGACTCGGTGCAGGGCTGGCGCGGTGAGATCGAGGACTCGCAGGTGGTCCGGGACCACGAGACCGCGCTGCGCGAGGAGCAGGAGGAACACGAGCGGCAGCGGGAGGGCGAGGGCCGGGAGGAGCGCGAGCCGCGCGGCCGGCGCGAGCCCGAGCCGGAGGAGGAGGCCGAGGAGGAACCGCGCGAGGAACGCCGGCCCGCCGAGCGTGGCCGTCGCCGGCCGCCGCAGCGCCGCCGCCCGGCGGAGGAGGAGTACGCGGACGAGTACGACGAGGGCGACTACGACGAGTACGAGGAGGAACCGGAGGAGGAGCAGGCCCCGCCGCGTCGCCGTGCCCCGGAGCGGGCGCGCCGCCCGCAGCCGAGGGAGGAGCCCCGCCCCCGTGAGGAGCCCCGGGCCCGCCGTTCCCCGGAGGCGCCCCGCCGACCCGTGGTCCGCCGTCGACGGGAGGAGCGCGAGTGACGGTCGCGACGAGTACGGGTCAGGCCGGCGGCGCCCTCGAACGCGGTGGCGGGGGCGCCAGCCTGGCGGATGTCGTGGAGACCGTGCTGGACAAGGGCGTGGTGATCGACGCCCAGGTCTCGATCGCCGTGGTCGGCATCCAGCTACTGGAGATCAATGCCCGGATCGTCATCGCCAGCGTGGAGACCTACCTGCGCTTCGCGGAGGCGGTCGACCGGTTCGACATCACCCCGAAGAACCAGAAGGGGCTGCCCGACCTGGTGGAGGGAGCCTCGGGGGCGGTCGGCGCCGGAAAGGCGGCGTCCGGGATCGGCAAGACGGTCGGGGCGATCGGCGGCGCGGTCAAGGACGCCGTCGACGAGTTGGGATCGGACGACCGGGACCGGCCCCGGCGACGCCGGGACGAGGAGCGCTGAGCATGACCGAGGAGACCGGACTGTTCATCTACGGCATCGTCCCCGCCGACGTGGAGCCGACCCCGGACGCCGTCGGGGTCGGCGACCCGCCCGGAGAGGTGACGGTGGTCCGGCACGGCGAGCTGGCCGCGCTGGTCAGCGGGATGAGCCTGACCGAGCCGATCGGCCGGCCGGCGGACCTGACCGCGTACCAGGAACTGGTGGACGGCACGGCGGCGGTGGCGCCGGTGCTGCCGGTGCGCTTCGGCACGGTCGTCACCGGGCCCGACGGGGCCGCCGACCTGCTGTCCGCGCACCACGACCGGTTCGCCGCCGCCCTCGACGAGTTCGAGGGCCGGATCCAGTACACGGTGCACGGGCGCTACGACGAGGCGAACCTGATCGCGGCGGTGCTGGCGGACGACCCGGCCGCCGCCGGACTGGCGGACCAGGTGCGCGGGCAGCCGGAGGCGGCCACCCGGCCGCAGCGGATCCGCCTCGGCGAGATCATCAGCCAGGCGGTGGAACTGCGCCGGGAGGCGGAGAACCGGCAGCTGGTCGACGCGCTCGGCCCGCTCGTCGTGGCGAGCGCCACGAGGCCGCCGAGCAACGAGCTGGACGCGGCGAACGCCGCCTTCCTGGTCGGACAGGACCGGGAGGACGAGTTCGTCGCGGCGGTCGAGGAGTACGCCGAGCAGCGCCGGGAGCTGATCCGGATGCGGTTGCTCGGCCCGCTCGCCCCGTACGACTTCGTCAGCGCCCACCAGTTGACGGGGTGACGGATGGACATCCTGTGGACGCTGCTGACCCTGCCGTACGCGCCGATGCGTGGGCTGACCGCGGTGGTGAAGGTGATCGCCCGGGAGGCGGAGTCGCGGCAGCACGACCCCGTCAACGTCCGGCGGGAGCTGGAGGCGCTGGACGCGGCGGAGGCCGCCGGCGAGATCAGCGCCGCGGAACGGGACCGGGGGCAGCAGCAGGTGCTGGAACGGCTGACCGGCGGTGCCCGCCGACCGGTGCCCGGGCGGGGCCGGAGCCCGGCCCGGAACGGTCCCGGGCCCCGCCGGGAGAACGGCGGGACCCGGCGCCAGCCCGGCCCGGAGCGGGCCCGGCAGGCCGGTACGGAACGGGCGCGGCGGGTGTCGCGCGGCGGCGGTGAGGGAGGTGAGCGCGATGGTGGATCTGATCCGCGGCGACGGCGGTCGGGCGCGTAGGAGCGAGCCCGTCGAAGACCGGTACGACGACGAGGAGGAGTACCTCGAACCGATCCCGGCCGCCGAGGCGGCGCGCGAGGGAATGCGGCAGATCGTCGAGTTGACCGGCCGGGACCCGGTGGGTACCACCTCGCTGAAGGCGTCGCGGGACGGCTGGCTGGTCGGGGTGGAGGTGGTCGAGGACCGCCGTATCCCCAGCTCCACCGACCTGCTCGGCCTCTACGAGGTGGAGCTGGACCTGGAGGGCGGCCTGCTCGGCTACCGGCGGGTGCGGCGCTACCAGCGTGGGAAGGGCGAGGTGGGGTGAGGTGAGCGTGCAGCCGCCGCCGGTGGTGCAGAACTCCGGCCAGGTCCTGCCGGCCGGGCACGAGCCGGCCAATCTCGGCGACATCCTGGAACGCGTGCTCGACCGGGGCATCGTGATCGCCGGCGACATCCGGGTCAGCCTGCTCGACATCGAACTGCTGACGCTCAAGCTGCGGCTGGTCATCGCGTCGGTCGACACGGCCCGGCAGATCGGCATCGACTGGTGGGAGCACGACCCGTGGCTCAGCTCCCGGGCGAGGCCGCCGGTGGAGCCCGGCCCACGGGACCCGGAGCAGGTGGAGGCGGAACGCCGTCCCCGGGTCGCCCGGGAGGCCGCCCGCAGGGAGGAGTGGGATGAGTTCGACGGCTGACCTCGTGCCGGCCACCGGGCCGGCGGGCCCCGGCGTCGGGGTGTGGCTGCACGGCGTGACGCGGGACGTCGATGCGGCCCTGCTCGCCACGACCTTCGGGATGGACGGTGCTGCGGTGCGGGCGGTGCGGGCCGCCGGCCTGGTCGCCGTCGTCAGCGCCGCGCCGCTGTCCGAGTACGGCGAGGAAGCGCTGCGCCGCAACCTGGAGGACCTGGCCTGGCTGGAGCGGGCGGCCCGGACGCACCACGCGGTGGTCGCGGCCCTGTCCCGCGGCGGCGCCGTGGTGCCCGCCCGGCTGGCCACCGTGCACCACGACGACGCCCGGGTGGCGGGGCAGCTCACCGCCCGCCGGGTCGAACTGACCGCCGTCCTGGACCGGCTCACCGGCCACGACGAGTGGGGCGTCAAGGGGTACGTGGTGCCGGGCGCGACGCCCCGTCCGGCGGAGCCCGCCGGGTCCGGCGGCGCCGGGGCGGCGTACCTGCGGCGGCGGCGGGCCCAGCTCACCGCCCGCGAGGAGGGCCAGCGGATCGCCGCCGACGCCGCCTCCGCCGTGCACGGGGCACTGGCCGGGCACGCGGTGGCCGTCCGGCGGCACGCCCCGCAGGACCGCCGGCTCTCCGGCGCGCCGACCGCGATGGTGCTCAACGGCGCGTACCTGGTCGGGCACGGGGCGGTCGACGGATTCCGCCGACTTGCCGCCGCGCTGGCCGGGCGGCACCCGGAGATCCGACTGGAGCTGACCGGCCCGTGGCCGCCGTACTCCTTCGCCGAGGAGCGGCCCGCCGAGCCGGCGCTCACCGTACGGGAGCCGTCGTGCTGACCGCCCGGGTGACCGCCTGGCGGCCAGCCCGGGTGACCGTCCGGGGGGCGGCGCGGTGACCACGTCGCTCGCGCCGAGCAGCGCCGACGACCCGCTCGCCTACCGACCGGTGGCCCTGGTCGACCTGCTGGACCGGGTCCTCGCGACCGGCGTGGTCATCAGCGGCGACATCACCATCGCCATCGCCGACGTCGACCTGGTCAGGATCTCCCTGCGCGCGCTGGTCGCCTCCGTCGGCGCGCTGGCCCCGCCGGAACTGCGGGACGCCGCCGCTGGCGGTGCCCCCGGGACGCCGGGAACGCCGGCATGACCGCCCCCGGCAACCGTGCGGACGGCGATGGCATCCGCCGGGACGAGGCCGCCGAACTCGCCGCCGCGCTCGGTGACACCCGGTGGCAGCCACCCCGGGTGACCCCGCTGGACCGCCGGCTCGCCGTCGACCGGGACTCCGTCGAGCGGGGGCTGGCCAGCCTCGTGCTCACCGTGATCGAGCTGCTGCGGCAGCTCATGGAGCGACAGGCGCTGCGCCGGGTCGACCTCGGCGACCTCACCGAGGAGCAGGTCGAGCGGATCGGCACCACGCTGATGGCGCTGGAGGAGCAGATGACGGGGCTGCGGGAGTACTTCGGCCTCGCCCCCGAGGACCTGAACCTCGACCTCGGGCCCCTCGGCCCCCTCCTGCCCACCGACTGACCGCCCGCCCACCGCTGACCGCCCGCCCGGCGTGCCGCGCCGGATCAGCCGGCGCTCAGCCGGCCCGTTTCTCGGCGTAGGCGGCGAGCCAGGCGACCTGGGCCGGGTCGAGGGACGGGCGGACCCGGGAGCGGGCCGCCGCCACGTGCGCGGCGGTGACCGTGGACGCGGTCAGCGACTCCCGCATGGCGGCCAGCGCCGCCTCCCGGACCAGCGCGGCGCAGTCCGCCGCCGAGAAGCCGTCCAGCTCACCGCCCAGCGCCGCGAGATCCACCTCGGATGCCAGCGGCACGTTCCGCGACGAGGCGCGCAGGATCTCCGCCCGCGCCGGCCCGTCCGGCGGCGGCACGTAGACGAGCCGTTCCAGCCGCCCCGGGCGTAGCAGCGCCGGGTCCACCAGGTCGGGTCGGTTCGTCGCGCCGACGACCACCACGTTGCGCAGCGCCTCGACGCCGTCCAGCTCGGTCAGCAGCGCGGCCACCACCCGGTCCGTGGTGCCGCCGTCGCTGGCCTGGCCGCGTACCGGGGCGAGCGCGTCCACCTCGTCCAGGAAGATCAGGGTGGGCGCGGCGTCCCGGGCCCGGCGGAACAGCTCGCGGACCGCGCGCTCGCTCTCGCCCACCCACTTCGACAGCAGTTCCGCGCCCTTCACCGAGAGCACGTTCGCCCGCCCCGAGCCGGCCAGCGCCGTCACCAGGTAGGTCTTCCCGCAGCCGGGCGGGCCGTAGAGGAGCACCCCGCGCGGCGGCTGCACGCCGAGCCGGGCGAAGGTGTCCGGGTAGGTCAGCGGCCAGAGCACCGACTCGGTCAGCGTCTCCTTGACCTCCGTCAGGTCGCCCACGTCGTCCAGCGTCACCGAGGCCAGCTCCAGGGTGGACGCGGCCATGGTGGTCGGGCGCACCACCTCCAGCGCGGCGGTGAAGTCGGCCATCGCCACCGTCGGCGTCTCGGCCGCCTTCTGCCGCAGCGCCGCGCGGACCCCGGCCTCGCGGACCAGCGCGGCCAGGTCGGCGGCGACGAATCCGGGGGTACGCCCGGCGACCTCGTCGAGCCGTACGTCGTCGGCGAGCGGGACCTGCCGGGTCAGCACCGTCAACTGTTCCCGGCGCAGGGCCGCGTCCGGCAGCGGGACGCTGATCCGCAGCGAGAGCAGGTCCGGGGCGCGTAGCGCGGGGTCGACGGCCTCGGGCCGGCCCGTGGTGCAGACGACCGCCGCCCCCGCCCGTACGGTCTCGGCGACCACCTGCCGGAACACGGTGGCCACCGGCCCCGGCTCGTCGGCGGGGGCGAGCGCCTCCACGTCGGTGACCAGCAGCACCCCGGGGCCGTCCGCGCGTGCCTCGGCCGCGGCGGCGCGCAGCCGGTCGGCGGCGGCCTGGTTGGTCAGGGCGGCCACCTCGGGCGCCCAGAGCGGACTGACCCGGGCCCCGACGCGGGCGGCCACGGCGCGCACCAGCGCCGCCTTGCCGGAGCCGGCCGGCCCGGCGATCAGCACGCCCAGGGAGACGGTGGTGCCCAGCCGGCCGAGCACCTCCCGGTGGTGGAAGCCGAGGTCGAGCAGCTCGGTGAGCTCCTCGGCCTGCGCCCGCAGCCCGGGCAGTTCGTCCACCGCCGGTGCCCCGTCGTCGATGCCGCCGGGCCGTCCGGTGGCGTCCACGGCGGTCGGAAGGCGCACGTCCCCCGGGCCCGTGGGACGCAGCCGGCCCGGGACTGGCGCGCCGCCTGCCCGGGCGCGCGCCGAGCCCGGGGTGGGCCCGGTGCCGGCGGAGCCGTGGGTCGTCTGGCCGTGCTCCCAGCCGACCACGGTGTCCATCGTGACCAGCGAACCGGTGTCGGGTTCGGCCGCGACCACCGTGAGCAGGGTGCTGGTCCACGCGTAACCGACGCTGTTGGAGAGGCTGCGCCGGGCGGCTTCCACCAGGCTGCGTACCGAGGCGTCCGGCAGCACGTCCTGCGGCAGCAGCGACACGTCGTCCCCGGTCGTCACCACCTTGCCCAGCAGGGCCAGCCGGAGCATCTCGGGGGAGACCACGGCGGCGATCTGCGCCGGCCCGGCGAGGAGCACCCGGCTGGCCGGCGTGACCGGCAGGCGGCTCACCGTCACCTGGCCGCCGTCGCGGATCCCGAGGTTGCCCAGCATCAGGTCGTCCGCGTAGACCAGCGCGGTGCTCGCGGTCGGCTCGGCCGGTGCGACGATGCCGGCGGTCGTTCGCCGGCCGGCCAGCCGCACCGGGTCGCCGGGGCGCAGCGCCAGCGCGGTGAGCACCTCCGGGTGCAGCCGGACGATGCCCCGTCGGGCGTCCAGGGCCGCCGGCCGCAGGCTCGCGGTCAGGGTCAGGTCGGGTTCCGCCACCGCCCGACCCTAGCCGCCCTGGTCACGCCGCGCCCGACCCCGGTGCGTCCCGTGGCCCGCCGGACAGGTCGTCGTCGCCGAGCAGGGACGGATCGCGGCGGATCAGCTCGGCCAGCCGCGCCGCCGGGTCGGGGTTCAGCCCCGCCCTGGCCGGCGTCCAGGCCGGCACCGTCTTGACCGACATCGGCCACGCCGGCGGTGGCGCGGCGGCCACCGCGTCGACCGTCACGCCCGCGTCGGTCCAGGCGACCCGCAGCGGGTACGCCTGTCCGTCGTGCTCGACGCGGATGCTGACCGCCGTGCCGGGGTGACCGGCCACCACCCGACGGACGGCCTCGGTGACCTCCGCCACCGGGTCGCGGGGTGCCACGCCCCGCCGGGTGTCGGCCCAGCCGGGTCCGGCGTTGCGCCCCTCGCCCCGGGCATCCGCGCGGCCCGGGTCGGCTCCGTCTCGCGCCTGCGGCGCCACGACAGCCTCCCCGCCCGCCGCCTCCGCCTCGGCGGCCCGGCGCCGCAGCGCCTCCTCGCGGCGGGCCATCCGGGCCAGTGTCTCGTCCAGTCCACCTCTCATCACGACCACCCCTTCTCGTGAAACGGGTCGAACCGCCGGAACGTTCAGGACTTCCTCTCCCGGGTGGCCCGATCGAGTGCGCGGTCCAGGACGACCAGCAGGGCGTCCCGCACCGAGAGCCGGTCCCGGGCGTCGAACTGCACCAGGGGCACGTGGTCGCCGACGGCCAGCGCCCACCGGACCGCGTCGAGGTCGTGCGCCAGCCGCCCGTCGAAGGCGTTCACCCCGACCACGAAGGGCAGGCCGGCCCGCTCGAAGAAGTCGATCGCCGGATAGCAGTCGTCCAGGCGGGCGCTGTCCACCACGACGAGCGCACCGAGCGCCCCGCGGGCCAGGTCGTCCCACATGAAACCGAACCGGGCCTGCCCCGGCGTGCCGAACAGGTACAGCTTCAGGCTGCGGTCGATGGTGACGCAGCCGAAGTCCATCGCCACCGTGGTGGTGGTCTTCGCGGAGCGTACGCCCGGATCGTCGATCCCGATCCCGGCGGTGGTCATCTCCGCCTCGGTGGTCAGCGGGGCGATCTCGGAGATCGCGCCGACCGTGGTGGTCTTGCCGACCCCGAAGCCACCGGCGATGAGGATCTTGACCGGGATCGGCGGCGCGGCGCCCGGCGCGGGCCGGGGCACCGCGGCCACGCCGGTGGCCGGCGACCGGTGTGGCGGTGGGACCGACGCGGCGGGTTGCGGCCCCGTCGGGGTGCCGTACCGGGCGGCGGCGTTGTTGGCGGCGATCCCGCCCAGCGGGGCGACCGGCCATTCAGGAGATCGCACGGAGTCCATCAATCACTCGCAGGATGACGTCGGGGTCGAGGGCGTCGGCGTGGTCGTGCACGTCCAGGTGACCCGCGGCGCGGAGGTCGCCGACCAGCACCCTGGTCACGCCGAAGTGCAACCGGGTACGGGCGGAGATCTCGGCGACCGAGATCGGCTCGTCGCAGAGCGCGACGATCGCCTGCAACTCGGGCGCCAGCCAGGTGAGCGGCGCCGGCCGGTCGGTCGCCGGCCGGACGGTCACCTGCGTCTCCAGCCCGATCGCCGGGTCGGCGCCGGCCACCCGCCCGGCGGTGAGCACGAACGGGCGCGGGCCGGCCGGCCCCTCCTCGGTCGCCGGCAGGCCGGGCCGGGCGTCGTACGGTGACGACGTGCGCAGGTAGGGCCGGATCCGGATGGTGGGCTCCGGGTCCGGTTCCCCGCCGGCGACCTCGTGGGTCATTGCTGAACGGCGTTCTTCAACTCGGCGATCAGTTTCGGGGTGAGGGCGCCACCGGCCCGCCCGGCGAAGAGCGTCATCTCGTAGGCGACGGTGCCGAGGTTCGCCGACCGGTCGGCAACCACCCCGAGCACGGAGCCGCTGCTGATCGCGCTGATCAGCAGGTAGCCCTCGGCCATGTCCACGATCACCCGGTTCAGCCCGCCGAGGGCGTACCAGCTCGCGGCGCCGCCGGCGAGGCTCGTCATGCCGGAGACCACCGCGGCGAGCCGTTCCGCGTTGGACCGGTCCTTGATCGCCGACATGGCCATCAGCAGCCCGTCCGAGGAGACGGCGATCGCCTCCACTACGCCGGCGGTGCTGGAGGTGAAGGAGTCCAGCAACCAGTTGAAGGTGCGCGCCTCCGGGCTCAGCTCACCGGTGTCCGGGTGCTGCTGGTCGACGTTGTCGTGCAGGAAGGGGCTGGTCAACGTGATGTTCCCTCTTCGTAGCGGCGGTCTTGGCTGACTTCACGCAGAGCGCGGGCGACGCCCGCCTCGAACTCGGTGAGGAGGTCGCGGACCTTGTCCGGGTCTTCCGGTGTCGGGCTGTCGGGCTGTCGGGCCGGGGCGACGGTGAGGTTCGCCCCGGGCACCCGCCGGGTCAGCAGCGTCGGCACCGTGCCGGCCGGTGGCCGGCCCAGTTCGGCCCGGCGTACGCCGGACTCGACCGCCTCGACGAGGGCGCGGGCGGCGGCGGGGTCCGCGACCTCCGTCGACCCCCGCACCTGCCCGCCCGTCGGCCGGCCAGCGGTCGGGGCCGGCGGGCCGGCCGGGCGCAGGGTGGCCCCCGGCACCCGCTGCCGGATGCCCGCCGGGGCGGGACCGGCCGGTGCGGCGGACCCCGTCGGCGCCTGCGGCGCGGCCTCGGCCAGCTCGCCACCGGCGCCGAACGCGTCCCAGGGAGCGCCGGACGCCAGGCTGCGGGTGGCGCGGCTCAGCAGCGTCGTGTCGAGCCCGGACGGCGGGGGCTCCGGCACCGCCCCGACCGCCGCGCGGGGCCGGGCGGCCTGCGCGTCGACGGGGGAGCGCCGGTCCCGGGCGGGTACGGCGGCCCGGGCCACGGTCACCCCGGCCCGTTCGGCGCGGTGGATCACCAGCGACGTCTCCGGGACCTCCAGGTGCGCGGTCACCCCGCTGCCGGCGGTCGGCGTCAGCCGCACCGCCCAGCCGTGCCGGCGGGCCAGCCGGCCCACCACGAAGAGCCCCAGCACCTCGGTCGGCGCGAGATCGAGGCGCTCCCGCCGGGTGAGCCGGGCGTTCTCCTCCGCCAGCCGTTCCGGGGTCATGCCGATGCCCCGGTCCACCACGGTCAGTCGCGCCCCGGACCCGGTCGGCTCGCCGCTTACGGTGACCCGGGTGTGCGGCGGGGAGAAGACGGTCGCGTTCTCCATCAGTTCGGCCAGCGCCAGGACGAGGTCGCCGACGGTGCCGGGCGCCACGGACACGCCGGGCGGGACCTGCACGTCGACCCGGGTGTAGTCCTCGATCTCGCCGAGCGCCAGCCGGACCACGTCGCCGAGCGGCACCGGCGCCACGTGGGGGTCCGCGCCGGCCGAGCCGGAGAGCACCACCAGGCTGCCGGCGTTGCGGCGCAGGCGGCTGGAGATGTGGTCGAGCCGGTACAGGTGCTCGAGCCGTTCGGAGTCGGTCTCCTGCCGCTCCAGCCGGTCGATCAGCGCGATCTGCCGGCCGACGAGGTTCTGCGTACGGCGGCCGACATGGCCGAACATCTGCGCCACGTTGCGCCGGCCGGCGACCTGCCGTTCGACGAGCCGGGCGGCGGTGCTCTGCACCCGGTCGAACGCGCGGGCCAGGTCGCCGATCTCGTCGCGGGCCCGCACGTCCACGGGGTCGAGGCGTACCGGCGGGGTGCCCTCGGCCTCGTCGTCGACGACCCGGGTCAGCTCCGCCTCGGCGACCCGGGCCACCCGGTCGGCCGAGTGGGTGAGCCGGGTCAGCGGCCGGGTCACCGTCCGGGCGACGGCCGCGCTGAGCAGCATCACCACGGCGAGGATCAGTGCGGCGACCCCACCGACCAGGTACGCCTCGGTGAGCGCCCGGCGTTGCTGCGTGGTCACCTCGGCGATGACGTCGGCGACGAGTTTCTTCTCGATGAACTGCCCGAAGGTGATCATCGAGCGGACCGAGGGGAAGAGCGCGTCCAGCGGGATGTTCCTGGTCGCGCCGGCCGGGTCCAGCGCGCTCCTGCTGAGGAAGTCGGCACTGGTCCGGGCGGCCACCGCCGCGTCGTTGAGCGTCACCAGCTCCAACTGCTCCGGCGTGATCAGATTGCGGAACCGCTGGTTGTCCGCCCGGAGTCCCGCCATGCAGGCGACGTACGAGGCGGCCGACCGGGGGGAGTTGGTCGCCTTGACCAGCACGATCAGGGTGGCGCAGGCGCCCATCGCCTCGTCGACGCGGAGCAGCCCGTCCAGGGCCAGCACCTGCCGCCCGGCCGCCGTGTCGGTGTCCACCCCGAACGGCAGCCGCAGCGCGTCGATGAGTCTCGTGCTCACCGGCCCGTAGGCGCCCATGATCTGGTCCGGCGTGGCGGTCCCGGCGAGCACCGCGGCCCGCAGGTCGGTCAGCCCGCGTACGCCGCGCAGGGCCTCGGTGGCCTGCGGCGACAGCAGGTCGCCCAGGGTGGCCCGCAGGTCGGCGACCCGGTCGTCCACGCTGGCGGTCCGCTGCATCAGCTCGGTCCGGGTGACCCGGCCGAGCAGCAGGCCGACGGAGAGGACGCGCTCCTGTTGCAGGTCCTGCACGAGGGTGCCGATCCGGCTGGCGACGCGGACCCGGTCGGCGGTGTCGCCGGCCCGTTGTGCGGCGGCCACCCGGTCGAGCACCGCCGGCACGGCCAGCCCCACCATGCTGAGCAGTGGGATGACGACGAGCAGCGCGAGCTTGCCCCGGATCCGGAGCCTAGCGAGCAGCATCGAGGGGCCCCCACTGCGCGGTCCCGGGCTCGCGGGCCGGCCCCGCCGGCTGGAGTTGACGGGGTCGCCCGCCCGGGGCGGCGCTCGGCGGCCACGACGTGTCGGCGGCCCGCTGCTGCTCGCCGTGTTCCTGCCCCTGGTCGCCGTCCGGCTCGCGCCGGGTCTCCGCCGCGTGCCGCCGGGCGGCGGCGAGCCACACCGCGCCGAGTGCCGCCCACAGCAGGAGGGCCAGCACCCCGGCCGCCACCGTCAGCCAGCGCCTACGGTCGAGGTCGTCGACGCGTCCGGCGAGCAGGGCGTCGAGTTCACCGAGGATGACGGGCTGGAGCTTCCTGGCAGCCGCCTGGGCGTCGACTCGGGCGCCGGCGATCCGGGTCTGGTCCACCACCGGGCTGCGGTCGGTCGGCGCGGAGTGGGCCGCGAGCGCCTCGACGGCGCGCTGGTAGGTGTCGAGCGGGGTCAGGATGCTCGGGCCGAGGTCGGCGCTCTCCGAGCTGTCCACCGCGGCCCTCAGGTCGGTGACCAGGTCGCCGGCCGGAGTGAGAGCGGCCATCCGGAGGGCGGCGAGTTCGCCCGTGGTGCGGTTCCGGTCGGCGGCGGGCCGGCGGCCGGCGAGCAGGGCCAGGTCGACCAGCCGTCCGGCCGCCACCATCGCCTCGGGCAGCTCCTCGCCGGCGCCGTCCTGGAGGAAGAAGGAGTCCGACCGGGGGTCGCTGACCAGCCCGGAGGTCTCCCGGACCTTGCGGTACAGCGCCAGCAGCAGGTCGGTGGCCTCGCCGTACGCGGCGAAGGCGGCCTCCGGGTCGGCCGGGCCCCGGGCGCCCAGCGCCTCGATCCTGGCGCGCAGGCCGGCCCAGCGTTCCTGGCTGCGCAGCTCGTCGCCGATCCGCGCGTCGACCGAGGCGGCGGCCTCGACCGCGTGGGTCAGCGCCGTGCCGGAGACGGGGCGGCCGGCGACGGCGGCGGACTGGGCGTCCACCAGGGCGTCGGTGACCGGGGCGAGGGCGCGCAGGTACTCCACGCCGAGTCGTTCCCGGCTGACCAGGTCCCGGTCGTCGGCTGTGAGCCGCCAGGTCTGGACGAACAGCAGGGTCATCGGCGCGAGCAGGGCGACGAGGAGCAGCAGCGGCAGTACGCGGCCCACCGCGGGGGGCCGCCGGCGGGCCGGTGGCGCGGGGACTGTCATGTCTGTCTCCTCGGGCGGGCGCGCGGGATCGGCGGGTGTCGGGGTCGACGGCGAGGTCCCGTGCACCGGACCGGAAAAATAGCGGACCAGCGCGGAGCTGTTCCGCTCGTCGGGCAGTCAGCTTTGTGTCATGAGGCCCGATGTGACCGCCACGTGGTCCGTCCGGCACACTGCGTGCCGGCGCGGTGATGGACATGGATGGATCGGAGCGGATTTCTGCCGAACATCGGAATTCACGTGATCCGAATTCCTCTTCCTGGGACGGGCTGGACCGCGTCGCTGCGACACCGATCGGATCAACCGGACGGCCGTACGGAGGATCTCAGCCAACGCTCAGGATCCGGGCCGTACCGTGTGCCGAATGAGATCGCCGTTGTCGGCCGCGTGGATCCGGCGCGCACTACCCACCCGCCGGCGCGTCGTCGCCACGACGGCGGTCGTCGTGCTGCTCGCCGCCGCCGTGACCTGGGCGGTCCTGCCGCAGGGGCCGGACGTCCGCACCGAGGCGGCGATCCTGAACGTCCGCTCCGGGCCGGCCGGCGACGAGCCCGTCGACCTGGACACCACGCTCTACCTGCCCGAGGGCGCCTCGGCGGGTAACAAGGTGCCGGCGGTGCTGCTGGCGCACGGCTTCGGCGGCACCAAGGAGTCCGTCCGCGCCGACGCCGAGGAGTTCGCCGGCCGCGGCTACGCGGTGCTCACCTGGACGGCGCGGGGCTTCGGCCGCAGCGGCGGGCAGATCCACCTGGACCACCCGGACTACGAGGTGCGGGACGCCGAGCGCCTGCTGGACTGGCTCGCCGCCCGCCCCGAGATCCGCACCGACGCCGCCGGGGACCCGAAGGTCGGCGTCGTCGGCGGCTCGTACGGCGGCGGGCTGGCGCTGCTGCTCGCCGCACAGGACCAGCGTGTCGACGCGATCGTGCCGATGATCACCTGGAACGACCTGTCCCGCTCCTTCCTGCCGGAGAGCACCGGGAAACAGCCCACCGAGGGCGTGTTCAAGTCCGGCTGGGCGGGCCTCTTCTTCGGCGGCGGCGGCAACGTCGGCTCCGGGCCGGCCGGGCTCTCCGGGGCCGGCGCGGCCCAGCCCGAGGGGGCGCCCGCCTCCGCCGGCCCGCCCAGCCCGGGGCCGGGCGCCGGCCCGGGCACCGGGCCGGGGCGGGGTCCGGCGGGGGCAGCCGACCCGGCGTGCGGCCGGTTCGCCGCCGACATCTGCGCCGCGTACCTGCGGATCGCCACCACCGGCCGGGCCGACCAGGCGGCCGTGGACCTGCTGCGTCGCTCCAGCCCGGCCGGAGTGCTCGACCGGATCAAGGCGCCGACCCTGCTGGTGCAGGGCGAGGCGGACACCCTCTTCCCGCTCAGCGAGGCGGACGCCAACGCGCGCGGCATCGCCGCCGCCGGCACGCCCGTCCGGGTGGCCTGGTTCACCGGGGGGCACGACGGCGGCGAGGGCCCGAAGACCGACTCGGACCGGGTGAAGTTCCTGACCGTGCAGTGGCTCGACCACTACGTCAAGGGCGAGGGTCAGGCCCCGGGCAACGACTTCACCTGGTCCCGTATCGCCGGCTTCGACGCCCTCGACCGGGGCCTGGTGGCCACCGGCTACCGCTACGCCGACTACCCGGGGGTCGCCGGGACGGCCCGGCGGGACGTGCCGGTGACCGGCCCCGCCCAGCCCGTCGCCAACCCGCCGGCCGGCAATCCGGCAGCCATCTCCTCGGTGCCCTTCGCCGGCGAGCTGTCGGCGCTGCTCGGCGGCGTGGCGGGAGACATCCCCGGCCAGCACGCCCGGTTCGAGTCGGAGCCGCTGGCCGAGGCGGTGGACGTGGTCGGCGCCCCGACCGTCGACATCCGGGCGGCGTCGCCGACCGGGGAGGCGGTGCTCTTCGTCAAGCTCTACGACGTCGACTCCAACGGCGCGGCCACCCTGCCCAACGGCCTGGTCGCCCCGGTCCGCCTCACCGGCCTCCCGCAGACCATCGACGCGGCGCGACCGGTCACCGTCACCCTGCCGGCGATCGTCCGCCGGTTCGAGGCCGGGCACCGGCTGCGCGTGGTGGTGGCGACCTCCGACCAGGCGTACGCCACTCCGGTCGAGCCGACCGTGCACACCGTCGAGGCCGGCGGCGGCGCGGTCAGCCTGCCGACCGTCGCCGGCGACCCGATCCCCACCTCCGCCGTCGTGTGGCGCTGGGTGCTGGCCGGGCTGGTCACGGCGATCGCCGTCGGGCTCGTCGTGGTCGTCGCCGTGGTCCGCCGCCGGCACCGCCGCCAGGACAGCTCCGTGCACCCGGCGTACGCGGGCGTCCCGCTGGCCGTGCGGCAGCTCCGCAAGGAGTACGCGGACGGCTTCGTCGCCGTCTCGAACGTGGACTTCGAGGTGCACCCCGGTCAGGTGGTCGGCCTGCTCGGCCCGAACGGCGCGGGCAAGACCACCACGCTGCGGGTGCTGATGGGGCTGACCCAGCCGACCGCCGGCGAGATCTACGTCTTCGGGCACCGGCTGGTGCCCGGCTCGCCGGTGCTGTCGCGGATCGGCGCGCTGGTCGAGGGGCCGGGCTTCCTGCCGCACCTGTCGGGGCTTGCGAACCTGAGGGCGTACTGGCGGGCCACCGGGCGGCCGGCCGAGGACGCGCACTTCGAGGAGGCCCTGGAGATCGCGGGCCTGGGCGACTCCGTGCACCGCAGGATCAAGAACTACAGCCACGGCATGAAGCAGCGCCTCGCCATCGCGCAGGCCATGCTGGGCCTGCCCGAGCTGCTGGTGCTGGACGAGCCGACCGACGGGCTCGACCCGCCGCAGATCGCGGAGATGCGTCGGGTGTTGCAGCGCTACGCCACCGACGGCCGGTCGGTGCTGGTCTCCAGTCACCTGCTGGCCGAGGTGGAGCAGACCTGCACGCACGCGGTGGTGGTGAACAAGGGCCGCATCGTCGCGTCGGGCCCGGTGGAGGAGATCGTCGGCGAGTCGCCGAGCGTGCTCTTCGACGTGACCGACCCGGAGGCGGCCCGGGCGGTGCTGGACGGCCTGCACGGGGTGCGGGTGCTCCCCGACGGCGAGGGCCAGCTCGTGGTGGACACCAACGGCACCGCCCGCAGCGAGGTGGTCGCCGAGCTGGTCCGGGCCGGCATCGGGGTGGACCGGGTGGTGCCGCGGCGCCGCCTGGAGGACGCGTTCCTCGCGCTGGTGGGCGAGAACTCTCGGGGAAGCGGGGACCGATGATGGCGGGCACGTCACCCACGGCGGGAGCGGCGGCCGGCTACCGGCCCTCGGCGACCCTGCCGTTCGGCGCCGAGTTCCGGCGGCAGGCATCCCGGCGGCGTACGCAGCTCGCGCTCGGGTTCATGGTGCTGCTGCCGCTGATCATCCTGATCTCGTTCCAGTTCGACACGGGCGACGACGACGACAACGGGCGTGGGGAGTTCGGCAGCCTGGTCGAGTTCGCCACGTCGGGCGGGCTGAACTTCACCCTCTTCACCATCTTCGTCTCGGCGTCGTTCCTGATGGTCGTGGTGGTGGCGCTGTTCTGCGGGGACACGGTGGCCAGCGAGGCGAGCTGGGGCAGCCTGCGCTATCTGCTGGCGGTGCCGGTGCCCCGGGCCCGCCTGCTGGCGGTGAAGCTGCTCGTTGCGCTCGTCTACTCGGCCCTGGCTCTGCTGCTGCTTGCCGGCACCGCCCTGCTGATCGGCACCCTCCGCTACGGCTGGGAGCCGCTGCGCAGCACCGTGGCCGCCCAGCTCGAACCGGGCGAGGGCCTGCTGCGGCTGCTGGGGGTGCTCGGCTACCTGGCGGTCGTACTCCTGGTGGTGGCCGGCCTGGCGTTCCTGCTGTCGGTGGTGACGGACGCCGCGCTCGGTGCGGTCGGCGGCGCGGTGCTGCTCTGGATCCTGTCCAGCATCCTCGACCAGATCACCGCGCTGGGGGCGCTGCGGGCGTTCCTGCCGACGCACTACAGCACCGCCTGGCTGGGGCTGCTGTCGACGCCGGTGCAGACCGACGACGTGGTACGCGGCGCGATCTCCGCGATCAGCTATGCGACGTTGTTCTGGGGGCTGGCGTTCTGGCGGTTCACCCGCAAGGACGTCACCAGCTGACACGCCGGACGCCTCACGGCAGCGGCACCGGGCTGCTCGGCGCCGAGGTGTCCGGCAGCGGCCGGGCCGGCGTCGGTGCCGGTTCGGTCGCCTTCTTCCAGGCGCTGACCCCGATCCGGCCCGTGTTGCCGAGGTCGATCGGCCCGTCCAGGCCGACGATCTGCGCGGGCCGGCCCTCGGCGGGCGCGACCTCGAGACGCTCACCGTTGGTGGCGACGACCGTCGGGTCGGTGACCAGGTTGCGCCAGAGCACGGCGGCGCCGGCCCGTTCGCCGGGTTGCAGGGTCAGCGGCCGGGGTGGGTCGTCGAAGCCCGACGTGATCTCCTTGGCCCCGTTCACCAGCCGGACCGGTATCGGCTTGCCGTCGGCGTCGTGCAGGCGCAGCACGGGGTAGCCGTTCAGCGGGTAGGGCGTCGTGCCGCAGTTGACCAGTTGCAGGCCGAGCGCGCGCAGGCCCATCGCGGCGCTGGTGCCCGGCGAACTGATCCGGACGCCGGATTCCGGGCACTCGGCCCCGGTCGCCGTCGTGCTCGGTGTCTCTGTCGGGATGGCCGTCGGCAGCGGGGGCGACGCCCGATCGGCCCCCGACGGGTCGGCCGCGAACGGGTCGGCCGCCGGCGCACAGGCGCCGAGCAGGACGAGGCCGGTGATCGCGAGCCCGACCGTCCGGGCCGGACCTGGAACTCCACCGGGCGAGCGCGGTGCGGGTCGGTGTGCGGGGAGTACCATCGCCCGATCATCGCACCGGCCGGTGCCCCGTTGAGCCTCGGACACCCGCCCGGCGGGGGTGATTCTGTAAGGGCATGGTGCCCGTGAGTGAGAATCGGGTATGGCTACTTCGCCCGCAGCGCCACCGCCCGAGCCGCCAGCCGAGCCGCCGACTGAGCCGCTGCCCGAGCCGCCGTCCGTGTCCTCGCCTGTGCCGCCGGCTGAGCCGCCGCCCGTGTCCTCGCCTGTGCGGCCGGCTGAGCCGTCGTCCACGTCCGTGCCACCACCGGAACCGCCATCCGGGCCGCCGCCCAGGCCGAAAGCCTGGGCCCTGCTGGCGGACGAACGCCTGCCCGGGTTCCGCAGGCTCCCGCCGAAGCAGCGCGCGGTGTACGCGACCGCCGCCGCAGTCGTCGTCGTGGTCGGCGTGCTGCTCACCTACCAGGCCAACCTTCTCCTGGACCGGTCGACGGCCACCGATCGGGCCCGCTCGGACAAGCAGGCCGAAAAGGCGGTCGACCGTGAACAACCCGCGTTCGTGTCCACCGTCACCCCCCTCGACTACGACCAGTACCTTCCCGAGGCCTTCACCGTGCTTCTCGACCGGCCGCTGACCGAAGGCGAGCAGGCCGTCCTCACCGGCCTGAACGGCGATGCGTCGCGGGTGTGGGAGTTCATGAAGCCGCTCGGCGGGCGGATCGTCGAGGACGCGTCCTATGTGGCGCCGCGTGAGGATGGGAACGAGAACCGCGGCGACGCCCAGACGTTCGACCTGAACCTGAACAGCGACCGCGCCGCCGGACTGACGATCAACAACATGACTGCCGTCAAGGACTCGTGCCACGCACCCACGGCGCAGACCGTCGTCGTCATCCCCCCGGCGGGTTCCGAGCCCCGGCAGGGCCTGCTGTGGGACCTGACCGGTGGGCCGACGGACAGACCGCACGGCCCGTACGTCCTTGACGAGGGCGAGCCGGAGGAGGGCGAGCTGTACTTCCGCCGCAACGTCGTCGAGCTGGGCAACGGTCAGTCGAACATGGCGTTCCGTATCCAGCCGGAGGTGTCCACCCACACCTGCCGGTGGCACATCGTCGCCTCGTACACCGACACGACCGGCTCCCACGAGCAACGCATCCCGAGCGGTACCGGAACGTTCACCACCGAGGCCGTCCCGTCGCAGCCCGTCCAGTACTTCGTGCGCGTTCCCACCTCGGGGTGGGGCTGCATCGGCAGGGTGAACCAGCAGAACTGCGCGGCCACCGATGTCGTACGGCTACCGAGGCCACCGACTTACCGGCCGGTCCCGGACTGAGCCGAGCACGGTCGCGGGGACGTCAGCGGGAGCGGAACTTGCGCTTCCGGGTGGACGAGTCGGCGTCCCCCGCGCCCGGGGCGTCAGCGGAGCCCCCGTCGCCGGACACCCCGGCCACCCGGGCGTCGGTGTGGCTCAACTCGGCCAGCGTCGTGCCCCTGAGCTGGTAGACGGCGGTGCGGCGGATGCTCAGCTCCGCCATCGGGCCGTCCGCGGGTCGGGTCAGGTAGACCACCGTCGCCCTGCCGTCGCGCACGCTGACGCTCTCCACCGGCGTACGGTCGCCGAGGTCGACCTGGGCCTGGTAGTCCGGCTCGCCCCTGACGTTGCGCCAGGCGGCGAGGGTGAAGAAGCGGCCGGTGCCGCCGCCGTCGAGCACGACCACGCCGATCGCGTCGCCCGCACCGTCGCCGTCGAGGTCACCCACGGCGCACGGCCGCTGCAACTCCACCGTCGTGCCGTCCCGGTCGGACCAGCGGCCGTCGGTGAGGCGGATGGGGGCGGCGTACTTCCGGTAGCGGACCTTGCGGCTGCCGACGCGGGTGTTGCCCAGTTCGAGGCAGGTGAGCTGGTCGCCCGTACGCCGGGGGGTCGGGGTGGCCCGGGTGGTCGCCGTGTCGACGTCGTCCCGCTTGGCGGCGGTGCCGACCGACCCGTCGGCGGACCGGTTCCGCTTCTTCCGGCTGCTCGGGGAGCATGCGGCGGTGACCGCCAGCAGGCAGGCCATGGAGAGCGCCACCACCGGGACGAGCTTGCGACGCATCGCGCGATTCCTTCCATCGACGAGCCCGCACGGTAACCGGTGCCCGCCAGTCCGCTCGACGGCGGCAGGGGACAGCACCGAAGTCTTCCCGCAGAGAGGGAAGGGATCGACACCGCCGAATGTCGGGCGACATTCTTGGGCCATCCTGTCGTCCCTACCGGAGGTACCCGAATGTTCACTGACCGGATCGGTGGCCCGGCCCTGTCCCTGTTCCGAGCCGTCGTCGGCCTGCTCTTCCTCTGCCACGGCCTGGCTTCGCTGCTCGGGATCCTCGGCGGCAGCGGGGGCACCGGTGAGGCGGTCCCGCTCGGCGAGTGGCCGGGCTGGTGGGCCGCGCTGATCCAGGCGGTCTGCGGCGGGCTGGTGCTCGTCGGGCTGCTGACCCGGGCGGCGGCCCTGCTGGCGTCCGGGTCGATGGCCTACGCGTACTTCGTGGTGCACCAGCCCGACGCGCTGCTCCCGTTACACAACGGTGGTGAGCTGGCCGTCCTGTTCTGCTGGTCGTTCCTGCTGATCGCCGTGTTCGGTCCCGGCGCGTGGGCGGTCGACACCCTGCTCCGTGCCCGGCAACCCGGCGGCTCCCGCTCGGTGACCGCCTGATCCCGTACCGCCGCCGGGGAGGTCCGCCGGCCCCGACGGAGGCTGCGGCATCGCTCACAGCGTGGGATCTGCCGTCGATTCGCGCGGCGACAGCGCCTAGACTCGACGGCACAACTGCATACCTCATCCAGAGGGGCTGAGGGATACGGCCCGACGACGCCCCGGCAACCACCCCGCGCGCTCATCGCAGAGCGACCCGCGGGGCAGGTGCCAATTCCGTCCCCGCCGCAGGGTGCGATGTGGGGAAAGATGAGAGGACTCTCGACATGACGTCGACGTACGCCCCCTCCGGCATCGACACCACCGCCAGCCCCGCCCGCGCCCTGGTCTGCCGCGCCTGCTCGGCCCGCTACCCGTTGGCCGCCCAGCACGCCTGCTACGACTGTTTCGGCCCGCTGGAGGTCGACTACGACGCCGCCGCGCTCGCGACGGTCACCCGTGAGCAGATCGAGGCGGGCCCGCAGAACATCTGGCGGTACGCGGCGCTGCTGCCCGCCGGCCAGGACCCGGCCACCCGGGTCACTCTCGACCCCGGCTTCACCCCGCTGGTCGCCGCCGGGCACCTCGCCGCCGAACTCGGCATCACCGCCCCGCTCTGGGTCAAGGACGACAGCGCCAACCCGACCCACTCGTTCAAGGACCGGGTCGTCTCGGTGGCGTTGACCGCCGCCCGCGCGCTCGGCTTCAGCCGCTACGCCTGCGCCTCCACCGGCAACCTGGCCAACTCGGTCGCCGCGCACGCGGCCCGGGCCGGCGCGCCGTCGGTGGTCTTCATCCCCAGTGACCTGGAACAGGGCAAGGTCGTCACCACGGCCGTCTACGGCGGCGAACTGGTCGCCATCGACGGCTCGTACGACGACGTGAACCGGCTCTGCGGCGAGCTGGTGGAGACGGACGAGTTCGAGGACACCGCGTTCGTCAACGTCAACGTGCGCCCCTACTACGCCGAGGGGTCGAAGACGCTCGGCTACGAGGTGGCCGAGCAGCTCGGCTGGCGGATCCCGGCGCAGGTGGTGATCCCGATGGCCTCCGGTGAGCTGCTCACCAAGATCGACAAAGCGTTCTCCGAGCTGGTCGAGATCGGCCTGGTCGAGGCGCCGGCCGGCGGCTGGAAAGTGTTCGGCGCCCAGTCGGCCGGCTGCAACCCGATCGCCACCGCCCTGCACGCCGACACCGACACCATCGTCCCGGTCAAGCCGACCGGCATCGCCAAGTCGCTGAACATCGGCGACCCGGCGGCCGGCCTCTACGCGCTGGAGGCGGTGCGCCGCACCGGGGGCTGGATGGAGTACGTCGACGACGACGAGATCCGCGCCGGCATCCGGCTGCTGGCCCGGACCACCGGCATCTTCGCCGAGACCGCCGGCGGGGTGACCGTGGCGGTGCTGCGCAAGCTGGTCGAGTCGGGCCGCCTCGACCCGGCGGCGGAGACCGTCGTCTTCAACACCGGCGAGGGCCTCAAGACCCTCGACGCGGTCGCCGCCCAGGTCGGCCCCACCCACCGCATCAAGCCCTCGCTGCGCGCCGCCCGCGACGCCGGCCTCCTGGGCTGACCACCCACCCCCCGCTACCCCCACCCCCCGCTACCCCCACCCCGCCGTCCCCCGCCTCGCCCCGCGCTCCGCCCCCGCCGTCCGCCACCCGCGCTCCGCCCCCGCCGTCCGCCACCCCGCCGTTCGCCGCCTCGCCCGCGCTGTTCGCCGCCGCGCCCCGCGCCCCGCCCCCGCCGTCCGCCGCCGCGCCCCGCGCCCCGCCCCCGCCGTCCCCGCCCGATCCCACCCCCGCGATCTTGCACATACTGCCCGGATGCTTCGGACTTTCGGGGCATATCGAGGGCGCAAAGTGCAAGATCGCGGGGGGCGGGACGGGGCGGGACGGGGCGGGACGGGGCGGGGCGGGCCGGGGCGGGCCGGGGCGGTGGGCGCGGGCGCGGGGCGGGGGCGCGGGGCGGGGGGAGTCGCGGGGCGATGGGTGCGGCGGGCGGGTGCGAAGGCGGGTGAGAAGGATTCGGGGGGTGACTGGGATTTTGCTGTGCGTGTGGAAAACCCGGCGGCGAGGACTTGACGGCAGGAACCGGACGGCGCAAGATGCTCCGTGCGGGAGGGCGTTTCGCCCGAGACTTTCTAGTTCTTGCGACCCAACGCCGGAGGCGTTGTGCGAGCGTCCCTCCCGACCAACTTCCGATCGGGCCAGCGGTTAATTCGCTGGCCCGATCGTCGTCTGATGGCGCACTCTCGCGCAATGAGCATCACGATCGCGCCGCTCGACGCCGCTGACCAAGCCGCGATCGACGAGGTCTACCGGATCGGCGCGGCAGCCAACGAGGCCGACCTGCCCGACTTCCCGCCCTTCTGCCGGCGGCACTTCGAGGCGGCGCTGCGGCACCCGATGCCGGGCAGCCTCCCGCTCTGGGCGCTGGCCCGGGTCGACGGCGGGCCGGCCGGCTACCTCGCGCTGGACCTGCCGCAGCTCGACAACACCGAGAACGCCACGGCTGAGATCGTTGTCCACCCCGGGTGCCGGCGTCGCGGCGTCGGTCGCGCGTTGCACGAGCATGCCGTACGCCTGCTGCGGGAGCGGGGCCGCAAGCGGGTGCTGGCGATGGCGGTCTCCGCGCTGCCCGGCGGCCCGGCCCGCTCCGGGGCCGCCGGCGCCTTCGCCGCGTCGACCGGCGCCCGGCCCGCGCTGGCCGAGGTCCGCCGCCGGCTCGACACCACCCGGCTCGACGACGAGGGCCTGGCCGCGTCGCTGGCCGAGGCCCGGTCCCGCGCCGCCGGGTACCGCACCGTCCGCTGGCAGGGGCACACCCCGGAGGAGTACGTCGCCGACATCGCCTACCTCGACGGCCGGCTGTCGACCGACGCGCCGCTGGGCGACGTGCAGTGGGAGCCGGAGCGGGTCGACGCAGACCGGCTCCGGGGCGCCGATCGGGCGCTGGCGGCGCGGGGTCGGCGGCGCTACCACACGGCGGTCCGGCATGAGGCGTCCGGACGGCTGGTCGCCTGGAGCCTGCTCGACGTGGGCGCCACGGTT
Organism: Micromonospora sp. NPDC048170; assembly: GCF_040652795.1. NCBI lineage: Bacteria > Bacillati > Actinomycetota > Actinomycetes > Micromonosporales > Micromonosporaceae > Micromonospora > Micromonospora sp. NPDC048170. The sequence continues at coordinate 47,641 of NZ_JBEZMR010000020.1, forward strand.
GACTGGCACGCGTTCCAGCAGATCACGATCGTCGACCCGGAGCACCGCGGTCACCGGCTCGGCCTGCTCAGCAAGGTCGAGAACCTGCGTCACCTGCTGGCCCACGAGCCGGCGGTACGGGCGATCGACACCTTCAACGCGGCCGAGAACGCCCACATGGTACGCATCAACGAACAGCTCGGGTTCCGCCCTATCGACGGGTGGACCGACTGGCAGCTCACGATCTGAGTTGTGACACGGCCCTACTGATCCTGGGGCTTCCTGTTGCATGATGGCGGGCATGACGGAGACCCCGCACCCCCTGTACGACAGGCACGCCGACACCCTCAACCGGGCGCTGACCGCCATCACGGAGCGCGGGTACTGGTCCGCCTATCCCGAGTCGCCCAGCCCTCGGGTCTACGGTGAGACCGCCGCCGCCGACGGCAAGGCCGCGTTCGAGGCGTACCTCGGCGGTGACTTCCCCCTCGACCAGCCGGGCACCGGCGACCGGATCGCCACCGAGACGAGCCCGTTCGGCGTCGAGCTGGGCGTCCGCTATCCGCACGCCGGGGCCGACGAGCTGGTGGCCGCAGCCTCCGCCGCGCTGCCCGGCTGGCGCGACGCCGGCCCGCAGGCCCGAGTGGGGGTCTGCCTGGAGATCCTCGACCGGCTGCACAGGCACATCTTCGAGCTGGCCAACGCGGTGCAGTTCACCAGTGGCCAGGCCTTCGTGATGGCCTTCCAGGCCGGCGGCGCGCACGCGCTGGACCGCGCACTGGAGGCGGTCGCCTACGCGTACGCGGAGATGACCCGGCACCCGGGGACGGCGGCCTGGGAGAAGGCGGCCGGCAAGGGCGACCCGCTGCGGATGACCAAGACCTTCCACGTGGTGCCCCGCGGGGTCGCGCTGCTGGTCGGCTGCAACACCTTCCCGACCTGGAACTCGTACCCGGGGCTGTTCGCCTCGCTGGTCACCGGCAACCCGGTGGTCGTCAAGCCGCACCCGCGCGCGGTGCTGCCGCTGGCGATCACGGTGAAGTACGCCCGGGAGGTGCTCGCCGAGGCCGGCTTCGACCCGAACCTGGTGCTGCTCGCGCCCGAGGCGCCCGGCGAGAAGCTCGCCTCCACGCTGGCCCTGCACCCCGCCGTGAAGATCATCGACTTCACCGGCTCCACCGAGTACGGCGACTGGCTGGAGGCCAACGCCCGGCAGGCGGCGGTCTACACCGAGAAGGCCGGGCTGAACACGGTGGTGATCGACTCCACCGACGACTTCGCCGGGATGTGCCGCAACCTCGGCTTCACCCTGACCCTCTACAGCGGCCAGATGTGCACCACCTCGCAGAACATCCTCATCCCCTCCGGCGGAATCGCCACCGACCAGGGGCACAAGAGCTTCGACGAGGTGGCCGGCGGGATCGCCGCGGCGATCGCCAAGATCACTGCCGACCCGGCGCGCGGGGTGGAGATGACCGGCGCGATCGTCAACGACGGGGTGCTGGAGCGACTCGACGAGGTCACCAAGGTCGGCGAGACGGTGCTGGAGTCGCGTACGGTCGAGCACCCCGCCTTCCCCGGCGCGGTGGTCCGCACCCCGACGGTGGTCCGGCTGGCGGCCGGCGACACCGCGACGTACTCGCGGGAGTGGTTCGGGCCGATCTCGTTCGCCATCGCGACGGACTCCACCGCGCACAGCCTGGAGATCCTGCGCTCCACCGTCGGCGAGAAGGGTGCGCTGACGGCGGCGGTCTACTCCACCGACGACGCGGTCCTCGACGCGGCGGAGGCCGCGGCGATCGAGGTCGGGGTGCACCTGTCCTGCAACCTGACCGGCGGGGTCTTCGTCAACCAGTCGGCGGCCTTCTCCGACTTCCACGGCAGCGGCGCCAACGCGGCGGCCAACTCGGCGCTGACCGACGGCGCCTACGTGGCCAACCGGTTCCGCATCGTGCAGTCCCGCCGCCACGCCTGACCCTGTCGTGGCTGTCCGGATCGGCCCCAGGCGGGCCGATCCGGGCGGTCGCGCGGGCGGGTGCGGGTGGCCGGATCAGGCCGGGCGGCGCATCTGGAGCTCGGTGAGCGCCCCGACGGTGGGGTGCGGGACGCGTACCCCGGTGTCGACGAAGCCCAGCCGCCGGTACGCGCGGTAGGCCCGGTCGTTGCCGACCACGACCTCCAGCATCAGTTCGGGGCGCCCGCAGGCCCGGGACCAGGCCGCGACCGCCTCGACCAGGTCGCCGAGGAGGCCGGTGCCCCGCCATCGCGGGGTGACGTAGACGGCGTACACCACGGTCAGTCCCGGCTCCCCGGGGGCCACCGTGCCACCGGCGTGCCCGACGAGCCGGTCGCCTGGGTCCGCGACGAACTGCGCGGTGCCCGCCCCGGCGGAGACGGCCTCGATCCGGGCCGCGTAGTCGGCGTGCGACCGGGAGGCCGCGTCGGCGAGGGTCTCCAGGAAGGCCAGTGGCGCGTCGGCGAGCATCTCCAGCCGTAGGGCCCGCATCCGGGCCGCGTCACGCGGCCGGACCCGCCGGATCTCCGCCGACCGCGCCGGCGGAGACCCGTCGGGCGTGCTCGTCATGACGCATGCCTACCACAGCGACGAGGACCGATGGATGACCGTCGGAATATGCCCGATTTGTGGTCGTGCGCCGTCGTCACGCTTCGTGTAGCGTGCGACTTCGGTCACCGTTTCAGCGGCCGTCGTCGATCGCCGAGCCGGTGGTCCTCCGGTGCCGGTCAGCCCGGCCTCCGGGGTCGTGGAACGCCGCGCAGAGTGAGGAAGTGCACCGTGGCACAGGGCACCGTGAAGTGGTTCAACTCCGAAAAGGGCTACGGCTTCATCGCCGTCGACGGCGGGCAGGACGTCTTCGTCCACTTCTCCGCGATCGAGATGGACGGCTACAAGGCGCTGGACGACGGCCAGCGCGTCGAGTTCGAGATCGCCCAGGGCCAGAAGGGTCCTCAGGCCGAGCGCGTGCGCGTCATCGCCTGACCGGCCGCCGCCCGGGGGCGGGCTCGGCGCGGTTGCGCCGGCAGGGAAGGATCGTGAGCCGTTCCAGCCAACGCTGAGGAGGGTTCATGTCCGACCAGCCGCCCCAGGCCGCGCCGCCCCCGGGAGAGCCCGACCCCTCCGCGACGCCACCCGGTGCGCCGGTGGGCCCGCAGCAGCCGCAGGACTGGGTCTTCCCGCCCACCGGTGGCTACCCGCCCGGATCCGGCCCGTACGGCGGGCAGCCGTGGTACCCGGGCGCCCCGGTCGCCTATCCCGGGCCGGGCGCCCCGGTCGCGTACCCCGGGCAGCCGGTCCACGGGTGGTACCCGCCCGGTCACGGCCTCGACCCGGCCGACCTGCTCGTCACCCCGCCCGGCGCCGGCGTCAGCGGCTGGTTCGACCGGTGCGTCGGCGCGGTGCGCCGGGGCTGGCGGCTCCTGCTGCCGATCCTGCTGCTCACCCAGGTGCTGCCGGCCGCGGTGGTGTCGGTGCTCACGCTGGCCATCGACCCGTCCGCGAAGTGGGAGGAGTCGCTGGCCGACGACTCCGCCGCGCTGCCCGACACCTTCCTGGCCGACCTGGGCATCATGCTGGCCGTGCTGATCGGCAGTGCTGTCGTCTTCGGCCTGGTGCAGAGCCTGGGCTGGGCGGCCGGCAGTTGGGCGATCGCCCGGCAGGCGGCCGGCCAGCCGGTGAGCATGGGCGAGGCCCTCTCCTACGGCGCGCGCCGGGCACTGGGCCTCTGGGGCTGGACCCTGTTGATGAGCGTGATCATCGGGCTCGGCATCTGCTTCTGCTTCATCCCCGGCATCTACGCCGCCTTCGCGCTGAGCATGGCCGGCCCGGTCTATCTCTTCGAGCGGCAGGCTCCGATCGGCCGCTCCTTCCGGATGTTCCACGACCGGCTGGGGCTGATGCTCGGCCGGGTGGCGCTGGTGGCGGCGGCGGTGATCGTCGGCGGCGGAGTGGCCGGCATGGTGGAGGGCATCGGCGTGCTGCCGTTCGGCACCACCCCGCTGGAGTCGCCGGGCACGGCGGTGGGCGTGATCGTGGTGACGCTGGTGGGCGCGGTGCTGGCCCTGCCGACCCACCTCGCCCAGCTGGTCGGTCTGGTCGTCACGTATGCCGAGCAGCGTGCCCACGAGGGTCCAGTGGACAGCGCGCGGCTGGCCGGTGAACTCGGCTGACCGGGCCGATCGTGCTTGCACTCGACAGGGGAGAGTGCTAAACAAGTCATTGGCACTCGCATACCGCGAGTGCCAATGGTCGGGGCGGTAGGGCCACGGCCGCAGCAGCGTCCACACGCGGGTGCGGCACATGGCCGGTCGTCGCGGGCTATCCGGCCCGGCCGAGGAGACGTCGTCGTCGCCAGGTGGCGACGTCCCAAGGTGCGTACACCAGGCGGCCCATCCGGGACACACACTCCGGGTGGCCCGTGAGTGTCCAGGAGGACAACGCCGTATGGCCAAGATGATCGCGTTCGACGAAGAGGCGCGCCGCGGCCTCGAGCGGGGCATGAACCAGCTCGCCGACGCCGTGAAGGTGACCCTCGGCCCCAAGGGCCGCAACGTCGTCCTCGAGAAGAAGTGGGGTGCCCCCACCATCACCAACGATGGTGTGAGCATCGCCAAGGAGATCGAGCTCGAGGACCCCTACGAGAAGATCGGCGCCGAGCTGGTCAAGGAGGTCGCGAAGAAGACCGACGACGTCGCCGGTGACGGCACGACGACGGCGACCGTCCTGGCCCAGGCCCTGGTCCGCGAGGGCCTGCGCAACGTGGCCGCCGGTGCCAACCCGATGGCCCTGAAGCGGGGCATCGAGGCCGCCGTGGCCAGCGTCTCGGAGGAGCTGCTCAAGCTCGCCAAGGACGTCGAGACCAAGGAGCAGATCGCCTCCACCGCCTCCATCTCTGCCGGTGACAACACCGTCGGCGAGATCATCGCCGAGGCGATGGACAAGGTCGGCAAGGAAGGCGTCATCACCGTCGAGGAGAGCAACACCTTCGGGCTGGAGCTGGAGCTCACCGAGGGTATGCGCTTCGACAAGGGCTACATCTCGGCCTACTTCATGACCGACCCGGAGCGCATGGAGGCCGTCTTCGACGACCCCTACCTCCTGATCGTCAACAGCAAGATCTCGTCGGTGAAGGACCTGCTCCCGATCCTCGAGAAGGTCATGCAGTCGGGCAAGCCGCTGCTGATCATCTCCGAGGACATCGAGGGCGAGGCCCTGGCCACCCTGGTCGTCAACAAGGTCCGCGGCACGTTCAAGTCGGTCGCCGTCAAGGCGCCGGGCTTCGGCGACCGCCGCAAGGCCATGCTGGCCGACATCGCCATCCTCACCGGTGGCCAGGTCATCAGCGAGGAGGTCGGCCTCAAGCTGGACGCCGTCGGCCTCGACATGCTGGGCCGCGCCCGCAAGGTCGTGGTGACCAAGGACGAGACCACCATCGTCGACGGTGCCGGCGACGCCGAGCAGATCCAGGGCCGGGTCAACCAGATCCGGGCCGAGATCGACAAGAGCGACTCCGACTACGACCGCGAGAAGCTGCAGGAGCGGCTGGCCAAGCTGGCCGGCGGCGTTGCGGTGATCAAGGTCGGCGCGGCCACCGAGGTCGAGCTGAAGGAGCGCAAGCACCGCATCGAGGACGCCGTCCGCAACGCGAAGGCCGCCGTCGAGGAGGGTATCGTCCCGGGTGGTGGCGTCGCGCTGGTGCAGGCCGGCAAGACCGCCTTCGACAAGCTGGACCTGGCCGGCGACGAGGCGACCGGCGCGCAGATCGTCAAGATCGCGCTGGACGCCCCGCTGCGGCAGATCGCCGTCAACGCCGGCCTCGAGGGCGGCGTGGTCGTCGAGCACGTCCGCAACATCGAGGCGGGCCACGGCCTGAACGCCGCCAACGGTGAGTACGTCGACCTGCTGGCCGCGGGCATCATCGACCCGGCCAAGGTGACCCGGTCGGCGCTGCAGAACGCCGCTTCCATCGCGGCGCTCTTCCTCACCACCGAGGCCGTCGTGGCGGACAAGCCGGAGAAGACCCCGGCCGCCCCGGCTGGTCCGGGTGGCGGGGACATGGACTTCTGAGTCCAGCTCCAACGCCGAAAGGGGCGGGCCGCGTCAGCGGTCCGCCCCTTTCGCTGTCACGTCGGCAGTGGCCGCTGGTTACGCCGCTTCTGCGTCCGGTCGTACGGCTGTGGGATCTGCACCGGCTCGTCGACCAGCGTCACCGGATCGTCGGCCGGCTCGTCCACGCCGGCCATCTCCGCCTGCTGCTCGGCGTCGCCGTAGTCGAGCCGGTCGAACGGCAACGGGCCGGGGCGTTCGTCGTCCGTGGTCATGGCTGCCTCCTCTACCGAAACGGTAGGGCGCGACGATCACCGATGCGGGCGAATGGTGCTATCAGGATCTATATCCCATTCGCCCTGCTATCAGCCCCCGAGTGTCCTGCGATAGAGGAAGAAGACCCGCTCGACCCGGGCGCCCGCGCTGCCCGAGTAGAACGGGATCGGCCCCACCCAGCCGATCTGCGCCGACGGCAGGCCCGCCGCCCGCTGGTCGCGTAGGCACCGGCGCAGCAGCACCCCGCCGATCCCCGAGCCCTCGGCCGCCGGGGCGGTGCCCATCGGGCCGAACCAGCTCGGCCGGGACGACCCGTACGCGGCGAAACCGAGCACCTCGCCGTCGCGTTCGGCCAGGTGGCAGCCCGCCCCCTCCCGGCCAACCGAGCCGGCCAGCTCGGCGTCCCAGGCCCCGCCGAAGGTGCCGCGGGCGAACTCCGTCAGCGCCGGCAAGTCGGCCGCCTCGGCGCGGCGGACCGTCACGCCCCGCCCGGCCAGTCGCGCCTCCGCGGCGTCCGTCGGGCGCAGCGCGGGCGAGCCGTCGTACGACAGGTCGGCCGTCATGTTCCACGCCGTCCGGTCCTGCTGGTAGCCGAGCGCCAGCGCGGCGCAGAGCGCCGGGGTGTAGCGCACGTCGATGCCGGGCCAGCCGTAGTGCGGCGGGTTGCCGGCGAGCAGCACCTCGGCCGCGCCGAGACCGGCGAGGGTGCGCTCGGCCGACGACAGCAGCGCCCGTCCCGCGCCCCGCCGCCGGTGGGCGGGGTCCACCGCCACCAGGTCCACGTACCCGAGCCGGGGGTCCTGGGCGGAGACCGAGCAGACCAGCGCCCCGACGAGCTCCGCCCCCCGGTACGCGCCGAGCGCCACCACCGGCCGGTCGACGGCCGCCCGGGTCCAGAGCGTGTCCACGAGTTCCGGCGCCTCGGCCGCATCCTCGGGTAGGTCCAGCGACCGGCGGAACAGCTCCACCACGGCGGGCGTCCGGTCGGCGGTCAGCTCGGCGACGATGATCTCCGCGTCCATGGTCGCCGACCCTAGAGCACCGGGTACGGGGAAGGGCAAGACCTGCTCACCCTCTGGCCGCCCGGACCGCCGCGTACGCGTCGACCAGTCCGGCCCCGGTGATGTTCCGGTCGCCCCCGCAGGTCTGCGTCCGGGAGGCGTACGTCGCCCCGACCGGGGTCGCGGTGTCCCGCAGGATCTGCCGGGTGCGGGGCAGGTCGCCGACGAGCGCCGGGTTGGCCGACCACATCAGCGCCACCACGCCGGCCACCTGCGGGGTCGCCATCGACGTGCCGCTCAGGATGGCGTACCCGCCGCCCGGCATCGCCGACAGCACCTCGTCGCCCGGCGCGACCAGGTCCGGCTTGGCCGCCCCCGGCACCGGGCCCCGGGAGGAGAACATGGTGACCCGTCGCTGCCGGTCCACCGCGCCGACCGTCAGCACGTCCGCGTACGGGGCGGGCGGGTCGTCGATCGACTCGCAGTACGGCCCGGTGTTGCCGGCCGCGGCCACCACCAGGATGCCGGCGGCCTCCAGGGCTGCGGTGGCCGGCCGGAGCACCCCCGGGTCGCAACCCTCGATCGACGGGCAGCCCCACGAGTTGGTGAGGATCTCCGGGGCGCGTGCCGGGCGCCCGTCGGTGAACGGGTCCCCGCCGGCGGGAAAGGGCGCGAGCATGAACTGGAGGCAGTCCAGGTAGTACGCGGGGTTGCCGAGGTTGCGGTCCAGGTTGACGCAGCCGACCCACCGGGAGCCCGGGGCCACCCCGATGCCGCCCCGGCCCACCGCGCTGCCCGTCGTGTGGGTGCCGTGCCCGCCCTGGTCGGTCGGCGCCCGGGTGCCGTTCCACGCGTCGTGCCAGGAGTCGTCGCCGCCCCGGAAGCCGCCGGCCAGCGCGGGATGCCCCCCGTCCACGCCCGAGTCCGAGCTGCCCACCACGATCCCGGAGCCGTTCACCCCGAGCTGGGACCAGACCCGGTCCGCGCCGAGCATCCGGACGTTCCACTCCGGGCCGGCGGGCGCGGGCGCGGTGCCGCGACTGCGGCCGGCCGGCGCGGGCAGCGGTCGTACCCGCTGGCTGATCAGCACCCGGGCCACCTCGGGCCGGCGCGACAGCCAGGCCCGCACCGCAGGCCCGCCGCCCACCTCGACCGCGTTCACCAGGTAGTAGGGGGTGTGCTCCAGCCGGAGCCTGCGCAGATCCCGGCGCAGGTCGGCCTGGGTCCGCTCGGCGGTCGCGACCAACCGCCGGTAGACCTCGCCGGCCCGGGCGTCCCGGCCGGCCCGGCCCGTCGCCGCCGGGACGCCACCGAGATCGGCCTGCTCGCGGAGCACCACGAACAGCCGCTCGCCGTGCAGGCCGGGCTGGCCCGCGCCGACGGCCACCACGCCGACCGCGACCAGCAGGGCCACGGCGGTCACCCCGGCGACCCGCCGGCTCGGCCGCCTGCCCCGGGCCAGCAGCACGCCGTACGCCACGGCGAGGACGGCCGCGACGGCGAGCCCGACGGCGGCTGCGGTGGCCACCCAGAACGGCACGTCACGGGTGCCGGCCAGAACGAGGGTGATCTCCTCGGGGTCGGCGAAGGCCAGCGGGCCGAGCACGCCGAGCCCGACCAGCCAGCGCGTCGCAGGCCGGACGCCGGACGCACCTGCCCGCCCGGCCACCCCCGCGGTGCCGAGCCAAGGTGCCGGGACGCCGCCGGGCGGGTGTGCCAGGGCCGTGCCGGACGGGTTTGCCGGGGCGGTGCCGGGCGGTTTCGCCGGGGCGGCGCCGTGGGGGATCGCCGGCGGAGCGGCCGGGCGGCGGGCCGCCGCGTGCAGGGCCGCCAGCGCGAAGCCGGCCGGCGGCAGGGTCAGCAGCAGGGGGAGCTGGGCCCCGGACTGCCCGACCCCGGCGGCGAGCAGCAGCAGCGCGACTCCGGCGACCAGCCCGCCGACCAGCACCAGCCGGGCCGGCCGGGGCGGATCGCCGACGGTGAAGCGGGACCAGAAGGCGTCATCCAGCAGCGCCCCGGCCAGCACCCCCAGAGCGGCGGCCGCGACCCCGGCGAGCACCGTCTCCAGCAGCCCGCCGAGCGCCCCCAGCCACACCCAGGGCAGCAGCAGCGCCAGCCCGCCGGCCACCCCGAGCAGCGTGACGGCCGGCGCGGGGACCCGGGGCGTCGCGCCGGCCGCGCGTCGGGCGAGCGCCCACAGCACGAGGGCGGCCAGGGCGGCCGTGGCGGCCAGCGCGGCGAGGTACGCCTCGTGGTGCACCGGCGGGAGCGCCCGGAGCAGCCCCAGCGCGCCGAGCACGAGCACCGCCGCCAACCAGGCCCGCCCGGTGACGCGCACCGCCGCCGAGCGGGGCAGCAGGGCGAGCATCAGCGTGGGCACGCCGACCAGCAGCACGGTGGCCAGCACCGTCACCGGCCACAGCCAGACCACGCGGTCCAGCCCGGAGGCCAGCATGACCTGGTCGGCCAGCCACCCGCCGAGCTGGCTGACGACGACGAACCCGACGGCCCAGCAGCCGGTCACCACCGCCGCCACCACCGCCCAGGGACTTGACCGTTCCGGCCCGGCCGGGGGCCGTGGGACGGGCTGACCAGCAGGGAACGGGGGTCCGACCTCCATCCCCAGACAGTACGGCGCGGGCGGTGTGTGCCGCCGGGTGGCGGCGACGGCTACGGTGGACGGGTGCGTGACCCCAGCGTGTCCCGAACCACGGCCGGTCAGCTCTCCCCCGAGCGCCGGGCCGCCGACCTGCGCCGCCTGCGGGCCGAACGCTTCGACGTGCTGGTCATCGGCGGTGGCGCGACCGGGGCGGGGGCCGCCCTGGACGCGGCGTCGCGAGGGCTGAAGGTGGCCCTGGTGGAGGCGCGCGACTACGCCGCCGGCACCTCCAGCCGTTCCAGCAAGCTCATCCACGGGGGCCTGCGCTACCTGGAGCAGTTGGAGTTCCACCTGGTGCACGAGGCGCTCACCGAGCGTGGGCTGCTCGCCACCCGGCTCGCCCCGCACCTGGTCCGGCCGGTGCCCATCCTGGTGCCGCTGCCCGACGGGCAGGGTGTCCGCGGCCTGCCCGGCCGGCTGTTCCGGCGCTCCTACTACGGTGTCGGCGTAGCGGCCTACGACGCCTTCGCCGGGGTCTTCGGCGGTGGTCGCGGCATGCCGCTGCACCGGCATCTGACCCGCGAGGGCACCCGCCGGGTCTTCCCCAGCCTGCGGGCCGACGCGGTGGCCGGCGCGATCCGCTACTACGACGGGCAGGTCGACGACGCCCGGCTGGTGGTGACCCTGGCCCGCACGGCGGCCAGCCTCGGCGCGACCGTGGTCACCAGCACCCGGGCGGTCGGGCTGATCCGGCAGGCCCGCGAGGTCACCGGCGTCCGGGTCCGCGACCTGGAGGCGCCCGCCGGCTCCCCGGACGCCGAGTTCGAGGTACGCGCCCGCACCGTCATCGCCGCCACCGGCGTGTGGAGCGACGACATGTCGCGGATGCTGAACGACGTCGGGCTGCGCCCCGGCATCCGCGTCCGGGCCTCCAAGGGGGTGCACCTGGTGGTGCCCCGCTCGGCGATCACCGGTGAGGCCGGGCTGATCCTGCGTACGGCCACGAGCGTGCTCTTCGTCATCCCGTGGGGCGGGCACTGGATCATCGGCACCACCGACACCGACTGGCGGCTCGACCGGTCCCACCCGGCCGCCTCCGCCCGGGACATCGACTATTTGCTCGACCAGGTCAACACGGTGCTCGACCGGCCGCTCACGACGGCCGACATCGAGGGGGTCTACGCCGGGCTGCGCCCGTTGCTGGCCGGCGAGGCCGACTCCACCTCCAAGCTGTCCCGCGAGCACGCCGTCTTCGAGCCGATGCTCGGTCTGCTGCTCGTCGCCGGCGGCAAGTACACGACGTACCGGGTGATGGCCTCCGACGTGGTGGACCGTGCCGCCCACCGGCTCGGTGCCGTACGCCCCTCCCGCACCGCCGACCTGCCGCTGCTCGGCGCCGACGGCTACCCGGCGATGTGGCGGGACCGGGCGGACCTGGCCCGCCGGCACGGGGTGCCGGTCGGGGTGGTCGAGCACCTGCTGGAGCGCTACGGCAGCCTCACCCGCGACCTGCTCGCCATGATCGACGCGGACCCGCTGCTCGCCTCCCCGCTGGCCGGCGCACCCGAATATCTGGCCGCCGAGGTGACGTACGCGGCCCGGGCCGAGGGGGCGCTGCACCTGGAGGACGTGCTCACCCGCCGTACCCGGATCTCCTTCGAGACCGCCCACCGGGGCCTGGAGTCGGCCGGCCACGCGGCCGAGCTGATGGGCGCGGTGCTCGGCTGGGACGAGGCCACCCGGGCCCGCGAGGTGGAGCACTACCGGGCCCGGGTGGAGGCGGAACGCCAGTCCCAGCTGATGCCCGACGACGCCACCGCCGACGCCGCCCGGCTCGGCGCGCCCGACGTGCGGGGCTTCGCGGCGGACCGCGGTGCGGACGACGACCAGGCCGAACTGCCGTCGTCGTCCCGCTGACCGGCCCGGGTCTCCTGCACCCGCCGCCCGACCCCGGTGGTCTCACCCGTGGGTGAGGTAGGGGCCCGGACCGCGCGATCGTCGACCAGTCCTCGGCGGGTAGCTTGGCCGACATGCTCTACCTGGACCGGCCCGCCTGGCCGTGGCGGGGACGCCTCTGGTCCCACCTGATCAGCGACGTGTCCCCCGCCGAGCTGCACGCCTTCGCCGAGGCGCTGGGTGTGCCCCGCCGGGGGTTCGACCGGGACCACTACGACATTCCCGCCGAGCGGTTCGCCGTGGCGGTCTGGCTGGGCGCCCGGGTGGTGCCGAGCCGCGAACTGGTGCGCCTGCTCCGCCAGGCCGGCCTGCGCCGCCCCAAACACCTGACCCACCCCGCCCCCTGACCTGCCCCGCCCCACCGCCGCCACCCACCTGTTCTCGCGATCTTGCGCTTTCCGCCCCCTTCCTGTGGGGATTTGTGGCTTTTGCTGGGACCAAAACTGCAAGATCGCCGCCGGGCCGCCGGGCCGCCGGGCCGCCGGGTGGGGGATGGCTGTCCACCGTGTCCGTCGGAGGCAGTCCTCGCAGCTCCCGGCATCGCCGCGTCCGGCAACTCCGGCACCGCCCAGCTCGACTCAGAGGGCGAGGCAAGGCGAGGGCGAGGGAGAGGGAGGGCGAGAGTGGGGGTTATGGGAGGGGAAGGGTGGAGAGTTCGCGGGTGAGGTTGGCGCGGGCCAGGGGCTCCCAGCGCCTGGCCAGCGGCGGCAGCCGGAACAGTGCGGGCAGGGCGAGCAGGCCGGCGAGGACCCGGGCGCGGCCGGCTCGGAAGGCGGGGTCGGGCACGTGCGCGTACTCCCGGCGGATCGCGGCGGCGTAGCGGTCGTACGCCTCAGGTGGTGATGCCAGGACGGCCAGGTCGGCGTCGCAGAGCAGCGCACCGTCGGCGTCGCCCGGGTCGACGGCGTGCCCGGCGGTGAGCAGCACCAGCCGGCGCACCTCGGCCACGGCGTCGGCCGGCAGGCCCACCCCGGCGAGCAGCGTGCCGGCGAGTGCTGCGCTGTCACGCTCGTTGGCGTCGCCTTCGGCGCGCGGATCGTAGACGGCGTCGTGACACCAGGCCGCGAGGCGCACCAGGTCCGGCCGCCCGGCGGACGGCGCGTGCGCGTCGACCACGTCGAGGACGGCCGCCAGGTGGTCTGCGGTGTGATAGTGCCGGTGCGGCTCACGCCAACGGGCCAGCAGTTCCGCGCCGACCCGGGTCAGTTCCGCCGCGTCGGTCACCCCGGCGCCCCGGGCCGCGGCCCGCCACCGGTCGAAAAGGTCACCCACCCGGCCGAGTCTGCCCCATCGCGCCAGCGCCGGAGGATTCACCCGACGCGGCACGGGTAGTCCCGGCCATGGCCGTGGCCCGGGACCGTCGACCCTCACTGGTGCGACGCGTCATCCTGCGTGACGGGGGTACGGACGTCGACGGGTCCCGGATCGCCGAGACGATGACGCAGCTGCGGCACCGCGGGACGGTGACCCTGCACGACCGCCTGCACCGGCTGCGGATGGCGATGGGCCTCGCCGTGCAGGCCGGCCTCGCCGCCGGGCTGTCCTGGCTGGCGGCGCACGAACTGCTCGGCAACCCGCAACCCGTCTTCGCGCCGATCTCCGCGGTCGGCACCCTCGCCGCCTCGGTCGGCCAGCGGTTCCGCCGTACGGTGGAGCTGATCGTCGGAGTGGGTATCGGGGTCGCCGTCGGCGATTTCCTCATCTACCTACTCGGCACCGGGCCGTGGCAGCTGGGGCTGGTGGTCACCCTGGCGATCGTGCTGACCATCTTCGCGGGCGCCAGCGTGGCCATCGTCATCCAGGCGGCGGCCACGGCGGTGCTGATCGTCACGCTCAGCCCGTCGACCGAGAACCTGGAGATCCCCCGGTTCATCGACGCGTTCGTCGGTGGAGGCATCGCGCTGCTCGTCACCGCGGTCCTGCTGCCGCTCAATCCGCTGCGGGTCATCAACCGGGCCGCCCGGCCAGCCCTGGACCTGCTCGCCGCCCAGCTCGACAGCGCTGCGGACGCCCTGCGGGAGCGGGACCGGGACAAGGCCCAGGAGGCACTGGACCGGCTCCGCAACAACCAGGAGGAGCTGTCCGCCCTGACCGAGGCCATCGAGGGGGCGAAGGAGACCGCCATGCTCTCGCCGGCCCGATGGCACCGGCGGGACGAACTCACCCACTACGCCGAGGCTGCCGAACCGATCGACCGGGCGATGCGCAACGCCGGCACGCTGACCCGGCGCGCGGTCACCCTGATCGAGGACGAGGAGCCCATCCCGGAGACGATGCCGGACGCGGTGGCCCACCTTGCCGAGTCGGTACGCCTGCTCAAGCACGAGTTCGCCGTCGGCGAGGACCCGGAGAAGTCGCGGGAGCGGGCGCTGCGCGCGGTCAGCGAGGCCGGCCGGGCGTACGCCGAGGGGGTCGGCTTCTCCGGCAGCGTGGTGATCGCACAGGTGCGGACCACCGCCAGCGACCTGATGGTGGCCTCCGGCATCACCCAGGAAGAGGCGAACCGCGGGGTACGACAGGCCTTCGGCGACCTGGATCGACCACGCGGCCAGGCAGAGCAGGTCAGCACCCCGACCCCACCCACCGCCCCACCACTGGGCTGACTCACCCGCACCACCCCTCCTGACTCATCACGCCGCTCTCTTGCCCGCGATCTTGCACTTCCGGCCCCCAGAGCGCGCCTTTAGTCCGTTTCGCCGGGGCGGAAAGTGCAAGATCGACGGGCCGGGCGGGCGAGGCGAGAGTTAGGGCGGGCGGAAGGGGGGTGGGGCGGGAGGGGGAAGGGAGGCGCGGGGGTCAGGGCAGGGTGGTCAGGGCGGTCAGTAGGCGGTCGACGTGGGTTGTCGTGCTGCCCAGGCCGATGCTGGCGCGTAGGGCGGTCGGCGGCAGGTCCCGTCGGCCGCTGCGGGCTGCCGCCTCGTCGAGCAGCCGCCGGGCCAGCGGGTGGGCGCAGAAGAGGCCGTCGCGCAGCCCGATGTCGTGCGACGCGGCCAGTTCCGCCGCCACCTCCGCCGAGTCCCGGCCGGCCACCACGAACGACACGATGCCCACCCGGGGTGCACCCGGCCCGAAGGTGCGCAGTTCCACCACGTGTGGCAGGGCCGCGATGCCTTCGCGCAGCCGGGCCAGCAGGGACTGTTCGGCGTCGTGCAGGGCGGCCCGGTCGGCGTCGGCGAGAGCGGCGCAGACCGCGGCCAGGGCGACCGCGCCGAGCAGGTTCGGCGTGCCAGCCTCGTGCCGGGCCGGGCCGGTCGCCCACCGTACGTCGTGGGTGGCCGCCCCGACGTGGCTGGTGGCGCCGCCCCCGACCAGGTACGGCGGTGCCGCGTCGAGCCAGTCCGCCCGCCCGACGAGCGCTCCCGCGCCGAACGGCGCGTACAGCTTGTGGCCGGAGACCGCGAGGTAGTCGACGTCGAGGGCGGCGACGTCCACCGGCACGTGCGGGGCGAGTTGCGCGGCGTCCACCGCGATCCGGGCCCCGTACCGCCGGGCCACCCGGGCCAGTTCGGCCACCGGCCAACGCTCGCCGGTCACGTTGCTCGCGGCGGTCACCGCCACCAGCACGGGCGGGCCCTGGTCGACGCCGGGGCGGGCTGGCCGGGAAGCCTGGCTGCCCGCCGCATCCAGTCTGCGCAGTTCGCCGAGCGCGGCGGCCAGCGCGCGGACCGCCTCGGCGGGCTCCCGAGGCACCGGCAGCCGGACCGAGCCACGCGGCCAGGGCAGCAGGTTGGCGTGGTGCTCCCCGCCGAAGGTGATCACCGTGGTGCCGGCGGGCATGGCCCGGGCCAGCAGGTTCAGTGCGTCGGTGGTGTTACGGGTGAAGATCACGTGGTCGTCGGCGCGAGCTCCGAAGAAGTCACCGACCGTCTGCCGGGCGCGCTCGTAGGCGAGGGTGCAGCGCCGTGACAGCGCCCCGGCGCCGCGGTGCACGCTGGCGTACCAGGGGAGCAGTTCGGTCACCGCGTCGGCCGCCGCCCGCGCGCAGGGCGCGGTGGCGGCGTAGTCCAAGTTGACCTGGCCGGGTACGCCGAGCACGTCGAGCGGCCCGGCCGCGGGCGGCGGCCCGGTCCGCGTCGGCTGTGCTGCGGGCGGGGGTACGAGGGTGACGGTCATGGCCGACCTCCGGGTCCAGGGACCCCGGGTGGGCGCACACGGGCGGGGTCCGCGCTTGCCCGGCACGCGGATCGCGCCGGGCCCGGTCATCACCCGGGGCACCCCACCGCGAACTCGACGAGGGTTGCCGGCCAGCAAACCGGGGCTTGACGCTGGCGCTCGTGACCTGCCCGCAGCATAGCGGGGTGAATGCGACCGGACCAGCCGGCCGGGGATGGCTACGCTGACCGCATGGCCGACACCCCGCCCGGCGCTCCGCTGCCGCCGACCGTGCCCGCCGTCCCGCCGCCGGCCGGGGCCGGGCCTCGGATGCCGTCACGCGGGCTCAACTGGCCTCGGATCCTGGTGCTGGCCGGGGCCGTCGTGTTCATCGCGGCCTGCGCGGTCTACATGGTCTTCAAACTCGGTCTGAATCTCGGCGTCGAGGCGCTGCTGATCGGGCTGGTCGCCGCGATCCTCCCGGTTCCGGTGCTGGTGGGCTGTTTCCTCTGGCTGGACCGCTACGAACCGGAACCCCTGCGGTACCTGATCTTCTGCTTCGCCTGGGGCGCGTTCGTCTCCACCGCCGCCTCGCTGACGGTCAACAACTTCTCCGCCGACCGGTTCGAGGACTGGGGGCTGCCGACCGCGCTGACCGCGGTGCTGGTCGCGCCGTTCATCGAGGAGTTGACCAAGGCCATCGGGCCGCTCCTGCTGTTGATCTTCCGCCGGCGGGAGTTCTCCGGCATCACCGACGCCCTGGTCTACTGCGGGCTCTCCGCGGTCGGCTTCGCCATGGTGGAGAACATCCTCTACCTGGGCGGTTACGGCTACGCCACCGGCGTGGAGCGGTACGGCCCGGCGACCGGCACCCAGCAGGTCATCGCCATCTTCATCGTCCGGATCCTGCTCTTCGGGTTCGCCCACCCCCTGTTCACCTCGATGACCGGGGTGGGGCTGGGCATCGCCGCGCGCGCCGCCAACCGGTGGGTCCGGGTGCTCGCCCCGCTCGCCGGCCTGCTGCTGGCGATGATGCTGCACGGCCTCTGGAACCTGCTCCCGACCCTCACCCAGGCGACCGGGGAAACGTTGATCATGTTGTACGGCTTCATCGGCGTGATGGTGCCGGTCTTCTTCGGCATGGTCGGGCTCGCCGTGTGGCTGAGAGCCTGGGAGGGGCGGCTCACCGAGCGGACCCTGCCGGACTACGTCCGGGCCGGCTGGCTCACCCCGCCGGAGGTGGCGGCGCTGAGCAGCCTGGGACGGCGGCACGCGGCCCGGGTGTGGGCGAAACGGGTGGCCGGCGACGCCGGGCTGAGGGCGATGCGTGGCTACCAGTTCGCGGCGACCCGGCTGGCGCTGCTGCGCGACGGCGCGCTGCGCGGCCTGGACCGGCGCCCGGTGGACCGGGAGCGGACAGCACGGGAGGAACGGGAACTGCTGGACGCGATCACCGCATACCGGTCGTTCTTCGTGGGCAGGGACCCTCAGGTGCCGGCGGGGATCTGGGACGGGCACCGCTACCAACTGCGATTCCCGGACGGCACGAAGCGGCCGGTCGAGGCACCTGACGAGCCCGTCGTGCCGATCCCGGTGGTGCTCGTACCGCCGCCGCCCCCGGCTCACCCGTCCGGCTACGGGCCGCCCGGCTGGTACGGCCAGCGACCGGCGGCGCCGTGGCCGCCCGGCCACCCGTGACGCGTACACCCGGCCACTCCTGACACGACACCGGGGCCGGCCCTCAGCGGGTCGGCCCCGGTGTCGTCACGTCATCAGGCTGGTGAGGAAGTCTCCGAAACCCTGCGCCATCGCCATCAGTCCCGCCCCGATCGCCTTGAACATCTCCGCCGCGCCCTCCGGCCGGAAAGCCATGAAGTAGATCAGGAACGCGACGCCTCCCCAGAGCAGGAGCTTCTTCACGAATTCCGGCATCGTCCCTCCCCAGGGCCGGTGGTGCGGCTGGCTTCCCGGCCGGGAGCGACGCAAACGACACCGACGCCCTCATCGGGGCGGGGACAGGCGGGACGGGATCAGAGGTAGAGGCCGGTGGAGTCGTTCTCCACCCGCTCGGCGGCCACGGCGTGCACGTCGCGCTCGCGCAGCAGCACGTAGCCACGGCCGTGCAACTCGACCTCGGAGCGGTCGTCGGGGTCGAAGAGGACCCGGTCGCCCGAGACGATGGCGCGCACGTTCGGCCCCACCCCCACGGCGGTGGCCCAGGCCAGGCGTTTGCCCACGGCGGCGGTCGCCGGGATCACGATGCCGGCGGTGGAGCGTCGCTCACCCTCGCCCCCCTCCATCCGCACCAGCACGCGGTCGTGCAGCATGCGGATCGGCAGCCCGGAGTCGAGATTCTGGTCGGCGGTCACGCCGGAAACGCTACCGTGTCCCGGTCGGCCAGCCGTGGGCGGTTACGCGCCGGGGGCCGGGGGCAATGTGTGGCGGACCTGCCCTACGGTGGCATCGTCGGACGTATCCTGTCCGCTCACCTGCGGGGGCGGGCCGATTCTCTTGCCAGGAGGTGCGCTTGAGCCGCTTCGAGCGGATACGCGGACGGCTCCGTCGCGCGTACGAGTCGGGTCGGGAGTCGGCGCGCGTTCGCCGTACGGGCCCGGCCGACGATCCCGTGCCGGCCGGCGTGGCCTCGCCGACGTCTCCCGGGCCGGCGGCGGCGCCGTCCGCGACCGTGGTCGGCGCGGCCCCGCCCGCGGCCATGCACAACTCCACCTCCAGCCGGGACGACGCGGACGTGCCGCACGCGTTGCGGATCGGCGCCGCCTGGTCCTGGCGGCTGATCGTGATCGGTGTCGTCGCCTGGGCGCTGCTGAAGATCGTCGGCACCGTCAAGATCGTGGTCATCCCGCTGGCCGTCGCGTTGCTGCTCTCGGCGCTGCTCGCGCCTGCGGTCGGCTGGCTGCTGCGGGTTCGTTTCCCGCGGTCCCTGGCGACGGCGGTGGTGCTGGTCGGCGGCCTGGCCGCGGTGATCGGCACGCTGACCCTGGTGGTGAACGAGTTCATCCAGGGCGTGCCGGAGCTGAGCAAGAAGTCCTCGGAGGGCGTCCGGCAGATCCAGGACTGGCTGAAGACCGGCCCGCTGCACCTCTCGGACGGCCAACTCGACAACTACATCGAGGAGGGCCAGAAGTGGATCAACAACAACACCGAGAAGTTCACCAGCGGCGCCCTCTCCACGGCCGCCACGCTGGCTGAGGTGTTGACCGGCACGCTGCTGGTGCTCTTCGCCACCTTCTTCTTCCTGCGGGACGGCAACAAGATCTGGCGCTTCCTGGTCCGGCTGCTGCCGGTGGCCGCCCGCTGGAAGGTCGACGACGCCGGGCGGGCGTCCTGGGCGACCCTGGTCGCCTACGTCCGGGCCACCGTGCTGGTCGCCTTCATCGACGCGGTCGGCATCGGCGTCTTCCTGGTCATCTTCGACATCCCGTTCGCCTTCCCGCTCGCCGCGCTGGTCTTCCTCGGGGCGTTCATCCCCATCGTCGGGGCGACCCTGTCGGGCGTCGTCGCGGTCCTCGTCGCGCTGGTCGACAGCGGCCTGGTGACGGCGCTGATCATCCTCGGCGTGGTGATCGGGGTGCAGCAGGTGGAGGGTCACCTCCTCCAGCCGCTGATCATGGGCCGGGCGGTGGCCATCCACCCGCTCGCGGTGATCATCGGAATCGCGGCCGGTGTCGTCCTCGCCGGGATCACCGGCGCGCTGGTCTCCGTGCCGCTGATCGCCGTGCTCAACACGGCCGTGCGCCGGCTCGCCGCCCGCACCGTCCCGGACACCCCGCCCGACGCCGTCGTCGTCGCCTCCCAGGCACCCTGACCCGTCCCACCGCGGCCACGATCCGCACAGCCGCACAGTGAGGGTGGCCTCCCGAACCCGGGGGGCCACCCTCACGACGTGTGGGGGTCAGGGCTTGGCGAGGCGTTCGAGTGCGCCGCGGGCGACCTCCGGCTTGGTGGTGTACCAGAACGGCGGCAGCGACCGGCGCAGGAACGGCCCGTAGCCCCGGGCGGTCTCCAGCCGCGAGTCGAGCACCGCCACCACGCCCTTGTCGCCCGTCGAGCGGATCAGCCGGCCCACCCCCTGGGCCAGCCGGATCGCGGCGATCGGCACGCTGACCGCGGCGAAACCCGACCCGCCGCCGGCGTCCACCGCCGCCGCCCGCGCCGCCGCCAGCGGCTCGTCCGGCCGGGGAAAGGGCAGCCGGTCGATGACCACCAGCTGGCAGGCGTCGCCCGGCACGTCGACCCCCTGCCAGAGCGACATAACCCCGAACAGACAGCTGGACTTCTCCTCCCGGAACCGGCGTACCAGCAGCGGCAGCGCCTCCTCGCCCTGGAGCAGGACCGGCAGGTCGGTCCGTGCGCGCAACAGCTCCGCCGCCTGCTGCGCGGCCCGTCGGGAGGAGAAGAGGCCGAGCGTACGCCCGCCGAGCGCGGTCACCAGCGCGAGCAGTTCCTCGCCGGCCGCGTCGGGCAGCCCGGAGACGCTGGGCCGGGGCAGGTGCGCGGCGACGTACAGGATGCCCTGCCGCCCGTAGTCGAACGGCGAGCCGACGTCGAGGGAGCGCCACCCCGGCCCCGAGGTCGCCGGCACCCCCGGCGTGCCGGTGCCCCCGGTGGGGCCGCCGCTCTCCGCCGGGCCGCCGCGCCCGGCCGACGTGTCGGTGCCGCCCCGCCCTTCGCCGGGGCGCCCCGAGGCGGCCCGGGCGGCCAGCGCGGCGGCGGCCGGTGACGGCGGGTCGGCCGGGGGCGCCTCCAGGCCCAGCGCCCGGGCCACCGTGTCGAACCGGCCGCCCAGCGTCAGCGTCGCCGAGGTGGCGACCACCGTGCGCTCGTCGTACAGATGGGTGGCGAGCGTGCCGGCGACCGAGAGGGGCGCGACCACCAGGGCCCGACGGCCGGTGTTGTCGTTCTTCTCCACCCACGCGACGTCGTGGTCGGCTTCCTCCAGCAGGCGCTGCGCGGTGGCGGAGAGCTCGTCGAGCACCGCCTTGGCCTGCTGCTTGCGCACCGGGTCCGGGTCGTCGGACTTGATGTCGCCGATCGCGTCGAGCGCCCCCCGGGTGGCCGCGTCGAGCAGGGTGCACGCCTCGCGCAGCGCGGACGGCAGCCCCGAGGTGATCCGCCCCGCGGGAGCCTCGGTCAGCCCGGCTGCCAGGGCGGCGCCGGCCGCGCTGAGCGAGTCGGCGGTGTCCGGCCGCAACAGCGGACGGGCCCGCTTCGCGGAACGCTCGATCAGCTCCGGCACCAGCTCGGCCTGGGCGGCGGAGGAGACCCGGTCGGCCAGCTCGTGCGCCTCGTCGACGATGAGCAGCTTGTGCGGCGGCACGATGTGCCGGCCGGCGAGCATGTCCACCGCGAGCAGGCTGTGGTTGGTGACCACGATGTCGGCCTCCCGGGCGCGGGCCCGGGACGCCTCGGCGAAACACTCCGCGCCGAACGGGCAGCGGGACGCGCCCACGCACTCCCGGGCCGGCATGGAGACCAGCCGCCAGGCCTGGTCGTCCACGCCGGGGTCCAGCTCGTCCCGGTCGCCTGTGTCGGTCTTCTCCGCCCAGTCACGCAGCCGCTGGATCTGCTTGCCGAGCCGTCCCGCCTCGCCGAGCCACCGCGTCCCGCCACCGGGGTGTGCCGCCGGGGCGTCGAAGAGGGTGTCCTCCGGCTCGTCCTCCGTGGAGTTGTCCAGCCGGGCCAGGCAGAGGTAGTGGTGCCGCCCCTTCAGCACCGCGAAGGTGGGCCGTCGGCCGAGCACCGGCTCCACGGCGTCGGCGAGCCGGGGCAGGTCGTGGTCGACCAGCTGGGACTGCAACGCCAGGGTGGCCGTGGAGACCACCACCGGGCCGTCCACGGTCAGCGCGGGCGTCAGGTAGGCCAGCGACTTGCCGGTGCCCGTGCCGGCCTGCACGAGCAGGTGCTCCCGCGTCTGCACGCACTCCTCGATGGCGGTCGCCATCTGCTGCTGGCCGGGACGCGCCGCCCCGCCCGGCACCGCGCCGACCGCGGCGGCGAGCAGCTCCACGCCGCTCGGCCGGGCGCCCCGCCGGCGGCCTCCGGTGCGGGGCGAGGGGGCGGCGGAACCGGTGGCGAGGCGCGGAGTCACCGTGCGACGGTACCCGCCTTCCCCGACACGGGCCGCGCCGCTCCGGGCGTGGCGTCGTCACGGTACGGTCTCCCACCGACCGCGCCCGGTTACTTCCGTGCGGCGAGGGATGGGCGGTATCGGTTAGGGTGCGACTCATGCCGAGCGACGTGGTCCGCGTGATCTACCGCAAGTACGACGGCAGCGCCCACCGTGACTACCCCGCCCGCCGCCTCGCCGAGGACGACCTGGGCATCTGGCTCGGTGTCACCGAGGGCACGAAGTCCGTCTACCACGGCCGGCCGTCGGTGGAGCAGATCCCGTTCGTCCTCCTGGTGCCGCACCACGCCTGGTGGACGGGCATGTTCAACCCGCCGCCGCGGACCAGCGAGGTCTACTGCGACATCGCCAGCCCGGCCCGCTGGGAGAACGACGACACGGTCCACCTCATCGACCTCGACCTCGACGTGGTGCGCCGCCGGGCCACGGGCGCGGTGGAGTTGCGCGACGAGGACGAGTTCGCCGAGCACCGGGCGCGCTTCGGCTACCCGGACGACGTGGTGACGCAGGCCGAGTCGGCTGCCCGGTGGCTTCTCGACGCTCTGGGCGACGGCGTCGAACCGTTCGCCACCTCGTACCGGAAGTGGCTGGCCCTGGTGGTCTGACCGGGGCGTCACCAGCGCGGCGGCCAGCGGTCCTCGGCCCCCAGCGGTGGCAGGTCGCCCAGCTTCTCCGGGTTGAGCTGCTGGAAGACCCCGGTCACCCGGCCGCCGTCCACCGTGAGGGCGGCGACCACCCGCAGCGGCCGGCCGTCGGAGTGCAGGGTCTCCAGGTGCAGGCCCTCCACGCCGTCGACCAGCACCGGACGGGCGCGCAGCTTGCCGCCGTAGCGGCCGGCCCGGCCGAACAGGCCCAGGACGAAGCGGGCCACCGCGTCGGCCCCGAGCACCGGACGGCGGGCCGCCGGGAAGTGACCGCCGCTGTCGCCGAGGAGGACCACGTCCGGGGCGAGCACCCGCACCAGCGCGGCCAGCTCGCCCGACTCGACGGCGGCCACGAAGGCGGCGAGCACCTGCCGCTGCTCGGCCGCGTCGGCGGTGTGCCGGGGAGCGTCGGGCGCGTGCACCGCCCGGCGGGCCCGGGAGGCGAGCTGGCGGGCGGCGGCGTCGGTCGTGCCGAGCACCTCGGCGATCCGGGAGAACGGCACGGCGAAGACGTCGTGCAGCACGAAGGCGACCCGTTGCTCCGGTGCGAGCCGCTCCAGCACCACCATCAGGGCCGTGCCGACCTGGTCGGCGCGGACCGCCCGTTCGGCCGGGTCGGGCGCGAAGCCGTCGGTGCGCGGGCCCTGTTCGAGCGGCGTCACCACGGGCTCCGGCAACCACTGGCCGGGGTACGCCTCCCGCCGTACCCGCGCCGAGCGGAGCACGTCCAGGCAGATCCGGGCACACGCGGTGGTGAGCCAGGCGCCGAGGTGCCGGATCTCGGCGCGGGCCGCCGGGTCGGCGAGCGCGGCGGCGTAGCGCAGCCAGGTCTCCTGCACGGCGTCCTCGGCCTCGCTGCGGCTGCCGAGCATCCGGTACGCCACCGCCAACAGCCGCCCCCGCTCGGCCTCGAACTCGGTCACCAGATCCCGCACCGTCGCTCCTCCCGCCACCCGCCCAGGCCCGCATTCTGCCGCGCCCGTACAGCTTGGCCCACCCCGTCGACGGGCGGGTGGGGCGGAGGTGGGTGATGATCCGAGGATGCGAGCGACTGATGAACCGGACGTGCGCGGCGCTCCCGCCGCCCGGGTACGTCAAGGTGATGCTGCACATCTCGTACGCCGAGCAGGGCCGGCGGCTGCTGGAGCGGCTGGACGAGCCGCGCAAGCACTGGAAGTACGATCCCACGGACGTCGACGCCCGCGCCCGCTGGGACGACTACCAGGCCGCGTACGCCGAGGCCCTGGGCCGGTGCGGCACGGACGCCGCGCCCTGGTACGTGGTGCCGGCGGACCGCAAGTGGTACCGCGACCGGGCCGTCGCGCACCTGCTACGGGAGACGTTCGACACTCTCGATCTCGGGTATCCGCCTGCCGGTTTCGACGTCCGGCACGAACGGGAGCGGCTGTTGGGATCCGAGGGAACGTCGTAGATGAACGGCAGGTGAACGACCGGTGAATGTGGCCTGACCTGGGGGAGGCCCGCGAATTCCCGGTTCCGCCGTTTTCTAGCATTCCCAGGCGGGCACCCTCCGGGCGACCGCCACCCTTCCACCGACACGACGAGGTCCGTGCTGTGAAGTTTTCCTTTCGCCCGAACGAGGGCGCCTTCTACGAGCTCTTCACCAGGGCCGCGCAGAACCTGGTGAAGGGCACCGCGCTGCTCAACGAGCTGGCCCTGCCCGGGGTGGAGGTGCAGTCAGTCAGCGAGCGGCTCACCGAGGTGGAGCACGACAGCGACCAGATCACGCACGAGCTGTACAAGAAGATCAACTCTACCTTCATCACGCCGTTCGACCGGGAGGACATCTACCGGCTCGGATCGCTGCTCGACGACGTGATGGACCACCTCGAGGCGGTCGGCAACCTGCTGTACCTCTACGGCCTGACCAAGCTGCCGTCGCTGCCGAGGGAGATGCACGAACTCGTCAACGTCCTGGACGCCCAGGCGAAGCTGACCGCCGACGCGATGCCGCGCCTGAAGTCGATGAAGGACCTCGAGGACTACTGGATCGAGTGCAACCGCCTGGAGAACGACGGCGACCAGGTGTACCGGATGTTGCTGGTCCGCCTCTTCTCCGGCGAGTACGACGCACTGACCGTGCTGAAGATGAAGGAGGTCGCCGACGAGCTGGAGGCCGCCTGCGACGCCTTCGAGCACGTGGCCAACACCGTCGAGACCATCGCGGTCAAGGAGTCCTGATCCTGTGAGTCCGGAACTCATCGCCGTGCTGGCGGTGATCGCGGTGGCGCTGGCGTTCGACTACACCAACGGCTTCCACGACGCCGCCAACGCGATCGCGACCAGCATCTCCACCCGGGCGCTCACACCCCGGGTGGCCCTGGCCATGGCGGCGGTCGGCAACTTCATCGGCGCCCACTTCGGCGCCGAGGTGGCCAAGACCGTCGGTAGCGGCCTGGTGCAACTACCCACCGGCACGGCGAGTCTCGGCATCGTCTTCGCCGGCGTGATCGGCGCGATCGTCTGGAACCTGGTCACCTGGTACTTCGGCCTGCCGTCGTCCTCGTCGCACGCGCTGATCGGCGGCCTGGTCGGCGCGACCGTCGCGGCGTCCGGCACGGTGCTCTGGGCCGGCATCGGGGAGAGCGTGATCATCCCCATGGTGCTCTCGCCGATGGTCGGCTTCCTGCTCGGCTACATCGTCATGATCGCCGTGCAGTGGATCTTCCGGAAGGGGCACCCGGGCAAGCTCAACCGCGGCTTCCGCTGGGCGCAGACCGCGTCCGCCGCCGCCATGTCGGTCGGCCACGGCATGCAGGACGCCGCCAAGACCATCGGCATCGTGGTGCTCGCCCTCTACGTCGGCGGCTACCAGGACGACCCGAGCTTCATCCCGGAGTGGGCGTTCTGGACCTCGGCCGCCGTGCTGGCCGCCGGCACGTACGCCGGTGGGTGGCGGATCATCCGGACGCTGGGCCGGAAGATCATCGACCTGAAGCCGCCGGAGGGCTTCGCGGCCGAGACCGTGGCCAGCGGGGTGCTCTACTTCAACGCGCTCGTCCTCGGCGCGCCGATCTCGACGACCCACACGATCACCTCGGCGATCATGGGCGTCGGCGCCACCAAGCGGCTCTCCGCCGTCCGGTGGGGCGTGGCCGGCAACATCGTCGGCGCGTGGATCCTCACCTTCCCGGCCGCCGGCTCGATCGGCGCCCTGATGTACTTCCTGGTCCGCCCGCTGTTCAGCTGAGATGTGAGGAGGGCCCCCTGCCGACGCGATGCGTCGACAGGGGGCCGTTCCGGGCCTTGCGCCCGCCGTCAGGAGTAGTCGACGCCGATCTGGGCGCGGATCCCGTCGAGGAGCGCCATGACCTCCAGCGTGGCGGCATGGGGCACCAGAGGGCTCTCCGACAGGCCCTCGGCGAGGCAGCGCTGGACCTCGGCGGCCTCGTACTGGTAGCCGCCGCCGACCAGCTCCTCGGTGATCGTCTCCGGCTCGGCGCCGGCCCGGTGCAGGGTCACCGAGCCGGGGCGGAAGAACGGCTCGGGCAGGTCGATCCGGCCGGTGGTGCCGGTGACCGAGGCGACCAGCGGGGTGGCCCCGACCATGCCGCAACTGAGGGTGGCGATCGCGCCCGAGTCGTACCCGAGGACGATCGCGGTGTTCTCGTCCACACCCTCCGGGCTCAGCTTCGCCCAGGCCCGGACGTGGTCGGGCGTGCCGAGCAGCAGGTGGGCCAGGCTGAGCGGGTAGACGCCGAGGTCCAGCAGGGCACCGCCGCCGAGGGTGCGGGCCCGCAGCCGGTGCTCCGGCGGGAACGGCCCGGCCGCCCCGAAGTCGGCCCGGACGCTGGTCACCGTGCCGATCGCGCCGTCCGCGACCAGCTCACAGAGCCGGCGTACGAGGGGGTTCGTCCGCATCCACATGGCCTCCATCAGGAAGACGCCGGCCGCGCGGGCGGCGTCGACCAGTTCGACACTGGTCGCCAGGTCGAGGGTGAACGGCTTCTCCAGCAGCACCGCCCGGCCGGCCGCGAGGCAGGTCATGGCCGCCGCGTGGTGCGCGGCGTGCGGGGTGGCGACGTAGACGACGTCCAACTCGTCGTCCGCGGCGAGTTCCGCCCAGGAGGCGTACGCCCGTGGCACGCCGTGCCGGGCCGCGAACCGCTGCGCGCTCTCGGCGGTCCGCGAGCCGACCGCCGCGAGTTCGGCCCCCGGCACCAGCCGTAGGTCCTCGGCGAAACGGGCGGCGATGTGGCCGGTGGCCAGGATGCCCCAACGAGTCATGCCGGCCACGCTAGCGAAGATCACCGGACGGGGGAGCGGGCGATCCATCCGGCGGGAACTAGGCTCGGCGCATGACGATCGACGCCGACGGCTTCCCCGCACCCCCGGCGCTCGTGGAGCACGCCCGCCGGTTCCACGCCGAGGGCGGCCTCCCTGCGGCGCCCCGGGTCGCGGCCACCGTGCTGCTGCTCCGCCCCGCCGGCGACGCCTTCGAGGTGTACCTGATCCGCCGGGTCGCCGCGATGACCTTCGGCGGGATGTACGCCTTCCCGGGCGGCGGCGTCGATCCCTCGGACTCCCAGGCGCACCTGGACTGGGCCGGCCCGACGCCGGCCGGGTGGGGCGAGCGGCTGGGGCTGACCCCGCAGGCCGCCCAGGCGGTCGTCTGCGCCGCGGCCCGGGAGGTGTTCGAGGAGGCTGGCGTCCTGCTCGCCGGCCCGGACGCTGGGACCGTGGTGGGCGACGTGAGCGGCGACGACTGGGAGTCCGACCGGGTGGCGCTGGAGCAGCGCCGGGGCGGCTTCGCGGACCTGCTCGCCCGGCGCGGGCTCACCCTCCGGTCCGACCTGCTGCTGCCGTGGAGCCGGTGGATCACGCCCGAGTTCGAGCCGCGCCGCTTCGACACGTACTTCTTCGCGGCCCTCCTGCCCGAGGGGCAGCGGACCCAGGACGTTTCCGGCGAGGCCGACCACACGCTGTGGGTCCGCCCGGCGGACGCCCTCGCCCGGGTGGCGGCGGGCGAGCTGACCATGCTCCCGCCGACCCTGGTCACCCTCGGGCAGGTGGCCGATGCCGGTGACCTGGCGGGTGTCGTCCGCGCGTCGGCCGACCGGGACGCCGCCACCCCGATCACCCCCCGGCTGGAGTTCACCGACGACTCCGCGGCCCGTTTCGTCCTCGGCTGACTCACGCACCCGCTCGCAGGTAGCGCTCGGCGAGGGTGCGCAGGAGGTCGGCGAGCTCCGGTGGATCCTGGACGGTGAAGTCGGCGTCGAGCAGGCCCAGCCACACCGCGACCGTCTCCAGCCGGTCGGCGCCGGTGTGCAGCAGGCAGCTGTGGGCGTCGACCGGTTCGACGGTGCCGACGGCCGGGTTGATCCGTTCGGTGACCACCTCGGCCGGCGCGTGCACCAGCACCCGGGCACGGTGTCGCCAGGCTGCCGAGGAGACGCCGTGCCGGACCCGGTCCACCACGTCCTCGGGTAGCTCCCGGGCGGGGAAGCGGGGCCCGGCGGGGGTACGCGGGGTGATCCGGTCCACCCGGAACGTCCGCCAGTCGTCCCGCTGCGGGTCGAAGGCCACCAGATACCAGCGGCGCCCCCAGTTGACCAGCCGGTACGGCTCGACGTCCCGCCGGTCGGCGACGCCGTCGTGCCGGACGTAGTCGAAGCGCAGCCGTTCCCGGTCCCGGCAGGCCGCGCTTATCGTGCCGAGCGTCTCCGCGTCCACGGTCGGGGCGGGCGCGTCGTGCGGCACCCGCACGGTGTGGGTGTGCAGCGCGTTGACGCGGCGGCGCAGCCGGTGGGGGAGGACCTGTTCCAACTTCGCGAGCGCGCGCAGCGAGGTTTCCTCGATGCCGGCGACGCTCCCCCCGGCGGCGGTACGCAGCCCGACGGCCACCGCCACCGCCTCCTCGTCGTCGAGTAGCAGTGGCGGCAGCGCGGCGCCCGCCCCGAGCCGGTAACCGCCGACCGCGCCCCGAGTCCCGTGCACCGGGTAGCCCAGGGTGCGCAGCCGCTCCACGTCGTTGCGGACCGTACGGGTGCTCACGGACAGCCGCTCGGCCAGCTCCGTGCCGGTCCACTCGCGCGGGGTCTGCAACAGCGACAGCAGGCGCAGCAGTCGTGCCGAGGTCTCCAACATCGCCTTATTGTGCCCGGTCAATAGGAACAAACTTGTCCTAATTGATCCCTACGGTAAGAGCATGGCTGACAACACCGCGATCGTCCCGTTCCGCATCGACGTACCGCAGGCCGACCTCGACGACCTCGCCGACCGGCTGGCCCGCACCCGTTGGGCCGAGGAACTGCCGGCCGACCCCACGGCCAGCCCCGGAGGACCGGTCCCGCCCGGCTGGGAGTACGGCGTCCCGGTCAGCTACGTCGAGCGCCTCGTCACGCACTGGCGCACGGCGTACGACTGGCGGGACTGGGAGGCGAAGCTCAACGCGTACCCGCAGTTCACCACCGAGATCGACGGGCAGAACGTGCACTTTCTGCACGTCCGGTCGCCCGAGCCGGACGCCACGCCGCTGATCCTCACGCACGGTTGGCCGACCACGGTCGTCGAGTGGCTGGACGTGATCGGGCCGCTCACCGACCCCCGGGCCCACGGCGGCGACCCGGCGCACGCGTTCCACCTGGTCATCCCATCGGTTCCCGGCTTCGGCTTCTCCGGCCCGACCCGGGAGCGGGGCTGGAACCGGTTCCGGGTGGCCCGGGCCTGGGCGGAGCTGATGCGCCGCCTCGGGTACGACCGGTACGGCGCGGCCGGGAACGACCTCGGCGCGTTCGTCGCCCCGGAGGTGGGCCGGGCCGACCCGGAGCACGTGATCGGCGTGCACGTCACCCAGATCTTCTCGCTGCCGTCCGCAGACGCCGACGAGCTGGCCGGCCTCTCCGAGGAGGAGCGGGGCAAGGTGGCGTTCGCCGACTGGTTCGTGCACCGGCGCGGTGGCTACGACCGGCTCCACTCGACCGAGCCGCAGAACGTCGCGCACGCGCTGGCCGACTCGCCGGCCGGCCTGCTCGGCTGGATGGCCCAGCTGATGGGCGAGCAGCTCGACCCCGAGTACGTCCTCACCAACGCGACCATCTACTGGCTGACCAACACCGCCGCCTCCTCGGCCCGGTTCTACTACGAGGACGCCGAGGTGGTCCCACCCGTCCAGAAAGTCAACGGTCGCGGCACCACGCCCCTGGCGCCGACCACCGTGCCGCTGGGGCTGGCCAACTTCCCGTGGGACTTCCAGTCCATCCGCACGCTCGCCGAGCGGGACCACAAGAACATCGTCTCCTGGCAGACGTACGACCGCGGTGGCCACTTCGCCGCCCACGAGGTGCCCGACCTGCTGGTGGACGACCTGCGCCGGTTCTTCGCGACGCTGCCCCGATCCTGACGGCTCAGCCGAAGCGGCCGGTGATGTAGTCCTCGGTCTTCTTCACGCCGGGGTTGCTGAAGATCTTCTGCGTGTTGTCGTACTCGATGAGACGGCCCGGGTCGCCGGTCTTCTCGATGGAGAAGAAGGCGGTACGGTCCGAGACGCGGGCGGCCTGCTGCATGTTGTGCGTGACGATGATGATCGTGAACTTGTCCTTGAGCTGGAACATCAGGTCCTCGATGGCCAGCGTGGAGATCGGGTCGAGCGCCGAGCAGGGCTCGTCCATCAGCACCACCTGCGGCTCGACGGCGATGGTCCGGGCGATGCAGAGCCGCTGCTGCTGACCGCCGGAGAGGCCCGCGCCGGGCTTGCCGAGCCGGTCCTTCACCTCGTCCCAGAGGTTGGCCGAGCGGAGCGCCCGCTCAGCCGCCTCGTCCAGGATCGACTTCCTGCGGACCCCGTTGAGCCGCAGCCCGGCCACCACGTTCTCGAAGATGCTCATGGTGGGGAACGGGTTCGGCCGCTGGAAGACCATGCCGATCATGCGCCGGACGGCGGTGACGTCCACGTCCCGGTCGTAGATGTCCTGGTCGTCGATGGTGAGACTGCCCTCGACCCGGGCCCCCGGAAGCACCTCGTGCATCCGGTTGATCGACCGCAGGAAGGTGGACTTGCCGCAGCCGGACGGGCCGATCAGGGCCGTCACCGTCTTCGGCTCGACCGTCAGGTTGATGTTCTCGATCGCCTTGAAGGCGCCGTAGTAGGCGGTGACGTTCGAGGCTTCGATGCGCTTGGCCATGGTGGTGGTACCTCCGGGGTTCATCGGCCGAGCCGATTGCGACGGGCCAGCAGCTTCGCCGCGACGGTCAGGATCAGCACGAGGGCGACCAGGGTGAGTGCCGCGGTCCACGCCCGCGCCGGCGCGTACCGGGACGCGTCACCGGCCTGCTGGTAGACGAAGAGGGCCAGCGACGACTGGTTGTTCTCGAACGGGTTGAAGTTGATCGCCGCGCCGCCGCCGGCCACCAGCAGCACCGGGGCGGTTTCGCCGGCCGCGCGGGCGATGGCGAGCATGACGCCGGTGACGATGCCCGGCAGGGCGGTCGGCAGCACGACCCGCAGGATGGTCTTCCACTTCGGCACGCCGAGGGCGTACGCCCCCTCGCGCAGCGGCGCCGGGACGAGGCGCAGCATCTCCTCGGTGGAGCGGACCACGGTGGGCAGCATCAGCACGCTCAGCGCGAGCGCGGCGGCGAAGCCGGAGAAGCTCGGCCGCCCGTCGTTGAACCACGGCGAGACGATGAGCACCCAGAACGCCAGCACGAACAGGCCGGCGACGATCGACGGGATGCCCGTCATCACGTCCACGAAGAAGCGGATCGCGGACGCGAACCGGCCCCGGCCGTACTCGACGATGTAGATCGCGCAGAGGATGCCGAGCGGGACGGTGATCAGGGCGGCGATGCCGACCTGCTGGAGCGTGCCGACGATCGCGTGGTACGCGCCACCGTTGGGGTCCCGCGCGCCGATGTTGTTCATCGAGGTGAGGAAGAAGTCGGCGTCCAGGCGCTCGGCGCCCTTGCTGACCAGCGTCCAGACCACCGAGGCCAGAGGCAGGACGGCCAGCACGAACGCGGAGTGGATCAGCGCGCTCCAGGTGCGGTTGCGGGCCGACCTGCGCCCCTCGACCCGGTTCGCGGCGGCGAACAGGCCGGCCAGGTAGAGCAGCGCGCCGACCACCACGACCAGCACCGGGCCACCGGTGCCGGTGCCGTACACGAGGGCGGCGGCGACCAGCAGGGCGGCTGCCGCGATGGCGGGCGCGGCGTACCTGGGCAGGCGCCGGGCCTTCAGGGTGGGCGGCTGGGTGCGCCGCGCGGTGGCAGTGGTGCTCATGTCGCCACTCCGCTTCGCTCCGTGGCGCCATGAGGCACCGATGCACTGCGACGATGATTCGCTCGCTGACGCTCGCTCATGTCGCCACTCCGCTTCGCTCCGTGGCGCCATGAGGCACCGATGCACTGCGACGATGATTCGCTCGCTGACGCTCGCTCATGCGGCCGACTCCGTGAACTCGCGGCGGCGGTGGATGATCGCCCGCGCCGTGATGTTGACGATCAGCGTGATGGCGAAGAGCACGAGGCCAGAGGCGATCAGCGCGCCCCGCCCGGTGTCGTTCGCCTCGCCGAACGTGTTGGCGATGTTGGCGGCGATGGTGTTGCCGCCGCTCTCGATGAGGTTGAACGAGATGTTGAAGGTGATGCCGAGGGTCATCGCCAGGGCGATCGTCTCGCCGAGCGCCCGGCCCAGGCCGAGCATCGTCGCGGCGACGATGCCGGGGCGGCCGTACGGCAGCACCGCGGTGCGGATCATCTCCCAGCGGGTGGCGCCGAGGGCGAGGGCGGCCTCCTCGTTGGCGGTCGGCGTCTGGAGGAACACCTCGCGGGAGAGCGAGGTGATGATCGGCAGCACCATGATCGCCAGGACCAGCGCGCCCAGCATGATGGACTTCCCGAAGGGGCCGTCGCCGCCGAAGATCGGAATCCAGCCGAAGTACGTGTTCAGCCAGGCGGAGAAGTCCCGCACCGGGTTGATGAAGACGTCGCGGCCCCAGAGGCCGAAGACCACGCTGGGCACGGCGGCCAGCAGGTCGATCAGGAAGCCCAGCGTGGTGCCGAGCCGGCGCGGCGCGTAGTGGGACAG
Source organism: Micromonospora sp. NPDC048170 (assembly GCF_040652795.1). NCBI lineage: Bacteria > Bacillati > Actinomycetota > Actinomycetes > Micromonosporales > Micromonosporaceae > Micromonospora > Micromonospora sp. NPDC048170. The sequence goes on from NZ_JBEZMR010000020.1 coordinate 80,448, forward strand.
GTAGAGCGCGATGCCCAGGGCCACCGGCACCGCGATGAGCAAGGCCAGCGCGGAGCTGAGCACGGTGCCGAAGGCGAGCGCCCCGATGCCGAACTTCGGTTCCGCGTCGTTCGGGAACCAGCCCTCGAAGCTCCAGAAGCTCTCGGTGTTGGCCCGTAGCGCCGGCACGGCCTTGGCGACCAGGAAGATCGCGATCGCCGCGATGATGGCCAGGACGGCGGCGCCGGCGCCCAGGGTGAGGCCGCGGAAGGCCCGTTCGGCGCCGAACGTCCGGGCCCGGGGCAGCGCGCCGCCGCCGCCCAACCCGGCTCCGCCCGGGATACGGGTGCTGACTGGTGCGTCGGCCGGACGCGCCGAGGCACCGGCGGGCCGGTCGTGACCATCGGTCACGCGCGTCCCGCCGGTGCCGGCGTGGGCCGAGCGGTGAGGGGTTTCACCCATCTGCTCGCTCGCTTCGAGTTGAGGTGGCGGTGGCGGTGTCGGGGTGGCCGGCTCAGGCGAGGTTCTTGACCGCGGCCTCGACCTTGGTGCGGACCGACTCGGGCAGCGGGGCGTAGCCCAGCTCGGTCAGGTCGGCCTGGCCCGCGGTGCTGGCGGCGTGGCCGAGGAAGCCCTTCACCAGCGGCAGCTTGTCGGCGGCGAGGCCCTTGGTGCAGACGATCTCGTAGGTCACCAGGACGATCGGGTACGCCCCGGCCTCCTTGGTGTTGTAGTCGATCTTCATCTTGAGGTCGTCGCCCTGGCCGACCACCTCGGCGCCGGCGATGGTCTTGCCGGCCGACTCGGCGGTCAGCTCGGCGAACTCGCCCGCTCCGTTGCCGATCTTGGCGGTCTTCAGGCCGCCGTTCTCGGCGTACGACCACTCGACGTAGCCGATGGTGCCGTCCTGGCCCTTGATGGCGCTGGCCATGCCGTCGGACTTGGCCGCTCCGGTGCCGCCCGGGGCCTTCCACTCCTTGGCCTTGCCGAAGGTCCAGTCGGAGGCGGCGGTCTTGGTGAGGAAGTCGGTGAAGTTGTCGGTGGTGCCGGAGGAGTCCGAGCGGTGCACCGCGTTGATGGTGGTCGACGGCAGCTTGGCGTCCGGGTTGTCGGCCTTGATCGCCGGGTCGTCCCACCTGGTCACCTTGCCGGCGAAGATCTTCGCCAGGGTGGCCGGCTTGAGCTGGAGGTCGTCCACGCCGTTGACGTTGTACGCGATGGCGACCGGGCCGATCACCATCGGCAGGTTGATCGCGGCGCCACCGACGCACTTGGCGTTGGCCTGCGGCTGCTCCTCCTCCTTGAGGGCGGAGTCCGAGCCGGCGAAGTCGGCGGTGCCGGCGATGAAGGCCTGGATGCCGGCGCCCGAGCCGGACGGCTCGTAGTTGATCTTGGCGCCGGAGCACTTCTGCTGGTAGGCCTTGATCCACTCGTCCATGGCGTTCTTCTGCGCCGACGAGCCCTGGGCGTTCAGCGTGCCGGTGGCGCAGTCGGCGGCGGCCGGCCCGGAGGCGGAGGCGCTGCTCGCGGGCTCGTTGTTGTCCGAGCCGCATGCGCTGAGAGCGAGCGTCGCGGTAAGAGCGAGGCAGGCGAGGGTGCCGTGCCGCTGGAGCTTCACCTGAGGGGTTTCCCTTCACGTCTGACTTCGCACCCGGATTGGGGGCCGGGGTACCGGCGCTGACCGGCTGATCCAAAAGCTAGGAGCGCCAGGTAGCCGGTTCGTCGGTCAGAAGTGAACGGGGAGTGAACAGGTGCGGCAGTGCAGATGACCGCTCGCTGAGGGTGAGTTGTCCGTTAAGTGAACTCGGATGCCCCTGTCGGAAGTATGGGGACCTTCCTGCCGGCGCGCCCGGGCCGCCACGGCCGGGCCGCCCTGACACCACGGTCCGGGCCGCCCTGACGCCACGGCCCGGGCCGCCACGGCCCGGGCCGCCGCGACCCGGGCCGTGCCGCCGTCAGGCCGACTGGTAGTTGACGTGCGCCGACCAGCGGGCGAAGCCGAGCCGCTCGTAGAGCGCCACCGCGGCCGTGTTCGACTCGTCGACGTAGAGCATGACCCGGTCCAGGCCCCGCCGGTCCCGCAGGTATGCCAGGCCGGCCGCCGTCAGCACCCGGCCCAGCCCGCCGCGGTGCGCCGACGGGTCCACGCCGAGGACGTAGACCTCGCCGATCCGGGCCGACCCGGGTCGTTCGTGGACCTTCGTCCAGTGGAAGCCGAGCAGCCGGCCGGTGGAGCCGTCCACGGCGAGCAGGAAGCCCTCCGGGTCGAACCACGGCTCGTCGAGGCGTACCCGCAGGTCGGCGGGGGACCAGCGGCCCTGTTCCGGGTGCTCGGCGAAGGCCTTCGCGTTGAGCGCCAGCCACTCGTCGTCGTCGGTGCCCGGCCGAAACGCGCGCAGCGTCACCCCGTCCGGCAGACCGGGGTCGGGGATCGGGGCGGTCAGCGGCCGGCGCAGCTGCCAGAGCACCCGGGCCCGGCGCAGGCCCAGGTCGACGGCGAGCGCGGCGGCCGAGGGGTGGTCGCCGTGCGCCCAGACCCGCAGCGGGCCGTCGGCCGCCGCCAGGACGCCCCGGGCCAGCGCCCGTCCGGTCCCGCGCCGCCGGTACGCCGGGTGCACCACCAGTTCCACCCCGACCCCCGTGGCCGCCTCGGTGGTGTCCAGGTGTGCGTACCCGGCCAGCGTGCCGTCGTCCGCCCGGGCGGTCAGGTGCACCGAGAGCGCGTCCGGGTCGCGGAGCCGCAGCAGGACGTGCTCGTCGAACGGGTCAGCCCCGTCCGCGTCGCCGGCGGCCCGGGCGAGGGCCGTCACGTCGGCGATCTCCGTGGGGCTGAGACGGTCGACCCGGGTCACCCGGCCGCTGCTCGGTTCGGGGTTGCTCATCCCGTCACCGTAGTCCGTTCGGCCCCCGCCCCACGGCCCCGTCGCGCTCGGACCGGTCGCCGTGACGCGGCCGTCGCCGGCCGGCGGGACCACGCCCCGTGAGCGCTTTCCGGCGACGTCGGTCGCTGTCGGCGGCCCCGGCTCGCCGCGCTGTCGACACGCCGGCTCACGTCCCCCCGCTCGGCAGCGCCTCCACCTTGAACCGGCTGGTCAGGGCCGGCAGGATGCGGTGCAGCGCGTCCACCGTGCCCTGTCGGTCGCCGCCGGCGTCGTGCAGCAGCACGACCGAACCGGGTACGACGCCCGAGACGACCGTGGCCGCGATCCGGCTGGCTCCCGGCACCTCCCAGTCCGCCGGGTCCACGGTCCAGTGCAGCGCGGTCATGCCGAGTTCCTGGGACACCGACACGATCCGGCCCGTCCAGGCACCACCGGGTTGCCGGTAGTACGCGATCGGCGCGTCGGGCACCGCCGCCCGGATCGCCTCGCTGGTGCGCAGCAGGTCCGACCGGATGGCGGCCGCCGATCTGCTGCCGAGGGCGACGTCGTGGCTCCAACTGTGGTTGCACAGGGTGTGCCCCTCGGCGGCGATGGCCCGGATCAGGTCCGGGTGGGCCTGCGCGTTCTCGCCGACCACGCAGAAGGTGGCGCGTACCTGGTGCTCGCGGAGCAGGGCGAGCACCTGCGGGGTGTACTGCGGATCCGGCCCGTCGTCGAAGGTCAGCGCGACCAGCGAGGTGCCGCTGGTGGTCTGTGCGCCGAACGGCCCGTCGGACGGGCCGCCGGGCGACGGCGTGCCACTCGGGCTGGCCCCGCCGTCCTGCCCGGTCTCCGCCGGACCGGTGCTCGGACCGCCCGTCGGCGTGTGCCGCGCGGTGCCGTCGGCCGGCGGCTGGTCGGTGTAGTGCGGGCCGGTGGCGCTGGTGGTCACGTTGGACCGGGACGCAGACCGGTCGGGGACCAGGCTGCGCCCGAGGGCGTACGCGGTGCCGAGCAGCGCGACGACGACCAGCACGACGAGACCGACGGTGCGTGCGGCCGAGGGGTCCCGGATCAGGGGACCCGTCCGTGTCGATTCGCTGCCGCCCCCGTGGTCGATGCGCACGCCGCCGCCCCCTTTTTGTCGCAAACCCGGCAGTCAGAATAGAACCGGCGAGCTGCGCAGAACGGGCATAAGCGAAAGGGTCCCCGAAGGAGTGGGGAGTCAGACCGGCAGGGGCGCGCGCTCGCTCTCCGGCAGCGACCGGGAGGGCGGTACGACGAACTTGTAACCCACCTGCCGCACCGTGCCGATCATCGACTCGTACTCGGAGCCGAGCTTGGCGCGCAGCCGTCGGACGTGCACGTCGACGGTGCGGGTGCCGCCGAAGTAGTCGTAGCCCCAGACCTCGCGCAGGAGCTGGTCCCTGGTGAACACCCGGCCCGGGTGCTGGGCCAGGAACTTCAACAGCTCGAACTCCTTGTAGGTGAGATCGAGCGGCCGGCCCTTGAGCTTCGCGGCGTAGGTGTCGGGGTCGATCGTCAGCTCCCCGGCGCGGATCGAGCCGCCGGCCCCGGCGGTGGCGTTGCTCAGCCGCCCGACGGCGAGCCGCAGTCGGGCCTCCACCTCGGCCGGGCCGGCAGAGGCGAGGATGACGTCGTCGACGCCCCAGTCGGCGTTGAGCGCGATCAGGCCGGCCTCGGTGACCACCGCGACCAGCGGCACCCCGAGCCCGGTGGCGTGCAGCATCCGGCAGGTCGCCCGGGCCTCGCTCAGCTCGGAGCGGGCATCGACCAGCACCGCGTCCGGACTGGGGCCGGCGACCAGGGTGCGGACGTCGCGGGGTGCGGTGCGGACCGAGTGCGGCAGCAGGTCGAGTGCCGGCAACACTGCGGATGGTTCGCCTGCGCGCGCGGTCACCAGCAGCAGGATCTCCACGATCACCTCCGTCCCGGCGGCCGTCGGCCGCGCGCGACCAGCGCACTCCGCGGCGGGGTGTGACGCTGATGAACTTGCGTGGGTCCCGGCGTCGCTGACGGGCGGGTAACGGCCTGAGCCTAACCGATCGCCCCGGCCGCACCTCCGCGCTCTTTCCTGTTTGTCCGACTTGCCCATGACTGCGCTCCAGGTTTTAACGTTGCCGAAACCGTGATCCCCGCGTCGGCTCGCGGGTCTGGCACGATCGGGGCGTGTTTCCCTCCAGCTCGCCCGAGACCGGTCGCGACCAGTGGCCCGACGGGCCCAGTCCCGGGCCCTCCGGCCCGTCCCGTGGCCAGCCGCCAGCGCCGCGCACCGGGCCTGCTCCCGACGACGACGGCGAGCGCCGGGAGCGTGGTGGACCGCGCCGCGCCCGGCGGGACGGCTCGCCGGCCCGCCGTCCCGACGACGAGCTGGACGACGAGCCGGACGACGAACTGGTGGAGCCGGTCGAGGTGCGCCGCTCGCTCGCGCTGACCGTCGCCGGGTTCGCCGTCCTGCTCGGGGTGGGTCTGGTGCTCGGGGCGCAGACCTCCGGCCCGGGGCACCGGCTGCCCTTCGCGTTCATCATCTTCGGCGTGCAACTGCTCTTCGTGCTGGCCTGGACGATGGCCATCCGTCCGCCCGCGCTGCTGCTGGTCGCCCTGGTCAGCGTCGCCGCCGCGGTGGCGGCCGACGTCGCGGCCGTGCAGACGGACATCGCCGGCCTGGCGCCGCTGGGCTACGTCGCGGCGGGCGGCTTCGCCCTCGGCGTGCTCAGCCAACTCGTCCGGCGGGTCGACCGGGTGCGGGTGACCGACTCGCTCGGCAGCACCCTGCTGATCGTGGTCGGCGTCGTCGCCTTCGCCACCCTGATCGTGCTCAGCCGGATCCCGGCGGGCACCCAGGCCATCACGGTCTGCCTCACCGCCAGCGCGGTCGCGATCACCGTCGCCCGGCTGACCGACGCGGTGGCGCCGTGGCCGCGGCTCGCCCCCCAGGTGCCCCGGGGCGCGGCCGGCGTGGTCGCCGGCGCGATGGTCGGCACGCTGGTCAGCGCCGCACTCGGCAGCTACCTGGTGACGCCCTTCACCCCGACCCGGGCCGCGATCATCGGGCTGGTCGCGGCGGTCGCCGCCGTGCTGGCCGACCTCGCCGTCAACTACGCCGAGGCGGGCCGGCTGATGGCGGGGGAGCCACCGACCATGTGGGTGGCCCGGCACCTGCAGGGGCCGCTCGGCGGCTTCGCCCTGGCCGCACCGGCCGCGTACGCCATGTGCAAGCTCGTTCTCTGACCCGGAGATTGAGGCTTTCCCCGTTCGGGTACCACCGGTTGGCCGCTTCGCGGCATCCTCGGCACTGACGAGAAGGAGGCGGCGTGCAGGACGAGACGTACGACGTGCGGCCCCGGCGACGTGGGCGCAAGGTGCTCATCACCCTCGTCGTGCTGCTGCTGGTCCTGGGTGGCCTGATCGTGGTGGCCGACCGGGTCGCGGTCGGGGTGGCGGAGCGCGCCATCGCCGACCAGGTCCGGCAGGAGATCGCCAAGCAGGGGGCGCAGTCCTCGGCACCGGAGGTGGAGGTGGGCGGCATCCCGTTCCTCACCCAGGTGCTCGACGGCCGTTACGAGCGCATCTCCATCGCGCTGCGCGACGTGCAGGGCTCGGTGCGGGGTGACGCGGTCGCGCTGCCGAAGCTCGACGTCGACGCCCGGAACGTGCGGGCCTCGCTGGACACCATCCGCTCGGGCCAGGGCGACGTGGTCGCCGAGACGGTCGACGGGACGGGCACCATCAGCTACGACAGCCTCGCCAAGCTGCTCGACCGGCCGGGGCTGGCCCTCGGCGAGCAGAACGGGCGGCTCGCCGTCACCGCGCCGGTCGACATCCTCGGCCAGCGGCTCACCGTGACCGGCACCGCCGACATCACGGTCGGCAAGGAGGGGCAGGTGGCGCTGCGCTTCAACGACCTGACCGCCGAGGGACTGCCGAACCTGCCGCTGGCCCGGACGCTGTTGAACAACTACGCCCGCAGCATCTCCGTCGACGTGCCCCTGCCCGAGCTGCCGTTCCAGCTCGCCGTCCGGGAGGTCCGACCGCTGCCCGAGGGGCTGGCCGTCACCGCGGACGCCAGGAACGTGCCGATCAACTCCACCGCCGGCTGACGCGGGTGCCGACCGGCGGCGTCCCGGATGCTGGGTCGGCCTGGTGGCGTACCCGCGCCCGGCTGGTAGGCTCCCTGCTCATGGGGACGCTCCTCACCAAACGGCGCGCGGTCGACCTGTGCCGCGTGGCCACCTGTCTGTGTCGCCCCGTCATCTGACGGCGGGGCTGTCCTCGGCCGCCTAGCGGCCATCCGCACGCAGGGGATCTTTCTTCTCCCGTGCTCTCTTTCAACGCCCGGCAGCGGCGCCGTCGCACGAACACGTGATCCGTCCATACGGTGGATCCTGCGCGTGGTGCGATCGTCATGACCTTCGATGCCTCGTGCTGGTTCACCATTCATCCTCACCAGGGAGTGATCTGATGAGTCGCGACACCGCACTCGTCTCGGCCGACTGGGCCGAGAAGAACCTCGACGCCCCGGGCGTCGTCTTCGTCGAGGTCGACGAGGACACCTCGGCCTACGACACCGGCCACATCGCCGGTGCGATCAAGCTGGACTGGAAGACCGACCTCCAGGACCAGGTGCGTCGGGACTTCGTCAACAAGAGCCAGTTCGAGGCGCTGCTCTCCGAGCGGGGCATCAGCAACGACGACACCGTCATCCTCTACGGCGGCAACAACAACTGGTTCGCCGCGTACGCGTACTGGTACTTCAAGCTCTACGGCCACGGCGACGTGAAGCTGCTCGACGGCGGTCGCAAGAAGTGGGAGCTCGACGCCCGTCCGCTGGTCACGGACGCGGTGACCCGCCCCGCGACGCAGTACGTGGCGCAGGAGCCGGACACCTCGATCCGGGCCTTCCGCGACGAGGTGGTGGCCGCCATCGGCACCAAGAACCTCGTCGACGTGCGCAGCCCCGACGAGTTCGCCGGCCGGCTGCTCGCCCCCGCCCACCTGCCGCAGGAGCAGGCGCAGCGGGCCGGGCACATCCCCACGGCGATCAGCGTGCCGTGGTCCAAGGCGGCCAACGAGGACGGCACCTTCAAGTCCGACGACGAGCTGCGCAGGATCTACGCCGACGCCGGCCTGGACGACAGCCGCGAGACCATCGCGTACTGCCGGATCGGCGAGCGCTCCTCGCACTCCTGGTTCGTGCTCCAGGAGCTGCTCGGCCACCGCAACGTGAAGAACTACGACGGATCCTGGACCGAGTACGGCTCGCTGGTCGGCGTGCCGGTGGCGCTCGGCGACGAGCCCGGGGAGGCCTGAGCCATGACTGCACCCACCGCTGCCGGCTGCGCAGCTCCCGACCAGGCCGCCCCGCTTCCCGCGAGCCTGGACCTGGAGAAGGAGACCGTGATCACCGGTGTCGTCCGCTCCGACGCGGGCGAGGCCGTTCCGGGCGCGTACGTCCGGCTGCTCGACTCGACCGGTGAGTTCACCGCCGAGGTGGTGACCTCGCCGGCCGGCCAGTTCCGGTTCTTCGCCGCGCCGGGGGCCTGGACCCTGCGGGCGCTCTCCCGGCACGGCAACGGCGACACCGCCGTGACCGCCGCCCGGGGCATCAACGAGGTGGCCGTCACGGTCGCCTCCTGACCCACGCTCTGATCGGTCCGTGGCCCGTCCCCTGCACAGGTGGCGGGCCACGACCATGTCCGGGCGTGGCTGGACGGGCGTGACACGATGGCCCCCGTGAACGGCGTGGAAGCGGCGGGGCAGGCCCCGCCTACCGGTCCCGACCAGCCGGCGACCTCCCGGCGGTGGTGGCGCTGGCTGCTCGCCGCCAGCGTGGCGTGGGCGGTGCTGTTGGGGGCGTTGACCTGGATCTCGGTGCGGGACGACCCGCCGACGGTCCGCGAGCAGCGCAGCCTGTCCGAGGCCGGTCCGGTCATCGACCGCGCGGTCGGCGAACTGGTCGCGGCGGCCGGCGACACCGCCGTGCTGACCCCGCCCGAGGTGGATCGGGGCTGCCGGGTCACCCCGTTCGCCGACGGCGCCGACCTGTCGCGCGGCGTGGACGTCTTCGTCGCGGCGGGCGGGGAACGGGCGCTGCTGGAGCAGGTCGCCGACCGGCTGCCGGCGGGCTGGCGGGCCGGGGTCCGGGTCACCTCGGACGGCCCCCGGCTGCGCGCCGACGCGGGCGAGTTCGTGACCGTCTCCGGCGGGGTCGAGGGGGACGGCCGGGTCCGGCTGACCGCCGACACCGGCTGCCGGCCGGTCGGCGACGGCTACGCCGTACCCGCGATCGGTGCTGCCGGCGCGGAGGCCGACGCCCTCGCGGAGGCGCTGCGGGCCCTTGGCGGGCCGGCCGCTCCGGCCGCCGAGCCGGTCGCCGCGCCCTGCCCCGGCGGCGGCACCGCCCGCACGGTCCGCTCCGCCGGCTTCCCGGCCCCGACGTCCCCGGCCGCCGCCCTGGCCCCCGTCGCCCGTGTCCCGGTGCTGGACGACCCGCAGGCGTACGCCTACCGTCGCGGCCCGGTCACCGTCGTCGCCGACCTCTCGGGCGACCTGGTCGTCCTCTCCGCGAGCACCGGCTGCGCGGCCTGACCCGTGGGCCGGTGACCGGGCGGGACGGGCGTGTCCGCGGCCCCGTTGCCTGAGCCGTCGCTCAGCGTCTACGCGGGTGGTCGTGCGGGGTGCGGCTGCGGCCGAGGGCGTCGACGTGGCCCCAGCGGCCGGGGATGTCGAGCAGTTCGACCCGCCCCATCCCCTCGGGCACGGCGGGATCGATGATCAGGTGTTCGTTCTGCGGCTCCAGGCCCAGCATCACCCGGAGCAGCAGCAGCGGCGTGCCCGCCGACCAGGCCTGCGGGCTGCACGCGGTGGGATACTCCACCGGATACTCGGTGAGGCCCCGCTCGTAGCCGGCGAAGGCCTCCGGCAGCCGCCCGCCGAAGAACCGGGACGCGTTCACCATCGCGTCGCAGATCTGCCCGGCCTCCCTGCGGAACCCGTACCGCCACAGCCCCCAGGCGATGATCGAGTTGTCGAACGGCCAGACCGTCCCGACGTGGTAGCCGACCGGGTTGTACCGCCCCTGGTCGTCGGCGAGGGTCCGCACCCCCCAGCCGGAGAAGAGCCGCGGGCCCACCAGGTGCTCGGCGATCCGTCCGGCCCGTGACTCGTCCACGATGCCGCTCCAGAGCAGGTGCCCGATGTTCGAGCTGAGCGCGTCGACCTGCTGCCCCTCGGCGTCGAGCGCGAGCGCGTAGTACTCCCGTTCCGGGATCCAGAAGTCCCGGTTGAACCGGATCTTCAGCTCGGCGGCCTCCCGTTCCAGCCGGTCGGCGTACGTGGGGTCGCCCCAGATCGTCCGGGCCAGCCGGGCGCCACGGATCTTCGCGTCGTAGGCGTAGCCCTGGAGTTCGCAGGTGGCGCGCGGGAAGCCGGGCAGCCGGCCGTCGCGGTAGGAGATCCCGTCCCAGGAGTCCTTCCAGCACTGGTTCTGCAGCCCGGTCTCCGGGTTCCGGGTCTGGTAGGAGAGATATCCGGTGCCGAGCAGGTCCCCGTACGTGTCGATCCAGTCGAGCGCGGCACGGGTGTGGGCCTCCAGCCGTAGGACCAGGTGGGCGTCGCCGGTCCACCGCTCGTACTCGTCGAGCAGGATGACGAAGAGCGGGGTGGAGTCGGCCGACCCGTAGTACGGCGAGTGGGGCTGCTCCTCGAAGCCCGCCGTCTCGCCGTAGCGCAGCTCGTGCAGGATCTTGCCCGGCTCCTCGTCCCGGAAGTCGTCGATCCGGTGCCCCTGTAGGCCGGCCAGGATCATCAGCGTCGGCGGGACCAGTTCCGGCAGGAAGGGCATCAGCTGGAGTGAGGTGATGAGGCTGTCCCGGCCGAAGAGGGTCATGAACCACGGCAGCCCGGCCGCCAACAGCCGTACGCCGAGGGTGATCGACTCGTAGCGCAGCGCCGCCAGGTCGTTGAGGCTCTGCCGGTACGCCCCGGCCAGCGGCTCGCAGTCGCAGCCGAGCTTCGGCGCCCGGGCGATCAGTTCGTCCTGCTCGGCCCGGATCGCGTCCGGGCCGCGGCTGCTTCCGTGCAGCGGCAGGCTGGCCCGGATGTCCTCGCCCCTGGCCCCGTAGATGAGGGTGGCCACGTGCAGCTGGGTGGTCCACTCGCCGTGCGGGGCGACCCGCACCCGGAAGGTCATGCTGGAGACCTCGATGTGTGCGGGCGCGCTGGTGCTGATCACCGTCTCGCGGTGGAACCCCTCCCGGCGGTAGGTGAGACGGAGCTCGTTGTCGCCGACGGTGGCGGTGGTGTGGCCGTGCTTCTGCTGCACGTCCTTGATCTCGAACAGGTCCGCGAAGTCGGCGGCGATGTCGAGGTGGACGACGAACTCGGTCTCCGCCCCGGAGTGGTTGAGCAGGGTCAGTTCCTCCACCAGGCTGTTGCTGATGGCCCGACTGCGGATCACCGAGACCTTCGCGTCCAGGTAGTGGGTCGGCTCGCCCGGGACGAGGAAGAACCGGGTGCGGAAGGACTCGGCGTCGTCGACGGAGAGGGCGTGCAACCGTTCGCCGTCGAGGGTCAACAGCCAGGTGGAGAGGAACCGGGTGTCGAACGAGAAGAACCCGGTCGGGAAGTCGAGCGACGGTTCGATGTCGCCGCGCCGGTCGCTGACCAGGAAGGTGTTGCCGTCGAGGATGCTGACCAGGTCCTTCACCGCAGCCGCCCGGCCTCTGCGCGGGCGACCTCGCGGGGGTCGCGGGTGCCGGGCGGGTCGGGGAAGAACCGCCGGAACAGCAGGAAGAGCACGACGTCGCCGCTGAAGCTGCTCTCGTTGCGCAGCACCGACGAGATCGCCTGGGCCCGGCCGGTGACGAGCCTGTCGAACAGGTCCTCGCTGGTGTACCAGATCGCGTCGGCCGGCCCCCGGTCGCGGCTCACGTCGATCGCGCCCGGGCTGAGGTGGACCAGCCAGTGCGTCGTCTGGTTGTTGTGCGAGAGGTCGATCTGCATCGTCCCGCTGACAGGGCTGCGCAGCACCCCCGGGGCGCGTGCCGGCAGTGATTCGAAGAACCGCTCCGTGGCCTCGGTCACATCCGAATCGTAGGCATTCGCCCCGAGCCGCCGGGTCGGTTCGGGCTCCTCAGGCTCGCGGAGAGGCCGCGCCGACTGTGGACGGCCGGCGGGCGCCGGTCAGTAGACCAGGGCCTGGGCACCCTCGGCCATCGACTCCTCGACGAAGACCGCGGCGCCGGCGATGCGGACCCCGGGCAGCACGTCGTCCGGCCCGATGTCCCGCCGGGCGGCGCACTGGGTGCAGGCGGTCACCGTGCCGGTGGTGAGGATCACATGCAGCAGTTCGGCCAGCGGGGCCGAGTGGGGCAGCTCGAACTCCTGCGCCCGACCCGGCAGCGCGAACCAGGTCGACTCCCCGGTCAGCCAGAGGGACACGTGCACCCCGGCGGCGGCCGCGGTGGCGGCGACGGTGAACGCCTGTGCGCACCGCTCCGGGGCGTCCGCGCCGGCGGTGGCCTTGACGATGAGAGTGCGCGCCATGGGGCCAGCATAGGATGGTCACGATGGTTACCGAGATCGGGTTCGTCAGCCTGCTGGTCGCCGGCCTGGGCGCGCTCGCCGGTGGCCTGGTCTACCTGGCCGTACGCATATCGAGAGGCAACTGGTGAGCGACGACAATCCGATGCAGCCGCCGCCGTGGCTGAACGCGCCGCCGGTCGACCCGTACCCCTTCGAAGAGAGCCACGACCTGCGCGTCGGCCCTAAGCTGCACCCCGCGCTGGACGGCCTGCTGCCGTACGTCGGGGTGTGGCGCGGCCGGGGGCGGGGTGGCTTTCCCACCATCGAGGACTTCGACTTCGCGCAGGAGATCCGGATCAGCCACGACGGGCGGCCGTTCCTGTTCTACGAGTCGCGCGCCTGGCTCCTCGACGAGCAGAGCCAGCCCGTCCGCCCGGCGGGTCGTGAGGTCGGCTGGTGGCGGCCGGTGATGGACGGCGACCAGGCCACCGACGAGCTGGAGGCGCTGCTGACCGTGCCCACCGGGGTGATGGAGCTGCACATCGGCAGGCGCAAGGGCACCCAGATCGAGTTCGTCACCGACGCGGTGGTCCGCACGTCGACCGCCAAGGAGGTCACCGCAGGGCACCGCCTCTTCGGCATCGTCGAGGGCGCACTGCTCTACGCGCAGGAGATGGCCGCCGTGGGCCACCCCCTCTCTCCCCACCTCTCCGCCCGCCTCACCCGGGTGGCGGGCTGATCGACCCGGTCCGGTCTGCCCGCCCGCCTGACCCGGCGGCGGGCTGACCGCCCCTGCCTGACCACCCCTGTGCGGACGCTGTCGAGCTGCCCCGTCCATGGGACCGGGGCCGGTCAGGGGCGGGGGAAGCCCAGCAGGGACTGGAGGGCGGGCGTGCGCGGCGAGCGGCGCAGCGGGACGGCGTCCAGGGTGCGAATCTCGGCGAGGCCGCGGACGGACGAGCTGAGCCAGACGCCGTCGGCGGCACGCAGTTCGGCCGGGGTGACCAGGCGCTCCTGGGCGCGCAGGCCGAGTTCGTGGGCGTGGGCGAGGAGCCAGGCGGCGGTCACGCCCGGCAGGATGCCGGTCTCGGCGGCGGGCACCGTGCAGAGGGCGTCGCCGCTCAGCCAGACGAGATTGGCCGTGGGCCCCTCCAGCGCGTACCCGTCGCAGGAGACCCAGAGCGCGTCGTCCACGCCGGCACGGGCGGCCCACCGGCGGGCGGCGGTGCTCACCGCGTACGACGTGGACTTGATCCCGGCCGGCAGCCAGTCGAGTTCGGCGCGGGCTCGCGCCGCGACGCCGAGCGGCAGGGTCGCCACGGTGATCCCGTTCCGGCGGGCCGACCGGGCCGCCGCCGGCACCTCGCCCAGCGTGGCGTAGGCGCTGGGCGGGCCGCCGCCCTCCGGGCCCCGGGTGCAGACCAGCCGCAGCGCCCCCTCCACCTCGGCGGGCCAGCCGGCGCTGACGGCGTCCAGCAGTTCGACCAGCACGTCGGCGGCGGGCAGCGGCAGGTCGACGGTCGCCGCCGCCCGGGCCAGCCGGGCCAGGTGCGCGTCGCGCAGCCACGGCCGCCCGGCTCGCAGGTGCATCGTCTCGAAGAGCCCGTCGCCGTGCAGTACGCCCCGGTCGTCGCCACGCAGCATCGGCGCTCCAGGGGGCACCAGCCCGCGCCCCGGCACGGCGATCCTCGACGCCACCATGACCGCCGAGCCTAGCGGCGGACCGGTCGAGGCGACGGCGGGTGCGGCGGGGCGAACTATGATCGGATGGTGTCCGAATCCTCCCTCGCGGAAATTCTCCGCGCCCGTGGGCTGCGGCTGACGGCGCAACGGCAGCTGATCCTCCAGGCCGTCCTGGATCTGGGGCACGCCACCCCGGAACAGGTGCACACGGCCGTCCGGGAGGTGGCCGCGGGGGTGAACATCACCACCATCTACCGCACGCTGGAGCTGCTGGAACGGCTCGGCCTGGTCACCCACACCCACCTCTCGCACGGCTCGCCGACCTACCACGCGGCCGGCGAGGACCAGCACGTCCACCTGGTCTGCCGGGACTGCGGCGCGATCGACGAGATCGATCCGGAGCTGCTGCGCCCGCTGGCCGACCAGGTGGCGAGCCAACGCGGGTTCCGGGTGGACATCGGCCACGTCTCGTTCTTCGGCGTCTGCGTCCGCTGCGAGAACGGGGACCGGAAATGATCGACATCGCGGGAGCGGTGAGCGTCGAGAGCATCGACGAGGCCAGCCGGGACCAGCCCGAGCCGGCACACGCGGCGGCCGGTGTGCGGCCGGTGGCGGCGCACTACGGCGACCCGATGCGTGAGCAGCGCACCCTCGACACGGCGGTGGGCCTGGTCGACCGCTCGCACCGGGGCGTCGTGGCGGTGCCGGGCGAGGAGCGGATCGGCTGGCTGCACACCCTCACCAGCCAGCACCTGGCGCAGCTCGGCGCAGGCCAGGGCACCGAGCTGCTGGTGCTCTCCCCGCACGGGCACGTCGAGCAGCACGCCATGGTCGCCGAGGACGGCGTCACCACCTGGCTCGACACCGAGCCGGGCGCCACCGGGGGGCTGCTGGCGTACCTGGAGCGGATGCGGTTCTTCAGCAAGGTCGAGCCACGTGATGTGACCCCCGAGCACGCGCTCCTCTCCCTGGTCGGGCCGGAGGCGCCCGCCGCGGTGGAGACGCTCGGCGTGACCGGGCTGGCGGCCCCCGACGTGGTCGCGGTGCCGGGTCCGAAGTTCCGCTCCGGCGAGCTGCCGCCACGACCGACCGCGCTGTACGACGTGCGCCCGCTGCCCGTGGGCGGCTGGGCCCGCCGGGGCCCGCTCGGCGTGGACCTGCTGGTGCCCCGGGCCGCGATGGAGCAGGTGGTCACGCAGTTGCGGGGCAACGGGGTGCCGGTCGCCGGGCTGTGGGCGTACGAGGCGGTGCGGGTGGCCGCCCGGCGGGCCCGGGTCGGGGTGGACACCGACCACCGGACGATCCCGGCCGAGGTGGACCTGATCGCCCCGGCCGTGCACCTCGACAAGGGCTGCTACCGGGGCCAGGAGACCGTGGCCCGGGTGCACAACCTGGGCCGGCCGCCACGTCGGCTCGTACTGCTGCACCTCGACGGGGTGACCACCGACCAGCCGCCGGTGGCCGGCACGCCGGTGACCCTCGACGGCCGGGCGATCGGCTTCGTCGGCACCGCCGTGCACCACCACGAGCTGGGCCAGGTCGCCCTGGCCGTGGTGAAGCGCAACGTCGCCGACGACGCCCGCCTCCTGGTGGGGGAGACCGCCGCCGCCATCGATCCGGCCTGACCGAGCGACCGCCGGGCGGGACGGACCGACGGGCGGTCCGTCCCGGGGCGGGTCAGGCCGGCGCCGGGCGCCCGGCCAACTGGTCCGGCTGAGCCTCGGGCTCGTCCAGGCCGGGCTCCGGCTCCGCCGAGGTGGCGGACGGACGCACCAGCAGGTGGTAGAGCAGCCCGGCTGCGGCGAGGATGAGGATCGGGTACATCGGGACGTAGTAGCGGAACGAACTCGGCTTGCTGTTCAACGTCGCGATCAGGATCGACGGACCGAGCGATCCGATCAGCATGCCCGTTCGTACCGACAGCGGCCGGGCGAGGCAGGCGATCATGCCGGCGGCCCAGAGCCCGAGCATCGCCGCGTCCCGGACGAAGTACTGGGCCGCGTCCGTCAGGGTCAGCTTCCAGAAGATCTGCGGGAAGTGGGCGAAGGCGGTCCTGGCGTCCGGCTCGCCGTTCACCCGCACGTACCAGTCGACCACGTCGTACGGGGCCCACCACTGGAGGAACAGGGTCGCCGCCAGGCCCACCGGCAGCAGCACCGCCACCGGCAGGTGCCACGGATTGCCCCGCACCCGCCGGTGCCGCAGCATCCACCAGAGCCAGCCCCCGCAGACCGCCGACACCAGCACCGGGGCCGACTGCCGGCAGAAAGCCACCAGGACGACCAGGACGGAGCAGGCGACCGCCTCCTTGAGCCCGAACCGGCGCCGGCCGTCCAGCGGCAGCATGAGCAGCACCCCCACCATGAAGGCGAGCGTGGGGGACTCGGTGTACAGGCCGGTGCCGAACTCCTGGAACGCGAAGGTCAGGACGAAGACGCTGGTCACGGCAAGCGCGATCCCGGTGGTGAACAGCCGGGAGAGCAGCCGCATCAGGCCCCAGATCACGAAGATCGCCGACAGGGCCGGCACCACGTACATGCCGTGCCCGCCGATCAGCATGACGAACGGCACGGACATGGCCGGGTACACCACCCGCGGGTAGATCAGCGGGGAGATGACCGGGTCCTCGAAGCCGTACCGCAGCCGGCCGATGTCGGGGTCGTTGAAGTACTCGCCGGTGAGCCGAAGGGACTCCTCCAGGCTGTGGCCGGCGTACTGGTAGGTCATCGCCGTGTAGTAGAGCGCGTCGCCCGTCCACGGCTTGCCGTAGCGGTGCCAGTAGAGGAAGCCGATCACGAACAGCCCGTACACCACCAGCCAGTGACCTCCGGGTACCGGCCCGGCCAGCCGGCGCAGCAGCCGGGTGCCCCGGCGCCGCGCGCTGCCCTGGCCCGGATCCGTGGACCGGACGGTGGAACGGTCGGACGTGGAGGTGGTCACGAGTTGCTCCGGCTGGATGAGTCGGCGACGCTTCGGGAATCGGGTCCGTCGACGGGCTGGCGGGGGGCGGCGTACCCGGACCCGGGCTGTTCGCGGTGCGGGGTGTCGCGGCCGGTCTGGCTCGGGGATATCGGCGCCGCGGGCCGGTCGGGACTCTCCTGGATGTCGAGCATGAGGGCGTTGATGAGGAAGTGCACCCCGGTCAGGAACGGCAGGGCCGACAGCAGCACGCTTCCCGTGCTGGCGGCCGGCGGGCCGAGCGTCTCCACCAGCACCCAGGCGCCGGCGAGCGTGCCGAAGCCGATGAGCATCGTCCCGGCCAGGAGCAGCAGGGCGATCGGGGAGAACGAGAAGACCACGTACTTGAGCAGGATCCGCCGGAACAGGCCACGGGTCAGCTGGCGCAGCAGCGACGGGATGACCTTGCGCATCCGCATCGTCGACAGTTCCTCGCCGTACACGGCGGGAATGGGTACGTCGCAGGCCGGCACCCGCAGGATGTTGAGGTTGATCAGCAGGTCGTTCTCGAAGGAGTAGTCCTTCGAGACGCGGTTCAGGTCGAGCCGTTCCAGGGCGGTCCGGTGAATCGCCGTGTAACCGTTCTGCGGATCGAACAGATGCCAGTAGCCGGACGCCAGCTTGGTCATGAAGGACAGCACGATGTTGCCGAAGATCCGGTAGGGCGGCATGCCCCGGTAGGAATCCCCGGAATAGAACCGGTTCGCCTTGGTGAACAGCGCGGTGGAGTCCACGATCGGGGCCAGCAGAGCCGGCAGGTAGGCCGGATCCATCTGCGCGTCGCCCGCCATCACCACCGAGACGTCGCAGCCCAGCCGCAGTGCCTCCCGGTGGCCGTCGCAGATCGCGCCGCCCACGCCCGTGTTCACCTCGTGCCGGATGAGCGTGAGGCGTGTGTCGCCGGTCTCGCGGGCACGCTCCGAGGTGGCGTCGCTGCTGCAGTCGTCGATGACGACGATATGATCGACGAACTCAGGGGTGACCCGGATCGTCTGCGCGATCAACTTTTCCTCGTTGTACGCGGGCACGACGACACAGACCTTCAGACCCTGATACATCGGGCTCCTCCCGTACTCCCGGATGCACATGGTGATGGCAGGATGTCGCGGGATCCCGCGACCGGAGGAAGGTATCAGCTATCAGTTCGCGAGTGGGAGTAGGCGCTCGGGCCGTGTGGTCCCACAGCGCCAGCCGTTTTCTGCTGGTCGGCGCGTTGAGCTATCTTTTCGATCTTGGTGTGCTGGTCGTGTTGCACGGGCTGCTCGGGGTTCCCCTCGCGGTGGCGACAACGCTCGCGTTCGGCTCGACGCTGTTGCTCAACTTCGGCCTGAACCGGGCGTTCGCCTTCCGCAGCACCGGTCTGGCCGGCCCGGCGTTCGTCCGCTATCTGGCGCTGGTCGTGGTGAACTACGTCCTGACGCTGCTGATGGTGACCGGGTTCGCCGCGCTCGGCGTCTCCTACGTGGTGGCGAAGACCGGCGCGACGGCCGTCAACGCGGTGCTCAACTACGTCGCGTACCGCTGGTGGGTGTTCCGGGCCTGACCGCGTCGGGTGTGCTGCCCGCCCGGCCGCCGGGACTAGGATCGCCGGCATGACGACAGGGACGTTGATCACGGTTGCCCCCACCGGCGCGGAGTCGGCCAAGGCCGAGGTGCCGGCGCTGCCGGTGACCCTCGACGAGCTGCTGCTGACCGCCAAGGAGTGCGAGGCGCTCGGCGCCGCCGTGATCCACGTCCACATCCGCGACGACGAGGCGAAGCCCAGCCTGGACCAGGGGCGGTTGCGGGAGACCGTGGCGGCGCTGCGGGAGAGCACCGACCTGATCGTGCAGCTCTCCTCCGGGGGCGCGGTGACCGATCCGGAGGCCGACCGGCTCGCCGTGCTCGACGCCGGGCCGGACATGGCCTCCTGCACGATGGGCACGCTCAACTTCGGCGACGACGTCTTCCTCAACCGTTGGGAGTTCATCGTCGACCTGCACACCCGCATGCAGGAACGCGGCATCGTGCCCGAGTACGAGATCTTCGACCTCGGCCACCTGACCGCCCTGCAACGGCTGCTCGGCAAGTACGGCCTGCCGGCCGGCGGGCACGTGCACGTCGACTTCGTGATGGGCGTGCCGGGCGGCATGCCGGGCACCACCACGGCGCTGGTCGCCGCCCACCAGGCGCTGCGCGACCTGCCCGAGGGCACCACCTTCTCGGCCACCGGCGTCGGCCGCAGCACGATCCCGGTCATGCTGGCCTCGCTCTCGGCCGGCGGGCACCTGCGGGTCGGCATGGAGGACACGGTGACCTACGCCAAGGGCCGTCCCGTCGAGTCCAACATGCAGCTCGTCGCCCGGGCGGTCGGCTTCGCCCAGCTCGCCCAGCGGCCGCCGCTGAGCACCGCCGAGGCGCGCGGCCTGCTCGGCGTGCCGGTCGCCACCCGGTAAGCGGCGACCCGGGCCGGCGCTGCTGTACACCGGGGCGTCCACGGCCTGCTCACCCGCCTGCCGGGCATGGCCGGTGCTGCCGGTACCGTCCACGCTGTGGGAAAGACGTACGAGGGCGGCGCGCCGCTCGCCGAGGTGGTCCGGTCGGGGTTCGTCGAGGGCGTGCACCGGGGTTCGGTGGTGGTGCTCGACGCCGCCGGTGCGACGGTGGCCGGCGCCGGGGACGTGACCTCCCCGGTCTTCCCGCGCTCGTCCAACAAGCCGATGCAGGCGATCGGGATGCTCCGCGCCGGGCTGGTGCTGACCGATTCCGCAGACGTGGCGCTGGTCTCGGCCAGCCACGCCGGGGAGGACTTCCACCTGACCCGGGTCGGCGCGCTGCTGGCCCGCGCCGGGCTGGACGAGTCGGCCCTGCACTGCCCGCCGGACCTGCCCGTGAGTGACGAGGCCCGGGCCGCCGTGCTGCGAGCCGGCGGCGGGCCCACCCGTACGCAGATGAACTGCTCCGGCAAGCACAGCGGGATGCTGCTGACCTGCCTGGCCGCCGGCTGGCCGCTCGACGGGTACTGGCGTCCGGAGCACCCGTTGCAGCAGCGGCTGCGGGACGCGGTGGAGGAGTTCACCGGCGAGCGGGCCGAGGCGGTCGGGGTGGACGGCTGCGGCGCCCCGGTGCTCGCCGCCTCGCTGACCGGCCTGGCCGGGGCGTACCTCCGGCTGGTCTCGGCGGAGCCCGGCACCGTGACGCGGACGGTGGCCGACGCGATGCGCGCCCATCCGGACCTGGTCGGTGGCACGCGGGCCGACGACAGCCGGCTCATGCGCGGGGTTCCCGGGCTGCTCGCCAAGATCGGCGCCGAGGGGGTCGTGGCCGCGGCGGTGCCCGGGGTCGGGGCGGTCGCCCTCAAGATCGACGACGGCGCGGGCCGGGCCCGGATGCCGGTGCTGGTCTCCGCCCTGCGCCGGCTCGGGGCGGACGCCCCGGTGCTTGCCGAGTACGCCGAGCTGCCGATCTTCGGCGGCGGCCTCCCGGTCGGCGCGGTCCGCCCCCTCTGGTAAGCGCCCGTCCCTCACCAGGCGTACGTTCAGCCCGCGACTCGCTCGGCGAGGCCCACCGGAGCGGTCCCGTCGCCCAGCGCGGCGAGGTGTGCGCTGGCCTGGCCCGGGGCGGGAGCCAGCGCAGCCCGACCCCGGTTTTCCGCGTTGATCATGAGGTTGGCGGTAGTCGTGGAGATCCACATCGCCGCTAACCTCATGATCGCCCGGAGCCCGGTGCCCGGAGCCCGGTGCCCGGTGCCCGGTGCCCGGTGCCCGGAGCCCGGAGCCGGGAGCCTGCCTGATCGTGGTGGAGTCAGGGGTCAGGGGAGGAAGTCGAGCAGGGCGGCGTTGACGGGGGCGGGTCGCTCCAGCGGCAGCAGGTGCCCGGCGTCCGGCACGTCGGGCAGGCGGATCGCGTGGGGGGCCTCGGCCGCGATCCGGTCGGCGAGGCGGCTGATGTCGGGTACGTCCGCGGTGCCCGCGCCGACCAGGACGGGCATCCGCAGCTCGTCGAGACGTCCGATCGCCGGCGGGTCGAGTTCGGCGACGTCGACCGCGCTGAGCGCCAGCTCGGCGGCGAGCGCCCGCTGGTCCATCTCGTCGGCGAAGGCGAGCAGCCCGGGGTCGACGTCTGCCGGCTCGCGGCCCGGGCCGACCACCCAGAACCGCACCTCACCGGCGGCGCTGGCGGCGAAGTCCTCCGGGTCGACCTCGCCCACGAGGCTGTCCCAGAGGTCGTTCGCCTCCTCCGACCACTCGTGGCCAGAGGCGGCGGTGCCGAAGAGGGCGAGCGCGGTCACCCGCTCCGGGTGGGCCAGCGCGGTGTCGATCGCCACGGCGCCGCCGAACGAGCAGCCGATCAGGGCGGCCCGGGGGATGCCGAGCGCGTCGAGCAGCCCGGCCACGTCGTCGTGGTGCGCGAACGGGGTCGTCGGTAGCTCGGAGTCTCCGTAGCCGCGCAGGTCGAGGGCGATCACCCGGTGCCGCGCGGCCAGCGGGCCGACCTGCTCCCGCCACATCCGGCGGTCGGCGATGCCGGCGTGCAGCAGGACGACGGGCGTGCCGCTGCCGGTGTCGTCGTACGCGAGCAGGGCGCCGTTTACCTCGATCTTGGTCACGGCGGAAAGGTACGCAAGGGGCGACCGGGGACGCAAGCGCGAAATGAGACGTCGCTAACTCCGGCTAGCACTTTGCTTGCAGGAGCTAGCATCGCGCGTTAGCGTCGAGTCATGGCCACTGGTAAGGACCTTCCCGACGTCGGCGGATTCATTCGCGATCTGCGCCGCAACGCGAAGATCTCGCTCCGGCAGCTCGCCGAGCAGGCGGGTGTCAGCAACCCGTACCTCAGTCAGATCGAGCGCGGCCTGCGCAAGCCGAGCGCGGAGGTGCTCCAGCAGCTCGCCAGCGCGCTGCGGGTCTCCACCCCGGCGATGTACCTGCGGGCCGGGCTGCTCGACGACAAGGAGGGCCAGGGCGTGCTCGCGGCCATCTCCGTCGACCCCGACCTGACGATGGCGCAGAAGCAGTCGCTCACCCAGATCTACGAGACGTTCCGCCGGGAGAACGCGCGGCTCGCCGAGGCGACCGCGGCGGCCACCGGCGCGACGCCCGCAACCGGGGCCGACGCCACCCCTCACGCAGGCGCACCGGAGCCCGCGGAGGCGAAGCCCGTCGAGACGGCGGCCGACCTGGCCAATCTCGCCGCCACGGGCCCCACCACGCCGGAGGGCACCCCGATCGAGGCCGTTCTGGAGTCGGTCGCCGTCACCGAGGCCGGCCCTGCCCCCGCTCCGACCGAAACCGCGAAGAAGGCCGCCGACGCGGCCGAAGAGGAGAAGTGATGACCCCGAAGACCAGCCGCATCCCGGCCCCGATCTACGCCGCCGCCGGCGCCGGCGAGCTCGCCCTCCAGCAGCTGCGCAAGCTCCCGGCCGCGGTGACCGACCTCGGCACCAAGGTCGTCGCCGACCTGGGCGGCAAGGCTGTCGTCACCGGCGTCGAGCTGCGCCAGAAGGCCAACGACACGCTGCGTACGGCGAACCTGACCGCCGGCAGCCTGCGCGAGAAGGCCGTCCCGACCGAGGGGGACCTGAAGCGCCTCCGCGAGGCCGCCGACCTGAACAAGCTCCGCGAGGTCGCGGATCTGGACAAGCTGCGTGAGGTCGCCGACCTGGACAAGCTGCGTGCGGTGGCGATCCGCAACGCCGCCGTGGTGGTCGCCGGTGCCCACGCCGCGCAGGAGCGGGCGCAGGCCGCGTACGTCGCGCTGGTCGCCCGGGGCGAGCGGGTCGTCGGGGCCGGCGTCCTGGAGGCCGCCGAGACCGTGAACGCCGACATCGAGGCCACCGAGGCCGAGCCGGCCGAGGCCGCCACGAAGCCGGCTGCCACGCAGCCCGTCGCCACGAAGCCGGCTGCCACGAAGCCGGCTGCCACGAAGCCGACCGTCGCGAAGCCGGCACCGGCCGCCGTCGAGACGCCGACCCCGGCCGACGTGGCCGAGGTGCTGGAGGCCAAGCCGGCCGCCGCGAAGAAGACGACCCGGGCTCCCCGGGCCACCAAGGCCGCTGCCAAGCCGGCCGCCACCCCGTCGGCGAAGCTGCCCCGGGCCACCAAGCGGACCCGCCCGGCCGCCGAGTAGTTCGCTGCTCCGTGACCCCGGATGCGTCCTGTCGGACGTATCCGGGGTCACCGGCATAAGCTTGCCGACATGGCCTACGCCGCGCCGCTCTTCGCCTTCGATGTTCGCTACGTGATCGAGCTGATCCTGCTCGTCTTCGCGTTGATCGTGCAGGGCATCGCCCTGGTGCACGCCATCACCCAGCGTTCCGACGCCTTCTCGGCGATCGGCACGCTGCCCAAGGGCGGCTGGATCGCCATCCTCGCCGTCTGTCTTGTGCTGACCCTGCTCGGCTTCGGCCCGATCAGTCTCTTCGGACTCATCGGCATCGCCGCCGGCCTGATCTACCTGCTCGACGTGCGGGTGGGGCTGCGCGACCTGAGCGACGGCAAAGGGTTCTGGTGAGGGGTTTCCGCTGGCCGCCCCCGCCGGACGGCGGCCCCCGCACCTGGGGTCCGGGCCCGGGTGCCCCACGTACCGGCCGACCTGCCCTGCCGGAGCCGGACACCGAGCTGGTGGCCACGCCGCACGGCGTACATCTTGAGCAGCTCGTCACCGGCACGGGCGACCCGGTCACGGTGTTCGCCCACGGGCTGGGCAACGGCATCGCCACCACCCGGCCCTTCGGCAGCGGGGTGACGGGCCGCAAGCTGTTCTTCCAGTTCCGTGGGCACGGCCGCTCCGACGCGCCGCCCGGTGCGTGGAGCTACCTGGACCTGGCCCGTGACCTGCGCGCGGTCGCCGACCTCGGCGGTGCCACCCGGGCCTTCGGCGCCAGCCTCGGCGCAGGCGCGCTCTGCCGGCTGCTCGCCGAGAGCCCCGGGCGCTTCGAGCGACTCGTCTTCTTCCTGCCCGCAGCGCTCGACCGGCCACGCGGCGAGGTCGCCCGGGCCCGGCTCACCGCCCTGTTCGACGCCGTGGAGAGCGGCGACACCTCCGCCGTGGCCGACGTGGTCCAGGCCGAGCTGCCGCCCGCCGTACGCAACACCCCGGCCGGCTGGGCCTACCTGCGCCAGCGGCTCGACCAGCTCCTGCGTGACGGGCTCGCCCCGGGCCTGGCGAGCCTGCCCGAGCAGGCGCCGCTGCGCGACGCCGGGGCGCTGGCCGCGGTCACCGCGCCGGCCCTGGTGATCGGCTGCGCCGGTGACGACCTGCACCCGGTCGAGGTCGCCGAGCAGCTCGCGGCCGCGCTGCCCCGGGCCACCCTGCACGTGTACGACCGGCCCGGCGTCCTCTGGACCGAACGCGCCGACCTGCGCAGCCGGATATCCGCCTTCCTCAACGAGTAACGTGCCCTGACAGCGGGCGAGGCCAGGATGGACTTCAACCTGCCCGAGGTGCCTCCCGCCGTCGACGCTCGCGGAACGCGTGAGAAGCCGTCAGGCACATTCCTACCAGGACTGGCCGGGGGCGGGGCCCGGGTCGGGGGTCGGGGTGGGGAGATGGGCGGCTCGGAGGGCGAGCAGCCAGCGTTCCACGGTCGGTTCGTCAGGGTGGTCGGGCAGGGGCGTGCGGACGCGGTCGAAGTACCGTTCCGCTTCGGCGAGAAGCGTGCGCGCCTCGTCCAGGTCGCCACCGGCCACCCGCTCGCCGAACCTTCGGAACCACTCCGGGTCGGCGAGCCGGATCTCCAGTACGCCGGTGGCGTAGAGCAGCCGGCCCTGGTGCACCAGGCGGGCCAGGTGCCGGGCGTGCTTGGCCGTCCGCCGCCGGGTGTCGGCGGAGAACGTGCCGTCGCTTCGGGACTCCAGCTTGCGAAACTGCTGGCCGGCATACCCGAGATAGGCGTCGCGTACGCGGGGTGCGCTGAGGAACGCCGAGCGGATGGCGATCAGCCGGTCGCCGAACTCCGTCCGGGTCTCGTAGCAGTCGTCCGGCAGCCAGGCCAGTTCGGTGGCGGTCGGGTTGCCGCTCAACGCGAGGCGGCACCACTTCGCCGCCTCGTGCAGGGTGATGTCCGGGTCGGTGGTCACCACCGACTCGCGGGGCGGGCGCAGGCCGTGGAACGCGACGGTGGGCGCGACGAAGACGCCGATCCGGTCGACGTCGGAGCCAGGCCCGGCCAGCCCGTACGCGACGGAGCCGACGATCCCGGAGAGCAGCAGGTGCATGTCGGCGAGCATGCCGGACGGCACGGCTTTCCGAAACCGGACTTCGGTTGTCAGGTATCGCTGACAGGCTTTCCGGCATGACGAAACCGCTGACAGAGAAGATCGCGCTCGTGGCCGGGGCGACGCGGGGCGCCGGCCGGCAGATCGCGGTCCAGCTCGGTGCCGCCGGCGCCACGGTCTACGCCACCGGCCGCAGCAGCCGGGCCGGCCGTTCCGAACTGGACCGGCCGGAGACCATCGAGGAGACCGCCGAACTGGTGACCGCCGCCGGCGGCACCGGCATCGCGGTCCGGGTCGACCATCTCGTCTCCGAGCAGGTCCGCGACCTGGTCGCCCGGATCGACGCCGAGCAGGGCCGCCTCGACGTGCTGGTCAACGACATCTGGGGCGGCGACCCCCTGACCACCTGGGAGAAGCCGGTCTGGGAACAGCCGTTGGAGGCCGGCTTCCGCAGCCTGCGCCTGGCGATCGACACGCACATCATCACCAGCCACCACGCCCTGCCGCTGCTGATCCGCCGCCCCGGCGGCCTGGTGGTGGAGGTCGGCGACGGCACGCGGGAACACAACGACGCCAACTACCGGCTCTCGGTCTTCTACGACCTGGCCAAGGTCTCGGTGAACCGGCTGGCCTTCAGTTGGGCGCACGAGCTGAAGCCGCACGGCTGCACCGCTGTCGCGCTCACCCCGGGCTGGCTGCGGTCCGAGGCGATGCTGGAGCACTACGGGGTCACCGAGGAGAACTGGCGCGACGGCGCCGCCAAGGAACCGCACTTCGTCATGTCGGAGACGCCGGCCCTGGTCGGGCGCGCGGTGGCGGCCCTCGCCGCCGACCCGGACCGGGCCCGCTGGAACGGCGCGTCGCTCGACAGCGGCGGGCTGGCCCAGGTGTACGGCTTCACCGACCTGGACGGCACCCGGCCGCACTGGGCGCGCTACTACACGGAGGTGGTGGAGCCCGGCCGGCCGGCCGACGAAACCGGCTACCGCTGACCGGGCCGTCAACAGGGCTGACGGGGGCGTCGACATCGGCTACCGCTGACCCGGCTCGGGACCCGGCCCGGCATAGCGGCGGGCCATCCGCTCGGCCGCCTCGGCCAGCCGCGCCCGCAACTCGGGCGGGTCGAGCACCTCCGCCTCGGGGCCGAGCCCGAGCAACTGTTCGTACGCGACGTCGACGGACTCGACGGGCAGCCGGGTCACCACCCAGCCCTGCCCGTCGGGCCCGTCGGCGGCGGCGACCGCCTCGTCGTACGCGAAGGGGGCGTCCGCCAGGTGCCGGAGCCGGCGCAGGCCGGCGGGGCTGAGCCGGACGGTGGCCCGCTCCCGCAGCATGCCCCGCTGGAACGCCTCGGCCTGCTCCCGCCAGTGACCGGCCAGGTCGAAGCCCTCGTCCCGGTCGAAGGTCTCCCCGCTCACCCCGACACCGGTGACCCGGTCCACCCGGTAGGTGCGCACGTCGTCGCCGACCCGTCCGACCAGGTACCAGACGCCGTTCTTGAGCACCAGCCCGTACGGCCGCAGGGTGCGCGCCACCTCGCGGTCGCCGCGCCGGTAGCGCAGCTCGACCACCCGGTCCCGCCAGACCGCGCCGGCCAGTTCGGTCAGCCACGGCGGCGGCCCCACCTCCCGGAACCAGCCCGGCACGTCCAGGTGGAACCGCTGCCCGGTGCGGGCCGGGGCGTCGCGCAGCGCGGGCGGCAGCGCGGCCAGCACCTTCAGCTCGGCCGATGCCACCGCGTCGGCGAGCCCCATGTCACCGGCCGGCCCGGGCAGCCCGGCCAGAAAGAGCGCCTCCGCCTCGTCCCTGGTCAGCCCGGTGAGCCGGGTCCGGTAGCCGCCGACCAGCCGGTAGCCGCCGGCGCGGCCCCGGTCGGCGTAGACCGGCACCCCGGCGGCGGAGAGCGCCAGCACGTCGCGGTAGACGGTCCGCTCGGAGACCTCCAGCTCCCGCGCCAGCTCCGCCGCGGTCATCGTCTCCCGGGCCTGGAGCAGCAGCACCAACGAGATCAACCTGGCCGCGCGCACCCGTCCATCCTGCCGTGCCCGCTCGACCGTCCCCAGCCGGCGGTCCGCCTCCGCCGGCGTCACGCCCACCGGGTGTACCCCGGCCACGACGTTGGTCGCTGCCAGCGGTAGGACCGTCAGGGTTGCGGCTTGACCCTCACGCTGCGGGAGGCCGCAGGGTGGGGTGCATGAGTGACTACTACGACGCTTTTGAGATGAGTCCCGTGCCCGATCCCGGCCCGGACGCGGTGGCGCCGGAGCCGTTCCGGGGCATCTATGCGATGCCCGCGTTCGTGACGATCCCCACGAGCGACCTGGCGGCGTCGGTGGACTTCTGGATTCGTGGGCTCGGGTTCTTCGAGCTGTTCAGCATCCCCGGCACGCTCGTGCATCTGCGCCGGTGGGCGTTCCAGGACGTGCTCCTCCGCTCGACGGAGAGCGTTCCGGCGCAGCCACCAGCGATGAGCTTCAGCTTCTCGGGCGTGCTCAGCCAGATCGATCCCCTCGTCGAGGCATGTCGTGCGTTGCGCCCGAACTCGGTCGACGGCCCGCGGGACACTCCCTGGAACACCCGCGACGTGGAGGTGATCACTCCCGAGAACGCACGGATCGTCTTCACCGCGGCGAAGCCCTTCGACCCGGCCAGCCAGGAGGCGCGGAACCTTGAAGCCATCGGGATCACCCCACCGGGCGCCGGTCGCGGCGACAATGAGGAGCATGCCTGATGCCACCGACGCCGATGGCCTGACCGTCGGCCAGGTCTCGACGCGTCTGGGCGTGACGGTCCGCGCGCTGCACCACTGGGACGACATCGGTCTGGCGCGACCGTCGCTGCGCACGGCTGCCGGATACCGGCTCTACACCGCTGGCGATCTGGAACGCCTGCACCGCATCGTCGTCTACCGGGAGATCGGCCTCGGCCTGGACAGCATCCGGGCCATCCTGGACGACTCGACCGCGGACGTGCCCGGCGCACTACGCGCGCAGCGCACCCAGGTTGCCCAACGGATCGACCGCCTCCAGCAACTCAGCGTCGGCCTGGATCGCATGATCGACGCCCACGAGCGCGGCCTGCTGCTGACCGTCGAGCAGCAGGCCGCGATCTTCGGCTCCCAGTGGGACCCGGACCGGCACGCCCAGGCCCGTCACCGCTACGGAGACACGACGCAATGGCAGCAGTACGCCGAACGCTCAGCGTCTCGCAGTCCCGAGGAATGGCAGGCCGTCGCCGACACCGTTGCCGACCTCGACCGTGCCCTCGGCGACGCGATGGACGCCGGGGTCACCCCCGGCAGCCCGGAGGCGAATCGACTCGTCGAGCGGCACCGCGAGGTCTTCTCCTCGTACTTTCCCCTCACCAGGCAGATGCAGGTCTGTCTCGGCCGCAGGTACGAGGCCGATCCGGCATTCGCCGCCCACTACGACGGCATCCGCGCCGGCCTCACCACGTGGTTCCGTCAGAGCATCGACGCCAGCGCACGCGCCCACGCCATCGACCCCGACACCGCCACCTGGCAGTAGAGCGGCTGCGATCGCCCCCATCACCGATGCAACTAGGCTCTGCGGTCGTGAACGCACCCCGCATCGCCGCGCCCGTGACCGGTGCCGCCAGCCGGTTCTTCGGCGGAGTCGGCCTGCTCCTGCGCGGCCTCGGCCTCTACGTCCGCAGCCCCGGGCTGATGCTGCTCGGCGTCGTACCGGCGCTGATCTCGGGTGCGCTCTTCGTGGCCGCGTTCGCCACCCTGGCGTACTTCGTCGACGACCTGGCCGCGCTGGTCACGCCTTTCGCCGACGACTGGTCGGCCACCTGGCGCAGCCTCGTGCGGGTGATCGCCGGGCTGGCCTTCCTCGGCCTCGGCGGCCTGCTCGCGGTGGTCAGCTTCACGGCCGTCACCCTGGTCATCGGCGATCCGTTCTACGAGAAGATCTCCGAACGCGTCGAGGAACGCCTCGGCGGCACGCCGAACGCCGTCGACGTGCCGTTCTGGCCGTCGCTGAGGCGGAGCCTCGCCGACTCGGTGCGGCTGGTGGGCCTGTCGCTGCTCTTCGGCATCCCGCTCTTCGCCGCCGGGTTCATCCCGGTGGTCGGCCAGACCGTGGTGCCGGTGATCGGGGCGGCGGTCGGCGGCTGGCTGCTCGCCATGGAGCTGGTCGGGGCGCCCTTCTACCGGCGCGGGATGCGGCTGCCGGAGCGGCGGTCGCTCCTCAAGGCGGACCGGCCCACCACGCTCGGCTTCGGGGTGGCGGTCTTCGTCTGCTTCCTGATCCCGCTCGGCGCGGTGTTCATCATGCCTGCCGCCGTCGCCGGGGCGACCCTGCTGGCCCGCCGGTCGCTCGGCCAGCCCATCACGGAGGATCGCGCCGGGGTCCCGCCGGTGGAGGCGGGCCCCCACGTCGGCTGAGCGGACGGGCCGGGCGGGCGGCCCCGGCACCGGGCGGACAGCCCCGGCACCGGGCGGGCTGCCCCGGCACCGCGTCGCGGCGCAGTCCGCCGCCGTGCGCACGACCCGCCGGTCAGCGGAGCCGTCAGGGCAGCTCGCGCAGGCAGGACCAGCTAGACCCGACCGGGCGGTAGCCGAGCCGTGCGTTGACCGCCAGCATCGGCGCGTTCGCCTCGTCGTTCGACGTGTAGGCGACGCGTATCCCGCCGGCTGCGGCCCGGTGCAGCGCCGCCGTCTTGACCAGGCGGGCCAGCCCGCGTCCCCGGTGCGCCGGCACCGTGCCGGTGTAGTCCGACCACATCCGGTCGCCGTCCCGCTTGACGAGGCTGAGGGCCACCAGCTCGCCGCCGGCCTCGGCCACCGTGCTGGCCGCGCGGTCCAGGCCCAGGTTGTCCCAGACCTCGGAGTACCAGTTCTCGTAGCTGATCGAGTCGACGGGCACGTCCTCCGGCTCGTCGGCCGCCGCCGCCAGGTTGACCAGGTAAACCCGGCGCGGGTCGAGGTCGGTCAGCGGGAGCAGCCGTACGCCCGGCGGCGGCTCGGGCATCGGCGGGGCCGGCCGCAGGTCGAGTGCCGAGAAGCGCAGCTCCCGGCTCGGGGTGAACCCGTGCCGGCGGGCGAACGGCAGCGACTCGGGCAGCGCCCAGGTGCGCACCCGGCGCACCCCGATGGCCCGGAGATGCTCCAGCGCGGTGGTCAGCAACGCGGTGCCGGCGCCCCGGCCCCGGTGCCCGGGGTGCACGTGCAGGATGGAGATCTCCCCGATGTCCGGCTCCGAGGTGCGGTCGTTGCGGTACGCCGACACCCAGCCGACCACCGTGTCGTCCACCTCGACCACGTACGCGGTCCACTGCTCGCTGGGCGGGGGCTGGGCGATCATCTTCCGGGTCGACTCGACGCCGCGTACCAGGTAGGGGTGCACCAGCGCGCGCAGTGCCACCACGGCCGGCGCGTCGTCGGGGTGGGCGGTCCGGATCCGCACGTCAGGCCTCCCCGCGTACGGCGGCGACGGCCTCGACCTCGACGAGCTGGTCGTCGTAGCCGAGCACGGCCACCCCGAGCAGGGTGCTGGACGGCTCGTGGCCGCCGAACGCGTCCCGGACCACCTCCCAGGCGGCCACCAGGTCGGCCTGGCGGGACGACGCCACGTACACCGTGGTCTTGACGACGTCGGTGAGCCGGGCGCCGGCCGCCGCGAGGGCGGTCTCCAGGTTGGCCATCACCTGCCGGGCCTGGCCTGCGGGGTCGCCCGGCGCGACGGTCCGCCCCTCGGCGTCCAGCGGGCAGGCGCCGGCGGTGAACACCAACCGGGCGGGCGGCTCGACCGTGGCCGCGTACGCGTACTCGGCGACGTCGGAGAGGGCGGGTACGCGGATCAGGTTCACGGTCACCCGCGCGACGCTACCGGCGCCCGCTGCACGTCTCCACGGATTAAGCCCGGCACCCGTCGGGCGGGGGTGTAAGGAAGGGGCCTTCCTATACAGAAGGCGTTGACAAGGTGCCCTTCCTCGCACCTCAGGCCGACTCGCGGACGACCAGCTCGGTGGGGAGCACCACGGCCCGCTCGATCGTCTCGCCGGCGGCCAGCCGCAGCAGCAGCCGGGTCATCTGCCGGCCCAGTTGCACGATCGGCTGGCGGACGGTGGTCAGCGGCGGTTCGGTGTAGGCGGCCGTCTCGATGTCGTCGAAGCCGATCACCGCGACGTCGTCCGGGACCCGCCGCCCCGCCTCGCGCAGCGCCCGCAGGGCGGCGTGGGCCATCAGGTCGGAGGCGGCGAAGACGGCGTCCAGGTCGGGGTGCTCGGCGAGGAGCTGCCGCATCGCCGTCGCCCCGGACTCGCGGGTGAAGTCGCCCGTCGCCACCAGCTCCGGCAGCCCGGCCTCGGCGACCGTGTTCCGGTAGCCGGTGAGCCGCTCGATGCCGGCCACCATGTCCTGTGGGCCGGCGATGGTGGCGATCCGGCGGCGCCCGCCGTCGAGCAGGTGCCGCACCGCCGCGGTCACCCCGCCGACGTGGTCGACGTCGACGTAGGGCACGTCGGCGCCGTCGAGCGGCCGGCCGCTGCACACGACCGGGATACCCAGGCGGGCGAGCCGGCCGGGCAGCGGGTCCTCGCCGTGCAGCGAGGCGAAGAGCACCCCGTCGACGTGCCGCCCGGTCGTGTAGCGCTCGACCCGGTCGTGCCCGGCGGGCGAGCCGGCCAGCATCAGCACGAGCTGCTTGTCGGCGGCCTCCAGCTCCTGCGCCGCGCCGCGGATGATCCCGGGGAAGACCTGGTCGTCGGAGAAGACCCGGGTGGCGGCCTCCGGCAACACCAGGGCGACCGAGTCGGTCCGCTGGGTGACCAGGCTGCGCGCGGCCAGGTTCGGCACGTACCCCAGCTCGGCCACCGCCTGGCGGACCGCCTCCTGGATCGGTTCGGCGACGGTCGTGGAACCGTTCACCACCCGGGACACGGTGGCCCGCGAGACACCCGCCAGCCGGGCCACCGCCTCCAGTGTCGGCCGCTGCGCCGTCGTCATCCCCGTTACCACCGCCTCGTCACAGCCCGTTCCGGGAGATCACCTCCTGGTACCACCGGGCGCTGGACTTCGGTGTGCGTCGCTGCGTCAGGTAGTCGACGTGGATGATGCCGAACCGTCGACGGTAGCCCTCGGCCCACTCGAAGTTGTCCAACAACGACCATACGAGATAGCCGCGAAGATCCACTCCGCGGGAGATCGCCTCGTGTGCGGCGCGCAGGTGCCCGTCGAGGTAGGCGATCCGGTCGGCGTCCACCACCTGCCCGGCACCGTCCGGAACGTCACTGCCGGCCTTGTCGGGAAACGCCGCCCCGTTCTCGGTGATCATCAACGGCACGCCGGGGTAGTCCGTGGCGATCCGTTCCAGCAGCCGGGTCAGCCCGGCCGGCTCGATCATCCACCCCATGTCGGTCAGCGGTCCGACCGGCGGGAGGAACTCCACCGCGCCGTCGGTGCCCGGGTACGCGCTGCCGCCCGCGCCGTCCGGCCGGCCGGCGACGTAGGTGGGCGCGTAGTAGTTGACCCCGAGCAGGTCGATCGGGGCGGCGATCAGCTTTTCGTCGCCGTCCCGCACGAACGTCGGCTCGACGATCCGGGCCACGTGTTCCAGCACGTCGGCGGGGTAGG
Source organism: Micromonospora sp. NPDC048170 (assembly GCF_040652795.1). Taxonomy (NCBI): domain Bacteria; kingdom Bacillati; phylum Actinomycetota; class Actinomycetes; order Micromonosporales; family Micromonosporaceae; genus Micromonospora; species Micromonospora sp. NPDC048170. The sequence goes on from NZ_JBEZMR010000020.1 coordinate 113,270, forward strand.
CCGCCCGCAGCAGCGGGTCGAGGAAGATCCGGTTGTGCAGGCCGTCGACCAGGCGAACCGCCGCCGCGTCGGCGGCGCTGTCCGCGTCGGCCGCGCGTACGTCGGCCGGATTGAGGGTGATCCCGACGGTGTCCGCACCGGCCGCCCGCAGCGCGCGGGCCGCCAGGCCGTGACCGAGCAACAGATGGTGTACGGCGGCGAAGGCCGCGCCCGGGTCCCGCTCGCCGGGGGCGTGCACCCCGTTTCCGTAACCGAGGTAGGCCGAGCACCACGGCTCGTTGAGCGTGGTCCAGGTGCGCACCCGGTCGCCGAGCCGGGCGTGCACCGCCGTGGCGTACGTGGCGAAGTGCTCGGCGGTCTCCCGGTTGGTCCAGCCGCCCCGGTCCTGGAGGGACTGCGGCAGGTCCCAGTGGTAGAGCGTGACGATCGGGTCGATGCCCCGGGCCAGCAGCGTGTCGGTCAGCCGGTCGTAGAAGTCCAGGCCGCGTGGGTTGACCGGGCCGGTGCCGTCCGGCTGGATGCGGGGCCAGGCCACCGAGAAGCGGTACGCCCCCAGCCCCAGCTCCGCCATCAGCGCCACGTCGTCGGCGTACCGGTGGTAGTGGTCGCAGGCCACGTCGCCGGTGTGCCCGTGGTGCACCCTGCCCGGCGTACGGCTGAAGGTGTCCCAGATCGACGGGCCGCGGCCGTCGTCGGTGGCCGCGCCCTCGATCTGGTACGCGGCGGTGGCCGCACCCCACACGAAGTCGTCGGGGAATCGCAGAGTGCTCACGCCTTGACCGCACCTTCCATGATGCCGCCGATGATCTGGCGGCCGAACAGGACGAAGACCAGCAACAGCGGGAGGGTGGCGATGGCCGTACCTGTGAAGACCTGGGACATGTCCGTGTAGTACCCGTCGGAGAGGGCGCGCAACGCCAGTTGCACGGTCGGGTTCTCCGGATCGTTGAGGACGGCGTACGGCCAGAGGAAGTCGTTCCAGGTCGTCATGAACGTGAGTAGACCCAGCACGGCGGCGGCCGGGCGCAGCGCCGGCAGCACGACGTTCCAGTAGATCCGTGCCGTGCCGCAGCCGTCCATCCGGGCCGCCTCGATCAACTCGGTGCTGACGGCCTGGCCCGCGTACTGCCGCATCATGAAGACCCCGAAGCCGGTGACCAGGGCCGGCACGATCACCGCCGGCAGCCGGTCGTTCCAGTTCAGCTTCGTCATCAGCAGGTAGAGCGGGATGACGCCGAGCTGGGTGGGCACCATCATCGTCGCGATGATCACCATGAGCAGCGCGTTGCGTCCCCGGAACCGCAGCTTGGCGAAGGCGAACCCGGCCAGCGTGGAGAAGAAGACCACTGAGACGGTGACCGTGGTCGCCACGATCGCCGAGTTGACCAGCCCGGTGACGAAGTACGCGTCGGTGTTGCCGAGCAGCCGGGAAACGTTCGCGCCGAAGTTGCCGCCGGGGGTGACCGGGGGCGGCAGCTGGCCCATCGCGTCGTTGGAGCGGCTCGCCACCACGAACATCCAGTAGATCGGGAAGATCGACAGCAAACCGGCGGCGATCAGCGCGGCATAGGTGAGCCGGCTGGCGGCCCAGAGGCGGGTCATCGCGCTCCGCCCTTCTGCTTCGCGTCCTCCTTGGGGGCCTGCGTGCCGCCGAGCCGGCGCAGGAGCAGTACGTTCACCGCCGCGACGACCGCGATCAGCGCGAAGAGCAGCCACGCCACCGCCGAGCCGTAGCCGAAGTTGTAGTGGGGCGCGAAGGCGTTCTCGAACATGTACATGGTCACGGTCTGCGACTCCCGCAGCGTTCCGCCCCGGATCGGGTTGGTTCCGGAGTGGAACAACCGGGGCTCGGTGAAGAGTTGGAGCCCGCCGATGGTGGAGATGATGACGGTGAAGATGATCGTCGGCTTGAGCAGCGGCACGGTGATCGACCAGAACTGCCGGGCCCGGTTGGCGCCGTCGATGGCGGCCGACTCGTACAGGTCGCGCGGGATTGCCTGCATCGCGGCCAGGAAGATCAGCGCGTTGTAGCCGGTCCACCGCCAGTCGACCATGGCGGAGATGGCCACCCAGGACGCGAACCGGTTCGACTTCCACTCGATCGCGTCGATGCCCACGAGGTCGAGCAGCCAGTTGACCATGCCGAACTCGCGGCCGAAGAGCACCCCGAAGACGATCGCGACCGCGGCGGTCGAGGTGATGTTCGGGATCAGCACCGCCATCCGGAACGTGGTCCGGGCCCGCAGTTGCCGGTTGAGCAGGTTGGCCAGCCAGAGCGCGGCCAGCAGCTGCGGGACGGTGGAGATGACGAAGATGCCGAGGGTGTTCACGACGGCGTGCCAGAAGTCGGCGTCGGCCAGCAGCCGGCCGTAGTTGTCCAGGCCGACGAACGGGTGGTCGCTGCCGAGCAGGTCCCAGTCGTGCAGGGAGACCCAGAAGGTGTAGATCAGCGGATACACCCCGAACACCGCGAAGAGCACGAAGAACGGGGCGATGAACAGGTAGGGCGAGTACTTCGTGTCGAGGCGGCTGAACCGCATCCCCGGCGGACGCCGGCCGGTGCGGGGTGCCGGTGCGACCGGCGGGCGCGCGTCGAGCTGGACGGTCATGCCCGGACCACTCCTTTCTCCCGGGTACGGGCGGGATCGGCGCCCCCGGCAGCCTCCCGCCCGCACTCCCTCGCTCGGGCTACTTGGCGGCGGCCTTCTTCGCGTTGTTGACCGCGTCCGTCCAGCCCTGCTCGGGGCTGCGCTGTCCCAGTTCCACCGTCCGGACGGCGTTCTCGACCTCGGTGCGTACGGCCTGGTTCTTCGGGCCCATGTAGACGGGCTTGAGGGTCTTGGCGCCCTCGCCGAAGATCTGCCCGACGGGGGCGTCGGAGAAGTACGCGTTCCTGGCGTCGACGATCGCGGGGTCGGCCAGCGCCTGCGGCGAGGAGGGCAGCGGGCCCTTGGCCTTGAACGCCCCGATCTGGCCCTTGGCGCTGGTCAGGAACTTCGCCAGCTCGATCGCCTCGGCCCGGTGCTTGCTCTGGGTCGGCACGGCGAGCCACGATCCGCCCCAGTTGCCGCCGTTGCCGGGCACCCGGGCGATGTCCCACTTGCCCTTGGCCTCGGCGCCGGCGTTGCCCTCGATGACGCCGGTCATCCAGGCCGGGCAGGCGATGGTGGCGAACTTGGCCTGCTTGAAGGCCGACACCCACTCCTCGGACCAGGAGCCGTACCTGCCGGAGAGGCCCGAGTCGACGATGTCCATCGTGGTGTCCCAGGCCTGCCGGACGGCCGGGTTGCTGTCCACCACCACGTTGCCGCTGGGGTCGTAGTAGTGGTAGCCCTGCGCGTTGCCGGCCGTCTGGAGCACGATCGTGTTGAAGATGTTCGTCGCGGCGTCCAGGAACGCGGCGCCGGTGTTCTTCGCCGTGAACTGCTCCCCGACCCTGATGTAGTCCTGCCAGGTCGGCCAGAGCTTCGACACCGCCTCGCGGTCGGTGGGCAGGCCGGCCTTGGCGAACAGGTCCGTGCGGTAGCACATCGCCATGCCGCCGACGTCGGTGCCCAGGCCGATCAGTTTGCCGTCCGGCGTCGTGCCGCCCTTCCACTTCCACTCCAGGAAGTTGCCCTGGAGTTCGGCCCCGCCGTGGTCGAGCAGGTTGACGAAGTTGTCGGGGTTGGCCTTGTACTCGACCATCAACCCCTCTTCGATGGCGACGACGTCGCCCGCGCCCTTGCCGGCGGCGAGCCACTGGGTCAGCTTCGGCGAGTAGTCGTCGAGGTTGGTGCCCGTGCCACGCTCGACGATCTTCACGTCCGGGTGGCTGGCCATGTATTCCTTGTAGAGCTCTTCGTAGCCGAACTGGCTGAACACGTCCACGGTCAACGTGATCTTGCCGTCCTCGGCGGGTTCGTCGCCGGCGCAGCCGGCGGTGGCGAAGAGCGCGGTGGCGGCGACGAGGGCCACCGCCGCCAGGCGGCGGCGCGGAAAGACACCCATTTCGATCGGACCCCTCTCAGGTCGTCTGAGGTGGTGAGGCAGGTGGCGGAGCAGAGCTGAGAGAGCGCTCTCACGACAGGGTGGTGGCTGAGGTCCGCCGCTGTCAAGAGAGCGCTCTCCGTTGCTACTCGAGAGGGCCTGCCGCTACCCGAGAGGGCCTGCCGCTACCCGGAGAGGGGCACGAACGCGACGAGAGTGGCCGCCCACATCGGGCGGCCACTCTCGTCGGGCGTGCGGTGGGACGGGGCTGAGCCCTCCGGACCGGCTCCGCGCGGCGGCGGATCAGCCGACGCGGAGGCCCTCCAGCAGGGTGCGGTCGCCGGCCACGTCCAGCGTGTCGAGGCCGACCCGGCCCCACAGCGCCAGCAGCAGGTCGCTCGCGGTGCCGCTGACCTGCGCCCGGGCATGGTGGTCGTCGTGATCCAGGATGGTGGCGGTGTCGAGCAGGGCCACGCCCTCGCCGCGCAGCCGCAGGAACCACTCCTGGGCGGCGTCGACGGCCGACAACTGCACCACCCCGCGCCACTGGCCGGCGGTGCGGCGCCGACCGGCCGGCAGCCAGGTGTCCAGGATCTCGCTCACCCCGTCGGCGGCGAGCTTCGCCTCGACCGGCTCGCCCGCCGCGATGGCGAGCTGGGCGTCCCAGCGGTGCACCGCCGTCTCGTGCGCCATCCGGCGGGGCCAGAAACCTGCCTTCTTCGGCTGCGGCGCCCAGTTCCAGGCCGGAGCCTCCGGGTCGAGGCCGTCGAAGAGGGTCATCAGCTGGTCGTACGCCTGCTGCCAGAGCTGGAGCGGGGCGACGCCCGGCTCCGGCGCCACCGGTTCGGGCCGGCCAGGCGGCGGGGTGGCCGCGCCCGCACCCGCGAACGAGTGCACCCAGCGGTAGAGGGAGGCCAGGTGCAGGGTCAGGTCGGCGACGGTCCAGCCGGGACAGGACAGCACCGGTGTCTCCGGCGGCGCCTCGGCCGCGGCGGCGGCGAACGCCGGGCCCTCCGTCCGGAGCGCTCCCATCCAGAAGTCCTTCGTGCCGTGCAGTCTGCTCATCGCCATCCTCCCGGGGGTGACCGGGCCACCAGTGGGCGCCGCGGCTACCCCTCAGCCTAGGGTGAAAGGCGTGTCAGACGTCTACGCCCAGCCGACAACCGGCACCGAACCCGCCACGACATGCGAACTGGCGCGATACACCACGTTGCGCCTGGGCGGCCCGGCCGGACGCGTCGTCGCCGGCACGGACGCCGACAGGATCGTCCGGGCGGTACGGGAGGCGGCCGAACGGGACGAGCAGGTCCTGATCCTCGCCGGGGGCAGCAACGTCGTGATCGGGGACGCCGGCTTCCCCGGCACCGTGGTCCTGGTGCGCTCCCGGGGCCTGCGGGTGGTCGCCGAGGACGCCGACACCGTCACCGTACGCGTCGAGGCCGGCGAGCCCTGGGACGACCTGGTCGCCGCCACTGTGGCCAACGGCTGGTCCGGCCTGGAGTGCCTCTCCGGCATCCCCGGCTCGACCGGCGCCACCCCCATCCAGAACGTCGGCGCGTACGGGCAGGAGGTCGCCGAGACCATCACCGGCGTCCAGGTCCACGACCGGGTCGAGGGGACCGACGCACGGATCGCCGCCGACGACTGCGGCTTCGCGTACCGGTCCAGCATCTTCAAGTACAGCGACCGCTGGGTGGTGCTCTCCGTCGACTTCCGGCTCGCCCGCTCACCGCTGTCCGGCCCCGTGCGCTACGCGGAACTGGCCCGGGCGCTCGGCGTGCAGGTGGGGGAACGGGTGCCACTGGCCGACGCCCGGGCCACGGTCCTGCGGCTACGCGCCGGCAAGGGCATGGTGCTCGACGCGGCCGACCCGGATACCCGGTCGGTCGGCTCGTTCTTCACCAACCCCGTGCTCGACGCGGCCGCGTACGAGCTGCTGCGGGAGCGCGCCGCCGACATCGGCGAGCCGCCAGCCTGGCCGGGCGCGGGTGACGTGGTGAAGGTCAGCGCCGCCTGGCTGATCGACAAGGCCGGCTTCGGCAAGGGCCACCCGGGGCCGGAGGGCGTCGCCATCTCCAGCAAGCACACCCTCGCCCTGACCAACCGCAGCGGCACCGCCAGCACGGCGTCGCTCGTCGAGCTGGCCCGCGAGATCCGCGACGGCGTCCACCACCGCTTCGGCGTGACCCTCCACCCCGAACCCATCCTCATCAACTGCACCATCTAACCCACCCCACCCTCTCCTCTCCTCCCTGCCGCGCCGCCCCGCGCGTTCATGCCGCGCCGCCCCGCC
>NZ_JBEZMR010000021.1:0-116187 GCF_040652795.1 Micromonospora sp. NPDC048170
GCCGACACCGGCGCCGTCGCCACCGCGCCCCGCCCCGGACCGGCCCCCGGCACCGAGGCCGGGGAGGCCGGGACCGGGCCGCTGGAGGCACGGCTCAGCGACCTCGTCGACCGCCGCCACCGGGCCGAGCGGGCCCGGATCATCGACCTCCTCGACGGCCTGTGGGTCTCCGGCGACGACGTACGCGGCTGCCTGCGGGTGCTGGACACGCTGCCCTTCCTGGTCGCCCGCAGCCTGGTGCACAGCCTGCCCGCGCCCCGACGCACCGACCTGGGCCGCACCCTCGACGACGGCCACCACCACCTCTACCCGCGCGCCGCCCTCGCCGCCCTCGGCGGGCAGACGCCCTACCTGCTGCGCGAGCTGGACGCCGGCAACGTGCACGGGCTGGACACCGCGGGGCTGGGCCCCGTCGAGCGGCGCACCGCGCTGGACGTGCTGCGCGCCCTGCGCACCAGCGTCCTGCGGGAACTGCTCACCGGCGACCGCAAGGCGCACTTCCGGGAGCTGCTGACCGGGACGCCGCCGCGCGGCACCGACGCCGACGCCCTGCGCGAGCAGATCGCGGCGCTCGGCGGGACCGACGCCGAGGCCGGCCGCCTGGACCAGGACACCGGGCTGCGTGACCAGCTGCGCCGCGTCGAGCGGCTGATCGGCCAGCGGCAGGGCCGCCAGGCGCTGGAACTGCTGGCGGGGCTGGCGCCGGCCCCACCCACCGCCGGCGACCCGGCCGGCACCGCCACCGCCGGCCCGCCCGAGCCGGGCACCCGGCTGCGCCACGTGGTCCACCGGCTCGACGAGGCCGGCCGGATCGACGCCCTGCTGGGAGAGCTGCCGTGGGAGGAGAAACGGGTCGGGGCGCCCCTCGGCCCCCGGCTGCTCGTCGTACTCGCCGCCCGGGAGGAACACCAGAACCTCACCCGGATCGAGGGGCTGTTGTCGTACGGGGTCTTCGACTGGGCGGTGCGTGACCACGAGGCCCGCTTCGCGTACCTGCTGGTGCGCAGCCTGCCGCTGGCCGCCCAGGACCGGTGGCGGCGGCGGGAACAGGGCCACTGGTTCGCGCGGCTGGAGGAGAACATCCCCGCCGAGGACGTCCTCTCCGGCCGGTACGCGGGCGTCGGCAGCCTCGCCGAGCCCCTGGACCGGGCCCGCCGCAGCGCCGGACAGGTCGACGCGGACGCCATCGTCGCCGACATCCACCGGGTGGTGCGGCACGGCCTGGACGGCGTCACGTCCGTGGAACTGGTCCGCCGGTTGATCGGGTACCAGCACCCGACCGGCACGGCGACGGCCTCGGGCCGGGAGGCCCTGCGGACCGCCGTGCACCGCCTCGACGCGCTGCGCGACCTGGACCGCATCCTCGACGCGCTGCCCGACGCGTACCTCACCCACGAGATGTGGCGGGCCGAGCTGCTGGACCTGCTCGCCCTGCGCGACCCCGCCCACCTGGAACGGCAGGCCCGCCAGCTGCTCGCCATCGGCCTGACCGACTGGGCGGTGAACCCCCGGGAGGCGTGGCTGGCCTTCCAGTTGGTGCGTAACCTGCCGGTCGCCGACCAGGCCCGCTTGGAGGCGGAGGATCCCGACCGGTGGGCCCGGCTGCGCTCGGCGATGACGCCGCAGATGCGGGCCTCCCTGGCGGTCACCGCGATCTCCGGGCCCCGCCGCGTCGAGGCCCGCGACCAGCTCCGCGACCGGCTGCGCGACGACCGCCTGTGGCGGGCCGACCGCGCCACCGAGCTGCGCTCGCTGATCGTCCAGCTGTACGCCCTCGACGACCGCCGTTGGGTGTTCCTGCGCTCCCGCGACGTGCGTGCCGACCGGGTCCCCGGGCTGGCCACCCTCGTCGACGAGCTGCGCCTGCACCACCCCGAACGCCGACCCTCCTTCGACCCGGAGACGCTGCGCACCGACGACGCCCCGACCGTCGTCGGTGACCTGGCCCGGCTGGTCGCGGTCGGGCTGAAGCTGCTCTTCCTCAGCCGTACCGGCCTGAGCCTGTTCACCCGGGAGGTGACGCTCCGCGAGTTCGACCTGCACGACGCGCAGTGGATCAGCGGCGACCTGGGCGGCGCCCGGCTGCGCGACACCGACCGCGAGCACACCAACCGGCTGTCGATGTCGGTCGACGCCCGGCAGGGCATCCTGCGCATCCGGCTGCCCCGCCTGGAGCTCGACGGGTTCAACCGGACGTTCACCGGCAGTTCCCTGCGTACCGGCCGGGTCACCCTCACCGACCTGGACGTCGTGGCGTCCTTCTCCGACCGGGGCTACGAGCGGCCGGTCGGCGCGCAGGCCGGGGTGGGCGGGCTCAGCGTCTCCGACGTCGTGTACGCCGGCGATTCCCTGCCGGGCGGGCTGCTCGGGCTGACCAGGTTCGGCCTGTCCAGGCTGTTCTTCCGGACCGGGGCGACCGGCCGGGAGGACGTCACCGAACCGGGCCGGCGGGGCTGGATCGGCATCCCGCTGATCGACCCGCTGATCCACCTGCTGCACAACGTCATCTCGTTCTACGGCGGGCTGCCGTTCCTGTCGAAGATCAGCGACGCGTTGCTCGCCCCGTACACGGCCGGCGCACCCTTCCTGGCCCGGCAGTTCACCTCGCTGACCGCCGGGGAGCTGTTCACACCGCTGGCCAACGCCACCCTCGGCCTGCTCACCGACGGGGTGTTCCGGCCACCGCGCACGGTGGGCGAGCGGGCCACCGACGCCGTCGCCATGCTGCACTCGCTCCAGGTCAGCTTCGCCAGCGCCACCGCCGAGGGGCTCTCCTTCGCCGGCATGCAGCAGATCGGCCGGATCGAGGTCGGCCGCACCCTCATCGGCCTCGGCAACAGCCTGCCGGCCCGGCTGCGCGCCGAGCAGCGGTCGCTGCGGGAGCGGCTCGGCCGGGCCGCCGGGCCGGAGCGCGCCGCGCTGGACCAGCGGCTGGCGGCCGTCACCACCGAACTCACCGCGCTGGAGCCGCTGGAGCGGGAACTGCACGCGCTGGAGGCCCGGCACCGCTGGCACGCCGACTCGCTGACCGAGGCGGAACGGCGACGGCTGATCGGCCTCTCCGACCAGCTGCGCCGGTCCGCTGGCGGCACCGTCGACGTCGGCGGCATCCGGGTGACCGGACTGACCGGCCGCGTCGAGGCGGCCGGTCTGGAGATCGACCCGATCCACGCCGAGGGGTCGCTGCCTTCCCGGTCCGGGGAGTACCTCCCCGACGACGAGCTGATCGACCGGTTCCGCCGCGACCGTACCCCCGCCGACCCCGCCGCCGTGGCCCGCGCCAGCACCGCGTCGGCCAGCGTCGCCGGCGTACGGCTGCTGCCCGGCCCCGCCGGGGAGCCGGCCCTGCGGATCACCGCGACGGACCTACCCACCCGTGAGCAGGTCGCCGAGCAGTTGAGGGCTCTGCCCGACGAGCCGCGCTGGGCTGCCCGGCGGGCCGAGCTGACCCGCTGGCTGACCGACCTCGACCGGCTCCGGACCCTGGAGTCGCTGCCCGCCGAACCGGTCGACGCGACCGGGAGGTACCTGCCCCGACACCGCACCGCCGCACAGGAGCGGGAACTCCAGGAGCTGCGGGAACGGGCCCGCCGGTACTTCGGCCTGTCGGTCGGCGGGCTGACCGCCACCGGGCTGAGTGCCACGCTGGCCCCGGACACGCTCGGCGCGGAACTGCGGCTGGCCGAGGTCACCGCCACCGACCTGCACAGCGGCGCCACACACGTCGAGCGGATCGAGGCGCACCGGCTGCGGGTTCGCGCCGATCTCGACGTCACGGGCGGCGGAGCGCTCCCCGCCGAGTTGGCCGGCGCGGCCGCCGCGCAGGGGCTGCCGGCGGGCCGTACCGCGGTCGGTTTCGGCGTCGGCGACCTGACCGTCACCGGCCTCTCCGGCCCCGGCGCCGAGGCCCGCCGGATCGCCTTCACCGCGCCCACCCGCGCCGACGGCCGACCCGGCGAGGCCATCCACGGCCGGGTGCTGCCCGACGGCGACGACCTGCGCCTGCCCGACCTGGTGGTGGAGCAGACCGAACTGGCCGGGGTCGGCTTCCACTCCCCGGGCCGCAGCCTCCACTCCCGGGGCAGCACCCGGATCGGCCGGATGAGCCTCGACGTACGGGTACGCACCGGTCCCACGGCCGCCGGCCGGCAGGTGCGCGGCGCACTCGTCCGCAGCATGGTCATCGACCGGATCGACGCCGACCAGATCGGCATGGACGTCACCGACCCGGCGCCCGGCTACTCCGTCGAGGTGGTCTCCGGTTCGCTGGTCGGCGTCCGGCTGCGCGACCTCGACGTGGACCTCACCGGCGCGGAGCTGACCTACGCCGGCCGGCTCACCGTCGGCCAGATCGACCAGCTGCGGTTCAGCGTGCTCTCCCGCGCGTTGCAGGGCCCGCCGACCACGATCACCGGCACGCTCGACGGCCAGCCGGCCGGCCCGGGCGCCGCCGCGGTCACCGTCGACCTGATCCGGGCCGGCGCGCACCAGGTCGACCCCGCCACCGGCCGGATCGTCAGCGACCCCACCGACAGCCAGCGGATCCAGCTCGACGGGCTCACGCTCACCGACACCACCGTGCGTACGCCCGACGGGGCGGTCACCGTGCGCCGGGCCGGACTGGGCGGCAGGATCGTCACCGAACGGGCCGGCGGGCTGCGCTTCGAGGACGTCGGTCCGGCCCGCGTCGAGCTCGGCGCGATCGACTGGCGGGCCGGCGACGGCCGGATCGTCTCACGCGGGCCGACCGTGCTGGACGGGCTGACCGTCAGCGGCCGCTGGGACAGCACCCCCGAGGGACGCGACGCCGCCGGGCGGGTCGTCCCGTCCACCGCCGAGCTGCACGTGCAACGGCTGCGCATCGACCGGGTCACCGGCCGCGACCTGCGCTACCGCGATCCGACGCTCGACGTCGGCCTCGGCCGCGCGGAGCCGGTGCCCGCCGGGGAACCCGACCTGCCGCCGTTGGAGATCCTCGACGTGGACCTGCGTGGCCTGCGCTGGTCGCGGGCGGCCGGGCTGACCGCCGGCCGGCTCACCACGGGCGCCACCCGCCTGGAGATCGCCGGCCGGGTCAGCGACGCGCTGCACGTCGACGGCGCGCTGTGGGCCGCGCAGCTCACCCTCGCCTTCGGCCGCGGCGGGCGGGTGCAGGCCCGGGTCGTCGGCGGCGAGGGCCACCTCGGCGTCGGCCCCCGGCCGGGCGAGCACACCCAGCACGTCGGCATCCAGGGCCTGGACACCGGACTCATCAGCATCGGCCCGGACCGCATCGAGATCGGCCCGGACGGCCAGCCGGGACTCAGTCTCGCCAGCGTCTCCGTGGACGCCCTCGACTGGCAGGGCGAATCCCTCGGCCTGCGGATCCGCCCGGGCGAGGGGGCGATCACGCTGCTGGGCGTCACCGCGCGGGCCCGGGTCGACCTGCACCCGGCCGGCACCCCCGGCGGCCGGTTCCGCCGGCTGCTGCTGCGCGAGCTGGTGGTGCAGCAGACCCGGGCCAGCGGCCTGCTGGTCGACCTGCACGACGGCAACACCATCCGGCTCAGCCCGGAGATCGAGGCCGTCCTCGGGGAACTGCGGCTGCGTCCCGCGGCGGGCCAGGAGGGCTTCCTCGTGGAGGCGACCCGGACGGCAGCCGGCATGCGGATCCTCGGCGGCCTGAACATCGGGGCGATCGACGCCGCCCGCGTCGGCTTCGACATCGGCACCTTCCTCTCCGGCGGCTCGGCCGACTTCGCCGCCGCCGGACTGACCGTCGACTTCCTCGACCACGGCGGTCTGCGGCTCAAACTGGCCGATCCCTCCCTCACCGGGATCCGGGCGCAGGTCACCGCCGACGCCCGCCGGGAGCTGCGGTTCCTCGGCGCGCCGGCCGGCCGGCCCGAGTACGGGCTGCGGTTCACCTCGATCGGCTACGAACAGGATCCGACGGCCCCGGACAGCACCACCGCTCCCAGCCGCCGCGTCTCCGTACGCGGGGGCGAGGCCACCGGCCTGACCTTCACCGACACCGGTCTCGGGCTGCACATCTTCGTCGAGCAGGCCCTCCTCGGCGACATCACGCACGACCTGAGCACCGGCGGCGGGGAACTGCCGTCGCTGGACATCCGCAACGCCACCTTCAGCCTGGACCTGGCGACGCTGCTCGGCGGTGCGGCCCCGGCCGCGCCGACCCGGACCACCAGCGCCCGACGGCGGGCCGCCATGGCGTCCCAGTGGGACGCGCTGCTGCGGATCCTCGACACCTACAACCTGAGCGAGGTCATCGACAGCCTCAACGGGCACGTCGACTTCGACGTCGCCCACGACGGTTTCCTCTGGGGCACCCGGACCTGGGAGGTTCGGCTGGCCCTGCGCGACGGCGCGGTGGACCACCGGCGGCTCACCGGGGCCCTGCCGTGGTGGACACCGGGCCGGTTCGTCGTCGAGGGAAACGCCCTCGTCTACCGGGTGCACGTGCCCGCCATGGCGCCGGAGGGGGCGCCGCCGCCGGACACCGACATCGACGTGCTGCGCTGGCAGCTCACCACCGGCGAGGTGGAACAGGCCCGCACCGCACACCTCGTGCGGCTCAACCGGCTGCTGCGGCCGCCCCCCGGATCCCGCGACGACCTGTTGCACACCATCGCCGACCTCGGCGACGACGAGCCCTCGACCGACCCGCCGGGCCGGCTGGACATCCGCAACGTCGACGTGGACCTCTCGATCGACAACCCGCGCGAGATCACCCTGCCGCTCGGCGGGAGCAACGAGATCGTGCTGGCCCCCGACGCGCTGCTCCACCTCACCGTCGGCGGCGGGATGCGGCGCGCCGCCGGTGGGGCTGGCCGCCCCGGCGCACTGCGCCCGATCGCGCTGGAGCGCGCCACCGTGGCCCGGATGAACCTGCTCTTCGACTCCGTCGGCGTGTCCACCGGGCAGATCCGGATCACCGACCTCACCGACGCGCGACTCACCTTCGACGGGCTCACCCCGCAGCTGCTGACCGGACGGATCACCCGCGCCGTCGCCGAGCGGATCCGCTGGCGGCGCACCACCGCAGGAGGCACCCCGTGACCAGCCCGCTCAGCCCCCGCCTGCTCCGCGCCGGCCTGGTCGTCCTCGACCCGGACAGCGGCCGGACCCGGCGCGTGATCACCCTCCAGTACAACCCGGACGCGCTGACCCGGGGCTTCCAGCTCAAGACCGGCGGCGCGGAGGGCGGCGCGAAGGGCGAGGCGCTGCGGATCACCGGCCCACCCGTGCAGACCCTCACCCTGGAGGCCGAACTCGACGCCGCCGACCAGCTCGCCGAACGGGACGTCACCGAACTCGGCCTGACCGCGCAGCTCGCCGCCCTGGAATCACTGGCCTACCCGAGCCTCGCCGCCGTGCAGGACGCCGCCGCGCTGCTGGCCGCCGGAACCCTGGAGGTCGTACCCCCGCCGGCTCCGCTGCTGCTGCTGGCCTTCGGGCGACGCCGGCTCTGGCCCGTACGCATCACCGAACTGACCATCACGGAGGAGGCGTTCGACCCCATGCTGAACCCGATCCGCGCCAAGATCCGGCTGGGTCTGCGGGTGCTGACCGTCAACGACGTGGGCACCGCCGGGCGGGCCGGCGGCCTCGCCATGGCCGCCCACCAGCAGCTCGAACAGCTCGCCGGCCGGGCCCGCGGCGGCCGGCTGGGCGACCTCGGAATCGACCGGCTGCCGTGAACGGGCCGAACGACACCGACCCGGCCCTGGTGGCCGCCCACAGCCGCGTCGCGGAGACCCTCTTCGCCGCCACCGGCACCGGCGGCGTCGGCGAGCCGTCGCCCGGGGCGATCCCCCCGCAGAGCCGGTACGCGGGCGTCGGCACCACGGTCACCGTGGACCCCGACACCGGCCAGGAGATGGTCCACCTGCGCCGCCGGTTCGTGCCGCCCGCCGAGCGGCTCGCCACCGCCGGCTGGGAACAGGTCGCCGACGGTGACCGGGTCGACCTGCTGGCCGCCCGTACCGTCGGCGACCCGACCGCCTTCTGGCAGCTCTGCGACGCCAACGGCGCCTTCGATCCGGCCGAGCTGGAGCAGCCGGGCCGGGTGGTGCGGGTGGCGCTGCCCGAGGGCTTCCCGGGAGGCGGCGATGTCTAGGGGCGTACGCCTGCAACTGCTGGTCGGGCCGCTGACGTTCCGCCCCGCCCCGTACGGGCTGGTGGAGGCGTTGCAGGAGGCGCAGGTCACCCAGAACGCCGGGCAGCGTTCCGGGTTCCAGCTGCGTTTCGCCCTGGGCCGGGGCTCGCTGGTGGAACGGATGCTCGCCGACGGCAGCCTCGACCCGCCGACGCGGGTGCTGCTGGTGCTGCACCTCGACGGCCGGCCGCAGGTGCTCTCGGACGGGGTCGTCACCCGGCACGACGTGGCCAGCAGCAACGACGCCGGGGCGTCCACGCTCACCCTCACCGGCGTCGACGTGAGCCAGATGATGGACCTGATCGACCTGTCGGACCTGCCGATGCCGATGCCGGCGGAGGCCCGGGTGCTGACCCTGCTGGCCCCGTTCGCCGCGTACGGGGTGATGCCGATGCTGGTGCCCAGCGTGCTGGTCTTCGCGCCGAACCCGATCCAGCGGATCCCGGCGGTACGCGGCACCACCTTCGCGTACGTGTCGCAACTGGCCGACGAGGTCGGCTACACCTTCTACGTCGAGCCGGGGCCCACGCCCGGCATGAACACCGCCTACTGGGGGCCGGAGGTCCGCGCGGGCCAGCCCCAGCCGGCGCTGACCGTGAACGCCGACGCCGGGTCCAACGTGGAGTCGCTGTCGTTCTCGTTCGACGGGGTGCAGAAGAGCCTCTACCTGCTCACCATCTTCCCGGAGCAGGTCCGGGTGCCGATCGTGCTCCCGGTGCCCGACGTCACCCCGCTGAACCCGCCGCTGGGCCGCCGGATCCCGATCCCGCTGTCGTACCGGCGGATGAACGTCGGCCGGTCGAACGCGAGCGGCACCGACGACGCCACCGCCCGGATGGACGTGGTGCAGACCCTCGCCCGGGGCCTGGCCCGCGCCGCCCAGTCGGCGAACGTCGTCACCGGCTCCGGCTCGCTGGACGTGCTGCGCTACGGCCGGCTGTTGCAGTGCCGGCGACTGGTCGGGGTGCGCGGCGCCGGGCGCGCCTACGACGGCGAGTACGTGGTGAAGAGCGTGACCACGACCGTCAAGGCGGGCGAGGTGAAGCAGCGTTTCACCCTCGGCCGCAACGCCCACATCTCCACCTCCGGGAGGGCACAGGCATGACGACCAGGTACTACGGCAAGTATCGCGGCACGGTGGTGAACCACATCGACCCGTTGCAGCAGGGCCGCATCCAGGTGACCGTCCCGGACGTCACGCTGCCCCCGTCGAGCTGGGCGATGCCCTGTTTCCCGCTCGCCGGCATCCAGGCCGGCGTGTTCACGGTGCCGCTGCCCGGCACCGGCGTGTGGGTGGAGTTCGAGCAGGGCGACGCCGACCACCCGATCTGGACCGGCTGCTGGTACGGCTCGAAGGCGGAGATTCCCGCGCTGGTGGCCGCCGCCCCGCCGCCCACCCCGCCGATCGTGTTGCAGACGCCCGGCCAGGCCACCCTGATGATCTCGGACGCGCCCGGCCCGGCCGGCGGCATCCTGCTCAAGACGCTGACCGGGGCGATGATCTCGATCAACGACACCGGGATCGTCATCTCCAACGGCAAGGGCGCCTCGATCACGCTGGTCGGGCCGACCGTGGCCGTCAACCAGACCGCGCTGACGGTGACGTGATGCCCGGCCCGCTGCTGCACGTCGCCGCCGTCGTCTCCTGCCCGCACGCCGGGCCGGTCACCGCGCAGACCGGCAACTCCCGGGTGCTGGTCGGCGGGATGCCGGTGGTCACCGCCGCCGACGCGTACCCGGTCGGCGGCTGCCCGTTCCAGGTGCCGGTCGGCGCCGGCACCAAGCCCCAGCCGTGCGTGCGAATCCAGTGGACCACCCCGGCCGCCCGGGTGCTGGTCAACGGCCAGCCGGCGATGCTCGCCACCAGCGTCGGGCTGGCCGTGAGCGCCGAGGGCATCCCGCAGGGACCGCCCACGGTGGCCGGGTTCCAGGTGAGGGCGGTGGCGACGTGACGTACCCGGCCTTTCCGTGGCGCCCCGACAACCGGGGCCGCTCCGGGCTGGCCGGCCCGGAGCGGCACGTCGCCGACCTGGTGGAGGCGGTCCTGTTCACCGCGCCGGGTGAACGGGTCAACCGGCCGGACTTCGGCACCGGTCTCGGCCAACTTCTCTTCGCCCCCGTCGACGAGGCGGTGGTGGGGGCCGCCGAGTTGCAGGCCCGCAGCGCGTTGCAGCGCTGGCTCGGCGAGCTGATCGAGGTGGACGAGGTCCGCGTCGACCTGGCCGAGGCGGCCGTACGGGTGCACGTCGGCTACCGGTTGCGCGCCACCGGCCGCCCGGCGCGGGTGCGGATCTCGAGGGGGACCGGATGAGCGTGCGGTGCACCGACGACGAACGCCGGGCCGAGGTCGCCCGCCCCGGCAGCGCCTTCAACGGCGTCGACTGGGTCGAGGTGGACGCGGCCGACCAGAAGCTGCTGCGGGTCGGGTTCCTGCACCCGCTGCCCGGCCAGTCGGGCGGCGTGCCCGGCGGCGCGGCGCTGGTCGCCGGCAACGTGGTCGTCGACGGGGGCGTGCGGATCACCGGTGTGCGGGTGCTCACCGTGGCCGCCGCCGGGGCGGTGCTCACCGTGCGGGTGGACCGGGCCGGCGACTTCTCCCCGTACACGCTGCGGCTGGTGCGTTCGGCGGTGGACGACCGGGTGCCGCCCGGGTTCGATCCGGTGCTGGCGGCGGCCAGTTTCTCCTTCAAGGCGAACTGCCCCAGCGACCTGGACCCGGCCCCCGCCGCGCCGGCCGTGCCCGCGCCGCCGGCATCCCCCGCGCCGACCGACTACCTCGCCAAGGACTACGCCGGCTTCCGGCGGCTGATGCTCGACCGGCTCGCGGCCCTGCCCGGCTGGGCCGAGCGCAACCCGGCCGACCCGCTGATCACCGTGGTGGAGGCGTTGGCGCACGTCGCCGACCGGCTCTCCTACCGGCAGGACGCCGCCGGCACCGAGGCGTATCTCGGCACCGCCCGCAGCCGCGTCTCGGTGCGCCGGCACGCCCGGCTGCTCGACTACGCCGTGCACGACGGCTGCGCCGCCCGGGCCTGGCTCAGCGTGCGGGTCGCCGCCGGTTCCGACGCCGAGAGCCGGGGTGTCCCGGCCGGCACCCCGGTCCTGGCCGCCGACCGGGCCACCCCGGCCCTGCCGCCCGACGACGCGGCGCCGCTGCTGGCCGACGGCGCCACCGGCTTCGAGACGCTGACCGCGCTCGCCCCGCGCGCCGCCCGCAACGAGATCCCCCTGCACGTCTGGGGCGGCCGGGACTGCTGCCTGCCGGCCGGCGCGACCCGGGCCACCCTGGTCGACCAGCCGGCCACCGGGCTGGCCGCCGGCGACCTGCTGCTGCTGGAGGAGGTGCTCTCCCCCGCCACCGGCCGGCGCGCCGACGCGGACCCCACGCACCGGCAGGTCGTCCGGCTGGTGTCGGTGCGTCCGGGCACCGACCCGGTGGAGGGGGTGGACGTGCTGGAGGTGCGGTGGAGCGCCGCCGACCGGCTGGCGTTCCCGCTCACCGTCACGGCATCCGTCGCCGGTACGGGCACCGGCCAGCTCGTCACCTGCGCGGTCGCCCGGGGCAACGTGGTGGCCGTCCAGCACGCCATCGCGGTACGCGGCCAACTGCCGCCCGCCGCAGAGGCGCGGTGGCGGCCGGTGCTCACCGCCGAACCGGTGGCGGCGGCAGCCCCGTTCCCGGTGGACGCGCCGGCCAGCCAGGCCCTCGGCCAGGACCCGCACGCCGCGCTGCCGCTGATCCGGCTGGAGACCGCCGAGGGCAGTTGGCGGCCCCGGCGGGACCTGCTCAACGCCGACCGGTTCGACCAGGGCTTCGTCCCGGAACGGGAGCGTGACGGCCGGGTCGGCCTGCGCTTCGGCGACGACGTGTCGGGCCGCCGGCCGCCGGCCGGCACGGTGTTCCAGGCGACCTGGTGGCGCGGGGGCGGCGCGGCCGGCAACCTCGGCCACGACGCGCTGACCACCCTGGTCACCGACCGCTCCGGTGTCCTCGGCGTGACCAACCCGCTGCCCGCCGTCGGCGGCACCGACCCGGAGGACATCGAGCACGCCCGCCAGCACGCGCCGGTCGCCTTCGCCACCCAGCAACGCGCGGTCACCACCGCCGACTGGGTCGCCGCTGCGCTGCGGCTGCCGGAGGTGGCGGGCGCCACCGCCCGGATCCGCTGGACCGGTTCCTGGTGGACGGTGTTCCTCACCCTCGACCTGCTCGGCGGCCAACGGCTGGCCACCGAGGCGGGACTGGCCCGCCGGCTGGCCGGCCGGCTCGACCGGTTCCGGGTGGCCGGGTACGACCTGCAACTGCGTGACCCGGTGGACCTGCCGGTGGAGCTGCGGCTGTGGGTGTGCGTGACGCCCGGGGCGTTCCGCTCCGACGTCCGCCGGGCACTGCTGGAGCTCTTCTCCGACCGGGACCTGCCCGGCGGGCGTCGCGGCTTCTTCCACCCCGACCGGTTCAGCTTCGGCACGCCGCTCTACGTCAGCCAGTTGCTCGCCGCCGCGGTGACCGTCCCGGGCGTCACCGACGTCCGGGTCACCGAACTGCACCCGGTGGGCGTGGCACCGGGCGGCGAGCTGGCCGCCCGGGTGCTGCGTACCGGCGGCACCGAGGTGATCCGCCTCGACAACGACCCCAGCGTGCCGGAGCACGGCATCCTGCACCTCGACCTGGTGGGTGGACTGTGACGACACGAGCGGGCCGGGGGCCCAACCCGCCCGGCCGGGGCGGCATCGACTACCGCCTCGGCCGGCAGGCGGACTTCGTCGCCGACATGCTGGCCCGGCTCGGCACCCGGCCGGAGCTGGCCGGGCTGACCACCCGCGAGGCCGACGACCCGGCCGTGGCCCTGCTGCACGCCTGGGCGGGCACCCTGGACGTGCTCGCCTTCTACCAGGAGCGGATCGCCAACGAGGGCTTCCTCGGCACAGCCACCGAGCGCGGCTCGGTGCTGATGCTGGCCCGGGCCATCGGCTACGAGCTGCGTCCCGGGGTGGCCGCCACCACCTGGCTCTCCTTCACCGTCACCGCCACCCCCGGCGCGCCGGACGGGGTGCCGGTCCCGGCGGGCAGCCAGGCGCAGAGCGTGCCCGGCCCCGGCGAGCTGCCCCAGGTCTTCGAGACGGTCGAACCGCTGCTCGCCCGCCCCGAGCTGAACGCCGTGGGGCTGCGCGTCACCGAGCCGCGCGCCCCCCGCCCCGGGGACGACACCCTCTTCCTGGCCGGCACGGACACCGTGCTCGTCCCCGGCAACGCGCTGCTGCTGCTCGGCCCCGACTGGTTCGACGTACGCCGGGTGCGGGCCGTCACGGCGGTGCTGCCGCAGGCGGCGACCGCCCTCGACGGCGGGCAGGTGGTGCCCGCGTACACCGTGGTGGGGTTGGACGCGCCGGTCACCGCCCGGCTCCTCGGGGCGGAGCTGCGCCACCAGGTGCCCGGGGTGCAGGTGCACCTGCTGGCGCAGCGGGCCGCGCTGTTCGGCTACCAGGCCCAGCCCTGGTCGGCGCTGCCCGTGGCGCTAAGGGGGGGCGAGCTTGACCCGGGCACCAACCAGGTGCTGCCCGGGGCGTACGCGAACCGGGAGGCCAGCTGGGTGGACGCCCCGTTCGCCGCGAACGTCCGCGAGCTGCACCTGGACCAGTCGTACCCGTCGGTCGTGGCCGGGTCGTGGCTGGTGCTGGAGACCGGCGGGACGCCCCAGCTGCGCCGGGTGGGCGCGGTCGCGGAGCTGCCGGTGGCGGACTTCGGCATCGCCGCCCGCACCACCCGCGTCACCGTCACCGGCGGCGACTCGGACACCTTCTCCCGCCGTTCGACGACGGTGCTCGGCGACAGCCGGCTGCTCCCCCTCGCTCCGCTGCCGCTCACCGCACCGCTGGCCCGGGCGTCGACCCTGGAGCTGGCCCGCCCGACGCCCGGGCTGGAGCCCGGCCGGCGGCTGGTGCTCACCGGCGTCGACCCGGCCGGCGCGGCGGTCTGCGAGGTGGTCACCGTGCAGCGGGTCCGCGACGCCGGCACGGTCGACCTCGAGGCGGGCGTCGCGCACACCTACCGGCGCGACAGCGTCCGGGTGCTGGGCAACGTGGCGAAGGCAACCCACGGGGAGAGCCGGGCCGAGGTGCTCGGCGGCGGCGACGCCCGGCAGGCGTTCCAGCGGTTCGCGCTGCGGCACGCGCCGCTGACCCACGTCTCCGCCGCCACCGCCAGCGGGTCGCGCACCACTCTCGCGGTCTGGGTGGACGGGGTGCGCTGGCAGGAGGTGCCGGCCCTGCTCGGTCAGCCCGCCACGGCCCGGGTCTACACCGTGCGCCGGGCCGACGACGGCACGGTCACCGTCACCTTCGGCGACGGCCGGACCGGGGCGCGGCTGCCCACCGGGCAGGACAACGTGGTGGCCACCTACCGGTCCGGGATCGGCCGCCTGGCCGACCTGGCGCCGGGCCGGCTGACCATCCCGCTGTCCCGGCCGCTGGGCCTGATGGAGGTCACCAATCCGGTGCCCGCCGCCGGCGCCGACGACCCGGAGGGCGTGGACCGGGCGCGCCGCAACGCCCCGCTGGCCGTACGGACCCTGGGCCGGGTGGTCTCCCTGCACGACCACGCCGACTTCGCCCGCGCGTTCGCCGGGATCGGCAAGGCCCGCGCGGACCTGGTCTGGGACGGGCACCGGCAGATCGTCCTGCTCACCGTGGCCGGCCCCGACGGCGCGGTGCTCCCGCAGGACGCACCGGTGCGCGCCGACCTGCTGCGCGCCCTCGACGCCGCCCGGCAGCCCGCCGTGCCGGTGCGCATCCTCGGCCACCGCCGCCGCCGGGTCGCCGTGTCCGCCCGGCTGCTCGTCGCGCCCGGGCACCGGTTCGCGGCGGTCGCCGCCGCCGCCCGGTCGGCGCTCGTCGCCGGCCTGAGCTTCGACGCCCGCGACTACGCCCAGCCGGTACGCGCCAGCGAGGTGCAGGCCCTGCTGCACACGGTGCCCGGGGTCGCGGCGGTGGTGCTGGAGCTGCTGTACGACGCCGAGCAGCCCCCCAGCCGGGCCGAGGTCATCGCCGCCGCACCGGCGCGCCGTACGGGCGACCTGCTGCTCCCCGCCGACCTGCTCACCGCCGACGCCGGTGACGTCACCCTGTTGGAGGCATCGTGAGGGCCGAGGAGATCTGGGCGCTGCTGCCGGCCGCCCTGCGCAGCCAGGACGAGGCGGCCGGCGGGGTGCTGCGGGCCCTGGTGGAGGTGATGGCGGAGCAGGCCGCCGCGCTCGCCGCCGACGTCGACCAGCTCTCGGACGACTGGTTCGTCGAGACCTGCGCCGAGTGGGTGGTGCCGTATCTCGGTGAGCTGGTGGGCGCGGGCCGGCTGCACCCGCTGGCCGACGGCACCGGGTTCTCCGACCGGGCCCGGGTGGCCGACACGATCCGGTTCCGGCGGCGCAAGGGCACCACCGCCGCGCTGGAGGAGCTGACCCGGGCGAACACCGGCTGGAGCACCGCCGCCGTCGAGTTCTTCGAACGCCTGGTGACCACCCAGCACGTCAACCACGTCCGGACCGCGCCCGCCACCGCCGCGATCCGCGACGCCGGGCCACTCGAACTGGTCGGCGGCCCGTTCGAGCCGGTCTGCCGGACGGTGGACGTGCGGGCGATGGACGCCGGGCAGGCCCGCCCCAACATCCCCCACATCGGCATGTACGTGTGGCCGCTGCCGTCGTACCGGCTGGACCGGGCCACCGCCGCCCCGGCCGCCGACCCACCGGACGGCCGGTGGTGGATCGACCCGGTCGGGGTGGGCCGGCAGCTCACCGGGCCGACGGTGACCGAGCCCGACATCGACCACCGCGCCGACGAGGCCAACGTGCCCGGTCCGCTGCGCCGCCGCCCGCTGCGCGACGAGCTGGCCGCGCTCGCCTCCGCCGCCCCGCCCGCCCCGCAGGAGCTGCGCTGGTTCCGGGAGGACGACCCCTCCTTCGTCGTGTGGATCCAGCCGGCCCCCGGCGACGAGCTGCGCCCTATACCGCTGGAACACCTGCGGATCTGCGACCTGGCCGGCTGGGAGCGGCCGACCGGCAGCCTGGTGCGGGTCGACCCGGTGCGCGGCCGGGTAACGGTCGCGGCCGGCCGGCCCGTGCACCGCCTCGCGGTCTCCTGGTGGTACGCCTTCGGCGCCGACGTGGGCGCCGGCCCGTACCCCCGGCGGGGCGACCTGGGCGCGGCCGACGGCCCGGTCGACTGGCAGCTCGCGGTGAGCGTGACCGAGCCGCCGCGCCCCGGCGAGGTCGTCGCCTCGATCGGGGAGGCCGTCACCGCCTGGCACGACTGGCAGGCTGCCCACCCGGGCACGGCCGGGCGGATCGTGCTCACCGACAGCCACCGCTACCCGGAGGACCTGACCGTACGGGTCGGGCAGGGCAGCCGGCTGAGCCTCCTCGCCGCCCGGTGGCCCCGGCCGCCGGACCGGCCGCGCCGGCAGGCCGACCTCGACCCGGTCGGCGTCCGGCCCTGCCTGCTCGGCGGCCTGTCGGTCGCCGGCACCGGCACCGGCGAGCGCCCCGGCGAGCTGGTCGTCGACGGGCTGCTGCTCTCCGGGCCGGTGACCGTTGCCGCGCCCGCCGACGGCGGACCCGGCCTGGGCCGGATCGAGCTGCGGCACTGCACGGTCGGCCCGGCGGCGACCGGCCTCACCGTCGCCGCCGGCAACGACCGGACGCGGGTGGGCGTGCACCGCTGCGTCACCGGCGCGCTGGCCGCCGGCGACGGCCCGCTCACCGTGGCGGACACCCTGGTCCACGGCGGGATCGCCGCCCCGGACGCCGAGGCCGACCTGGCCGGGGTGACCGTTCTCGGCGGCACCGACGTGCGGGTGCTGACCGCCACGGACTGTCTCTTCGACCAGCCGGTCACCGTGGCGAGGCGGCAGCAGGGCCACGTCCGCTTCAGCTACCTGCGGCCCGGGTCGGTCACCCCGCGCCGCTACCGCTGCCAGCCGGACCTGGCCCAGCAGGCCCACCCCGGCGACCCCGACGTGGCCACCCGGGTCGGGCCGGCGTTCGCCAGCACCCGCTACGGCGACGCCACCTACGGCCGGTTGGCCGGCTCCGCCGCCACGGAACTGCACACCGGCGCGGAGTCCGGCGCCGAGATGGGCGCGTTCCGGCGCGCGGCGACCCCGCAACGGCTCAACAACCTCGCCCTCGCCCTGGCGGAGTACCTGCCGCTGGGGCGGGTGGCCGCTGCCCTGCCCGTCCTGCCGACCGGAGGAACCCCATCATGAAGGGCGACATCAGCCGCTCCACGTTCGACCAGCGGCGGCACGCGACGAGCGTACGCAAGCAGCAGGGCCGGGTGGACCTGGACGCCGACTGGAACGAGCAGCAGGACATCCAGGCGCACCTGCGGGCCACCGCGCTGACCGACGTGGTCGGCCCGGTCGGCGCGCCGCTGGCCGGCGGGGCGTTCGCGCTCACCGGCGGGGCCGACCTGAAGCTGTCGGCCGGCCGGTACTACCTCGACGGGGTGCTCTGCGAGAACGACGCGCAGGTCTCCGTCCTCGCCCAGCCCGACCTGCCGGCGGCCGGCCCCTTCGTACGCCGCCTCGACGGCACGTGGCTGCCCACCGGCACGCCGGTGCCCGCCGGCGTCTACGTCGCCTGGCTCCAGGTGTGGCCGCAGCACGTGACCGCCATCGAGGACCCGGGTCTGCGCGAGGTCGCCCTCGGCGGACCGGACACCGCCACCCGCCTGCGCACCGTATGGCAGGTGCGGCTGGTGCAGGCCGGGCCGCCGGGCACCCCGGTCGGCTGCGCGGACGCCCCGCCCGGCTGGGCCGAGCTGACCGCCGCCTCCACCGGCACCCTCGCCGTACGCGCCGACCCGACCGGCGCCGCGGGCGGCGACTGCGTCATCCCGACCGGCTCGCCGTACACGGGCCTGGACAACCAGTACTACCGGGTGGAGATCCTGGCCGGCGGCGGCCCGGGCGCGGCCACCTACGTCTGGTCCCGCGACAACGCCTCGACGGTGGCGACGTGGGAGAGCATCGACGTCGACGTGCTGACCGTGAAGGTCCCCGGCCGCGACGGCAGCGCCGGCTTCGCCAACGGATCCTGGGTGGAGCTGACCGACGACGGCCGGGAGCAGAACGGCCTGCCCGGCACCCTCGTCCAGGTCGACCGGGTCGAGGGTGACCGGATCGTGATCCGCCCCGCCACCGCCACCGGCAGCCTCGACCGGGCCGGTTTCCCGAGCCGGCCGCGGGTGCGCCGCTGGGACGGGCGGGGCACCGTGCCGGCCGGCGGCGCCGAACTCGACCTGGAACTCGGCATCAGGATCCGCTTCGGCGCGTCGGGCGGCTACCGCACCGGGGACTGGTGGTCGTTCCCCGCCCGGGCGGCGGTGCACGACGTCCAGTGGCCGCGGGTCGGCACCACCCCCGTGCCGCAGACCCCGCACGGCCCACGCCGCTCCCACGGCCGGCTCGGCGTCGTCGCGTACGACGGCAGCCAGTGGAGTGTGCTGCGCGACTGCCGGCCGGTGTTCGCCCCACTGACCGGGCAGCTCGCCCTGAGCCTGCTCGGCGGGGACGGCCAGGAGGCCGTTCCGGTGCCGGCCGGCCCGGCGACCCTGGTGCCGCTCGGCCACGACCTGGTGGCCGGCGTCGCCGTCGGCGGCCGGCCCGTCGCCAAGGCCCGCGTCAGGTTCAGCGTCACCATCGGCCAGGGCCGGGTGACCTCCGGCGCCACCACCGCCGCCACCGTCACCGTCGAGACGGGCACCGACGGGCGGGCCCGCTGCGCCTGGCAGCTCGACTCCGCCGCCGCCACCCAGGAGGTCACCGCCGTCCTGCTCGACGAGGCCGGGCAGCCCACCGGCCTGCCCCTGACCTTCACCGCCGCCCTGTCCCGCGCCGACCGGGTGTCGTACGACCCGACCGGGCACCCGGCGCTGGCCGGCTCGGCCACCGTGCAGGCCGCCATCAACCAGCTCGCCGCCGCCACCACGGGCGGCTGGGCGACGGTGACGGTCCGGCCGGGCATGGACTGGGTGCAGGCCCTGAACACCCTGCCCGCCGGTGACGTGCTGATCTGCTTCGCCCCCGGCCTCTACACCAGCAACACGCCGGTCACCTTCACCGGGCGGGCCAACATCCGGCTGCTGGGGAGCGGCCCGGCCAGCCGCGTCCGGGTGCAGGGCCACGAGCACGCGCTGATGTTCGTCAACTGTGGCACCGTGTCGGTGGCCCAGCTGGCGGTGGAGACCCCCGGCCCCGCGTACGACTCGAACCGGCTCGGCCCGGTCACCGCCGTGAATTGCGCCGAGGTCAGCGTCGAGCACGTCCAGCTCACCGGGGTGGCCGGCGCGTCACCGCAGAGCACCTGCCTGACCGTCCGCAACGACCAGGGCACCCCGCCGGGTCGGGTCCGGGTGCTCGACTCGGACTTCCGCATCGGCCACGGCCAGCAGGGCGTGCTGCTGGTCAACCCCGACCACGCCATCGTCACCCGCTGCCGTTTCTCCTGCCCGCCCCGCCCGGCCTCGCTCACCCTGGCCGAGTTGGTCAAGGACGAGAAGTTCCGCAGCCAACTGGCCACCCAGCTCGTCGGCCGGCTCGCCCTGGACCGCGACGACCGGCTGGAACGCGGCGAGTGGAACACCGTCGTACGGGTCGGCCAGTGGGGCGTACGGATGAACTCCACCGTCCCGGAGAGCGAGTGGCGGACGCTGACCACGCTGCACCCGCCCACGGCCGAGGACCTGCGCGGCGAGGAGGCCGCCGGGGCGTACGTGCTGCGCCTGGCGGACCAGGCCACGCAGGACCCGAGCCGGCTGCCCAGCTACAAGCGGCAGCTCACCTCGCTCAAGGGACGCCTCGGCGAGGGTGCCGGACGGATCTTCGACACCGACGAGGGCCGCCAGACGCTGCGCGACTACCTGGTCGGCGAGGGGGTCGACGTGCGGCGGGCCGACGACATCGCCCGGGACCGCCGCGAGGTCGCCCTGCCCGCCCCGGGCGCCAGCCTGCGCTTCGACTCGGCGCTGGGCCAGGGCGCGTGGGAGGCCGCGGTCGCCGCCTCGCCGCCGTCCCGCCCGGTGCAGACGCCCTCCGCCGCCGCCCGGCACCTGCGCAGCGTCGCGAACCGCATCCTGGTGGAGCCGGCCTTCGGCGACAGGTACGCCCGCGCGTACCGGCTGGAGCTGGCGGCGGCGGCCGAGACGTCGGTGGGCGCCTGCGGGGTGGTGATCGGGGGCGGAACGGCCGTCGGGGACGTCGAGGTCTCCGACTGCCGCTTCGACCAGGTGGCCGAGGGCATCCACATCGGGGTGTCGTACCGCCCAGGGCCGCCCATCCACGGCCGCACCGTTCGGGTCACCGGCAACGACATCCACCTCTACAAGGCCTGGTGGCGCGGCTCCGGCACGATCCGCGGCATCAAGATCGGCAACCTGCGCCACGTGTTCGTCTCCGACAACCGGATCTCGGTGGCCGCCGGCACCGGTCTCGGCGTCTGGGCGTACGGGGCCGGCGGTCCGATCATGGCGATCCGGGACAACCTCGCACAGAACTGCGACCCCGGGATCATGTGCAACCCGTCCTGGTCCGGCGCACCGGCCAAGCGCCTGTGGTCGGTCACCGACAACGTCTCGACGGACGGGCCGATCCTGGTCGGCGGCGGTGCGCGGAACTCGGGCAACGTGAGCTGAGCTGTCACCTGGGCGACTGCGCGGTCGTCCGGTCCGGCCTACGCTTTCGGTGACTGCCACTCAGCACGGTTGCAGATCGCGGATGTGGTCTAGGGGTTCAAATCCTCTGGTAGTCGTCAACAGCGGCAAGGCGGGTCCTCACGGGCCCGCCTTGTCCCTTTGTCCGTCACCTTCATCCCACCCGTGCCCTGCTGTCCGGGCAAGGTGTGCTCGGGTGGCGTCACGCTCCGGGCGAGCCGGGCCGCGCGACAGCATCCAGCCTGCGTCGCAGCAGGGCGCGTTCGGGTTCGGTGCCGGCCAGGGCGAGCGCCGCCCGGTACGCCTCGGCGGCCTCGGCGTGCCGGCCGAGCCGGTGCAGCAGGTCGCCCCGGGCAGCCGGGTACGGGTGGTAGGCCCGCAGCAACGGCTCGTCGGCCAACTCGTCCAGCAGCGCCAGACCCGCCTCCGGGCCGTCGCGCATCGCCACGGCGGCGGCCCGGTTCAACGCGACGACCGGCGACGGCGTGAGGGCGAGCAGCACGTCGTAGAGGGCCACGATCTGCGGCCAGTCGGTGGTGGCGAGTTCGGCCGCCTCGACGTGCAGGGCGGCGATCGCGGCCTGCACCCCGTACGGGCCGGGTGGGCCGCCGGTCAGCGCGACGGGCACCAGGTCGAGGCCGTCGGCGATCATCGGACGGTCCCAGCGGCCGCGGTCCTGCTCGTCGAGCAGCACCGGTTCGTCGTTCGGGCCGGTGCGGGCGTCGCGCCGGGCGTGGATCAGCAGCATGAGCGCGAGCAGCCCGGTGACCTCCCGTTCGGCGGGCAGCAGCCGGCGCAGGATCCGGGCCAGCCGGATGGCCTCCTCGGCGAGGTCGAGCCGTTGCAGACGCGGGCCCCCGCTGGCCGCGTACCCCTCGGTGAAGATCGAGTACACCGCCTGGAGCACTCCCGGCAGCCGCTCCGGCAGTTCCGGCGCGCTGGGCACACGGAACGGAATGCGGGCCTCGTGGATCTTCTTCTTCGCCCGCGTGATCCGCTTGGCCATCGTCGCCGTCGGCACGAGGAAGGCCCGCGCCACCTCGGGCGTGGTCAGTCCGGCCAGGTAGCGCAGGGTCAGCGCCCCACGGTCCTCGGCGGCGAGGGCCGGATGCGCGCAGGTGAAGAAGAGCTGGAGCCGCTCGTCCGGCAGGTCGTCGCCCGGCTCCGGCGCGGGGGCCGGGCCCGCCCGGTCCGCCTCCGCCTGGAGGATGGCCAGCCGCGCGGCGAGGGTCCTGTCCCGGCGCAGCCGGTCGACCGCCCTGCGGCGTGCCGTGGTCATCAGCCAGGCGCCGGGCCTGGGCGGAACGCCGTCGACCGGCCACCGCGCCAGGGCCGCCTCGACGGCCTCGGAGGTGACCTCCTCGGCCAGGTCGAGGTCGCCGAAGCGGCGGACGAGGGCCGCCAGCAGCCGGCCGTGTTCCTCGCGGAACACCGCCTCCACGACTGCCGCCGGCGCCTCGTCCGTCCCCCCGTCGCCGGCGGGCGCTCCGCCCACCGCGCTCAGCCTCCGAACTCGGCGACCGGCCGGACCACGACGGAGCCGCCCCCGCGCGCGCCGGGGCAGCGCGCCGCCCAGTCGAGCGCGACGTCGAGATCCGGCACGTCGATCACGTAGAAACCGCCGAGGACCTCGCGGGTCTCCGCGAACGGCCCGTCCGTGACGGTCCGCCTGCCGTCCTCGCCGACCCGGACCGTCGTGGCGGTGACCAGGTCGGCCAGCGACTCGCCGGAGACCAGGATGCCCGCCTCCCGCACCTGCTTGTCGTACGCCATCCAGTCCCCGACGTCACAGCCGGCCGCCCCGCCGTCCTCGCCGACCGCACCGGCGTTGATGAGCATCATGTACTTCACGATCCGACTCCCTCGATGTCGTCCCACCCTCGTACGGCGCGACCGCCGTACGCCATCACGACGGACGGGAAGCCGTCGAATGGACACACCCTCCCAAGATTTTTGCGCCGTCGCCCGGCGGCCCTCCCTCCGGCGCTCCGGCGGGCCCCGGGCCGGCGGCTGGACGGCCGGTGGCTACGGTGACCGGATGGCCGTACCCCGACTGATTCCCATTGCCCACGAGCCCGACCACCGCACCGACCGGATCGGCCGGTACGACGGCGGAATGTTCCTGGCGTCGGCGTGGGACCACCACGCGTACGTGCACCTCTTCGACCACGACGGCGCGTACCGGCACTCGACGGTCCGGCGGGTCACGGACCGCCGCACGCTGGACGACGCGGTCGCGGAACTCGTCGCGGACCTGCCGGGCCGGGTGTACGGCGACATCGCGGTCCAGCTGTTCCAGACCCGGCAGGACGGCGTTCTCTTCGGCCTGGTGGACGAATCCGGCGACCGGGCCGGCGACGGGGGCCATGTCGACTGGGTCGAGTTGTATCCGGACCGCCTCGGCTTCGGCGCGCCGTGGGACGGGCTCTACGACACCTGACTTCGCGCGGCTGCCGACGTCGGGCGTCGCGCCGCACGGCGGTCCTTGACCGTGCCGGCCGATTGGTCGTAGGTTCCAGCCTTACATCGACTTCCATAAGTCGATGTAACCGGTGTCCCGGCCCGGTTTCCCACGTCCGCGGCCCCACGGGACCCCTCGCGACAAGGACGGCCATGACCATCACCCGCCGCTCGCTGCTCGGCACCCTCGCCGCAGCCGGTGTGGCCACGGCCGTCGCGCCGGCCCTCGCCCCCGGCACGGCTCACGCCGCCACCTGGAAGAAGCGCCTCACCGGCGCCGACCTGGACACCAACCACCGGTGGCGGGTCGCGGGCACCGATCTCGGCATCCCGTACGTGCTGGAGAACGGCTCGATCGGGTACCTGTTCGGCGACACCTTCGACACCCCGTGGCCGGAGGGCCCGCCGGTGCCCAACGACTGGCGTTCACCGGTGATGCTGCGTTCCAACGTGCATCCCGGCGACGCCGGCGGGGTCGTCTTCGACAGCGCCGCCCGCGTCGCGGGCAACGGCCGGGCCCCGGAGCTGATGCACAACGGCCACCACGGGATCGGCATCGACGGTCTCTGGGAGGTGACCGTCATCCCCAACGACGGCATCGCCTTCCCCGAGACCGGTCGCCAGCTCGTGTCGTACATGAGCATCGAGAACTGGAACTCCGCCGGCCCGGCTGGGCCGCACTGGCGGTCGCGCTACGCCGGGCTGGCCTACAGCGACAACGGCAACGACTTCGTCCGTACGCCGCTGAAGTGGTGGAACGACGGCACCAACACCGACCCGTTCCAGATGTGGACGATGCAGCGCGACGGGGACTGGGTGTACGTCTTCTCGGTGCGTTCCGGCCGCCAGCACGGGCCGATGATGCTGCGCAGGGTCCGCTGGGACCGGCTGTTCTTTCCCGAGTCGTACGAGGGCTGGGGCTTCAACGGCAGCGACTGGGGCTGGAACCGCCCGTGCACGCCCATCCTGACCGGCCGCTTCGGCGAGCCGTCGGTGCGGCGGCTCGCCGACGGCACCTGGGTGATGTCCTATCTCAACTGCGCCACGGGGTGCATCGTCACCCGCACGGCGAGCGGGCCGGACCGGGTCTGGACGCCGGAGAAGATCCAGGTCACCTCCTGGCAGGAACCCGGCCTCTACGGCGGCTTCGTCCACCCGTGGTCGAGCCGGCGGGCCAACGACCTGCACCTCATGGTCTCGAAGTGGACCAGGACGCCCGACAACCGGAGCACCGCCTACCACGTCAGCCAGTTCGCCGGATCGGTGTGAGCGGGCCGGCGCCACCCCGCGACGGGCCGGCGCCACCTCGCCGGTCAGGCGACGACGGGCAGCGCCGGAAAAGATGCCGACAGCATGTTGGTACGATCCTGACATGCAGTCGATAAAAGCTGGCCCACGGTGGTGGGCATGTTCCTAGCGGTACGCGAACTTCGGTTCGCCAAGGCCCGGTTCGGCCTGATGGGGGCGGTCGTCGCGCTCATCGCGGTGTTGGTGGTGCTGCTGTCGGGGCTCTCCTCGGGCCTGGTGAACGACGGCGTGTCGGGACTCCAGCGCATCCCGGCGACCTCCTTCGCCTTCGCCGACGGCGTGCAGCACGACGCGGCGTTCTCCCGCAGCGTCGTCGACATCTCCGCCGTCGACTCGTGGAAGGCGCAGCCCCGGGTCGCCGACGCGGCACCGTTCGGCAACGCCCTGATCAACGCCCGCAGCGGCTCGGGCGTGGAGATCGACCTCGCGTTGTTCGGCGTGCCCACCGACTCGTTCCTGGCCCCGCCGGTGGACGAGGGCTCCCGGCTCGGTGCCGCGAACGGCATCGTGGTGAGCCGGACCGCGATCGACGCGGGGCTGCGGGTCGGTGACACGGTGACCGTCGACCGGATCGGCACCCGGTTGACGGTGGTGGGCGCCATGGCCGACCAGCACACGTTCGGTCACGTCGACGTGGCCTACCTGCCGCTGCCGGTCTGGCAGGAGATCAAGGCCGGCGTACGCCCCGGCGAGTCCGTCCCGGACGGCACCTACGACGAGATCACCGCCGTGGCGGTGCGGAGCGTCGACGGTGCCGAGGTCGACCTGGCGGCCGGCGACCGGGCCGCCGGCACCGAGAGCCTGACCCGCACGGAGTCGTTCGGCGCCTCGCCCGGCTACACCGCCGAGACGTCGACCCTGCGGCTGATCGAGTGGTTCCTCTACGCCATCTCCGCGCTCGTGGTCGGCGCCTTCTTCACCGTGTGGACCATCCAACGCCGCGCGGAGATCGCCGTGCTGCGGGCCATGGGCGCCCCCACGGGCTACCTGCTGCGCGACGGGCTGGCCCAGGCCCTCGCGCTGCTGCTGCTCGCCGTCGGCGCGGGCGTCGCGGTCGGCACGGCGGCCGGCAGCCTGGTCGGCGGCGGCATCCCGTTCGCGCTCAGCGCGCCGGCGATCGCGGTGGCCGCCCTCCTCCTGCTCGTCCTCGGCCTGGCCGGAGCCGCCGTGGCCATCGTCCGGATCGCCGCAGTCGATCCGCTGACCGCACTGGGAGCGAACCGATGACCGACACCGGCCTGGTCATGCGCGGCGTGACCCTGCGCTTCGGCGACGGCGACGACACCGTGCTGGCGCTGGACGGGGTCGACCTGACCGTCGCCCCCGGGCAGTTCGTCGCGGTGGTCGGCCCCTCGGGGGCGGGCAAGTCCAGCCTGCTCGCGGTGGCCGGCGGGCTGACCGTCCCGACCTCGGGTTCCGTCACTCTGGCCGGGCAGGACATGACCGTGCCGAGCGCACGGGCGCGGGCGGCCCTGCGCCGGGAGTCCGTCGGCTTCGTGTTCCAGTCCGGCAATCTCATTCCCGCGCTGACCGCCGTGGACCAGATCCGGCTGCCGGCCAGGTTCGGCGGTCTCGGCTCCCGGGCCCGCGACGCGGTGGCCCTGCTCGACGAGGTCGGGATGGCCCAGAAGGCGAACCGCCGCCCGCACCAACTCTCGGGGGGCGAGCGGCAGCGCGTCGGCATCGCCCGCGCCCTGGTCAACCGGCCGCGGCTACTCTTGGTCGACGAGCCGACCGCCGCCCTCGACCGCACCCGCAGTCACGAGGTGGTGGAGTTGCTCGCCCGCGAGACCAAGGAGAACGACGTCGCCACCGTCATGGTCACCCACGACCACGACGTACTGCGCCACTGCACGACGGTGTACGAGATGATCGACGGGCGACTCATGCCCGTGCCGTGACGACAGGGAGACCCGTGCCGAAGATCCAGGCGCCCACGGTGGCCGAACACCGCGCCCGGCAGCGACGGGCGATCCTGGCGGCGGCCCGCGAGATCCTCGCGGAGAACGGGACGCAGGCGCCGAGCCTGGCCGAGGTCGGCAAGCGGACGGGCTTGGCGCGCCCCAGCGTCTACCAGTACTTCAAGTCACGGGAGGACCTGCTCAACGCCGTCATCGCCGACATGTTCCCCGAGTGGTCGGCGTACGTCACGCAGCAGATGGACCAGGCCACCGACCCCGGCGGACGGGTTCTGGCCTACGTCGAGGCCAACCTGCACCTCGTCGCCCAGGGGGAGCACGCGGTCATGCGCGGCCTCGCCAGCAGCGCGTCGGGCACCGTCCTCGCCGAGGAGAGCCGGACACTGCACCACCAGTTGCGTACGCCCCTGGTGGCGGCCCTCGCCGATCACGGCGCCACCGACCCGGACAGCGCGGCGGAACTGATCCAGGCGGTGGTCTACGCCTCCTCACAGATGATCGAGAACGGCACACCGGAAGCCACCGTGGTCGCTCACACCCGGGAACTCCTCTGTCCCTACCTGCGACAACCACACTGACCCACGACCGCGCTCACACCCGTCGACGGTTGGCGTGGTCGCGGACGGGGCAGCCGCCCCGCCCCGGTTCGCGGGGCGGGGCGGGATGGCGTCGCCACGTCACCGTCGCGCGGCGGGCTCCCTGTCGGGGACACCGGGCTCGGTGATGTTGACGTCGAAGACGTCGAGCAGGCCCAGCAGCCCGGCGAGGACGACGGCCTCGTCACGTCTGAGCGTGATGCTGCGGGTGGCGTCGGGGTCGTCGCCGTCGTGGTAGACCAGCTCGCGCCGGCCGCCGGCGTAGTGGGTCACCACCCCGATGCGCAGTCCCGCGTCCGTGGTGAACATGCGGCGGAACCCGATACCGGGCAGGGGGGTCAGTTCGACGTCCATCGGAACTCCAGGTGGTGCGGAAGGTCGGGGCGGTTCGGTCCCCGGCCGGGCGGCCGGTGGGCGGCGGTGGACAGCCGCGCGGCACCGCCACCGGGAGGCCGTGCGGTACCGCCCCGGTCAGCCGGTGAGCAGCAGGCGCAGGCCGGCGAGCGTGGCCAGGTGCGGGTCGGCGGGCATCGTGACGATCCGTCCGGTCAGCGCGGCCAGTCGGGCCCCGAGTTCGGGATGTGCCGCCCCGCCGCCGGTGATCAGCAGCCGGCGTCGTCTCGGCCAGCCCGGCCGGGTTCCCAGGCGGCGCACCGCGGCGGCGATCAGCGGGATCTGGTCGATGGCGTTGGGCACGTCGACCCGCTCCGCCGCCTCCACCGCGCGGTCGGCGATCCGGGCGATCTCGGTCCGGCCGTGTCCGATGTCGACGGCGACCACGTCGTCGCCGTCGAGGTCGGCCCGGCAGGCCAGGGCTGCCGCCAGCGGCTCCTCCACCGTGGCGACGCGCCCGCCGAACGCCCGGTGGACGACCTCGACCAGGAAGTCCTTCTGCCGCAGCGTGGCGGTGGCCGGCACGCCGACCACGACCGGGGAGACGTCGTCACCCGGCCGCCCGGAGGTGGCGGCCACCACCCGCAACAGGTGTACGCAGGCGAGGAAGTCGGCCACCACGCCGTAGCGCACCGGCCACAACAGCTTCGCGCCGCCGTTGTCCCGCAGGTCCATGGCGGCACGCCCGACGGCGTAGCCACCGGACGGCATCCGCGCGAGGACGGCGGGCTCGGCCACGATCGTGCCGGAGACCGGAGTCCACAGGCGCACCGTCGAGGTGCCCAGGTCGAGGGCGACAGGATGCCGCAGGCCGAGGCGGGCGTACGCACCGGGGGACAGCATGGTCACCACCCCCGCTGCGGGATGTGCGTGCCGGCGTACGCCGCGGCACGGGGTCCGTCGGCGACGGACCGGGACAGGGTGGGTCGATCATGATGCGGGGTCGGCATGGTGCTCCAAGCCACAGGCCCCGGTCGTACGACACGGGGAGGCGGACAGGCTTCAGACGGCGAACGTCAGCCTGGGCGGAGCGCGGTCGGCCGACCACGCCGGCACGCAGCCGGGGACGGCCCGGGCGCACCGGAACACTATGCACAGCCCGACGGCCCGGGCCCCGGACAGCACCATGACCAACACGGCCAGCAACAGCAGCGCCGGCAGCGAGACCCGCTTGCCGGCGCGGCGGAGGCTGTGCCGATCCTGCATGCTCGACACCATAGCCGGGCGACCGCCGTTCGGCCACGCCGTTGCCGCGTGCGCAGGACGCCCACCGGGGCACGGGCGGGGCGGGCCCGTCGTCCCGGTGCGCCGGGCCGATCGGCCCTGCCTGCGGTGCCTGCGGTGCGCCGAGGATGGAACCGGACCTCGTCGTGACCCTGGAGATGATCAGCATGTGCAACTACTGCGGCTGCCGGGAGTTCCCCCTGATCGGCCGGCTTTCCGCCGAGCACGAGGCGATCGCCAACGCGGCCGGGCGGGTACGCGACGCGGTGCGGGCCGGCGCGGACGCGCAGGCGGCCCTCGACGCCCTGTTGGCCCTGCTGATCCCGCACACCGCCACCGAGGAGCAGGGGCTCTTCGTCGAACTGCGGGCCGAGGGCAGCCTGACCGACGCGGTAGAGAAGCTCTGCGCCGAGCACGACGACATCCACGGTGTGCTTACGGGCGTCGACCGGACGGCGCCGGACTGGCCCGCGGTGCTGGCCGCGCTGGACCGGCTCCACCGGCACATCGACAACGAGGAGCACGGGCTGTTTCCGGCCGCGGTGATCGCGCTGCCCATCCCGGCCTGGGACCGGATCACCCCGACGGCCGGCGCCGCGCGGTAGGTCCCGCCGGGTCGCTTCGCCGTGGGGCGCGACCGCCGGAGCGCTGGCGCGACCGATAATACCTGACTAAGGTCAGGCATCATGGAAGCCCAACTCATCGCCGCCGTACGGCGGTTCAACCGGACGGTGACCCAACGCGTGGGGGCGCTCGACGACGAGTACATGGCGCGCGCCCGGCCCCTCGCGCAGGCCCGCCTGCTCTGGGAGATCGGCCCCGGCGGCGCCGAGGTCGCGGCGCTGCGGTCCCGGCTCGGGCTGGACTCGGGTCACCTCAGCCGCCTCCTGCGCGCCCTGGAGGGCGACGGGCTCGTGGCCGTCGGGCCGTCCGACCAGGTTTGCGGCGACGGGCGGGTCCGGGTCGCCACGCTCACCGACACCGGCCGCGCCGAGTGGGCCGAGCTCGACGAGCGCTCCGACGAGTTCGCCCGGTCGATCCTCGCACCGCTGAGCGGTCGACGCCGCGAGCGGCTCGTCGCGGCGATGGCCGAGGTGGAGCGGCTGCTCGTCGCGTCGATGGTGCTCATCGAGCCCTGCCCGCCGGGCGATCCCCGGGCACGTGCCTGCGTCCGGGCCTACGCCAGGGAGGTGGCGCGGCGCTTCGACAGCGGGTTCGACCCGGCACGCAGCAACCCGGTGCACGACGAGGAACTCGTCCCCCCGGCCGGCGTGTTCCTGCTCGCCACCCTCAACGCCGAACCGGTCGGCTGCGGCGCGGTCAAGCTGCACCGCGACGCACCCGCGGAGATCAAGCGGGTCTGGGTGGCGGACTCCGTACGCGGGCTCGGGATCGGCCGGCGGATGCTGGGCGAGCTGGAACGGCACGCCGCCGAGCGGGGCTGGACCGCCGTCCGGCTCGACACCAACCGCAACCTCACCGAGGCGATCGCGATGTACCACGCGGCGGGCTACCGCGAGATCGGGGCGTACAACGCCGAGCCCTACGCCCACCACTGGTTCGAGAAGCGCCTGACGCCTGACGACGCGACCGGCGGGACGGCCTGACGCGCCATCCGGCCGACGCTTGCCAGCCCCTTCAACACGATAGAGAATTGCCGATGTTCCTGAGCCGGACGTGATCGGGCAGCCGGGCAGCCCTCGATCGGAACCCCGCCCTGTCCGCCGTGCTGGAGAGGAACCATCCATGAGAACCAGACTCCGACTGCTGGGCGCCGCCTTTGCGGCCGCCGCGCTGACGACGCTCGCGGCGGTGTCGGTCGCCCCGCCGGCATCCGCCGCGACCCTGACCGAGGTGACGAACTTCGGGCCCAACCCGAGCAACCTACGCATGTACCTGTACGTGCCGGACTCCGTCGCGCCCCGGCCCGGGCTGCTGGTCGCGGTGCACTACTGCACCGGCACCGGCCCCGCGATGTACGCCAACACCCAGTACGCGGCCCTGGCCGACCGGTACGGCTACATCGTCGTCTACCCGTCGGTGACCCGCAGCAGCCAGTGCTTCGATGTCTCCTCCCCGCAGGCGCTGCGCCGTGACGGCGGCAGCGACCCGGTGGGCATCAGGTCGATGGTCGACCACGTCCGGCAGCGGTACGCCGTCGACCCCGACCGGATCTTCGCCACCGGCATCTCGTCCGGCGCCATGATGACCAACGTCCTGCTCGGGCTCTATCCCGACGTGTTCAGCGCCGGTGCGGCATTCTCCGGGGTGCCCTTCGGCTGCTTCGCCACCACGAACGGCTCCGAGTGGAACAGCGAGTGCGCCAACGGGCAGATCACCAGGACCCCGCAGGAGTGGGGGGACCTGGTCCGCAACGCGTACCCGGGGTACACCGGGCGCCGGCCCCGCATGCAGACCTGGTACGGCACCAACGACGAGGTGCTGCGCTACCCGAACTTCGGCGAGCAGATCAAGCAGTGGACCAACGTGCACGGGCTGAGCCAGACGCCGACGTACACCGACAGCCCGCAGGCCGGCTACACCCGCACCCGCTACGGCGGCAGCGGCGACCGGGCGCCCGTCGAGGCGATCAGCATGCAGGGGGTGTCGCACAACCTGCCGGTCGACGCCGCGCAGGCGGTCCGCTTCTTCGGTCTCGACACCACCACGTCACCCACCACCCCGCCCCCGACCACTCCCCCGCCGACCACTCCCCCTCCTTCGCCGGGCGCCTGTCGGGTGGAGTATGCCGTCAACGCCTGGAACACCGGGCTGACCGCCTCGGTGACCGTCACCAACACCGGCGGCACGACGCTCACCGGCTGGTCCCTGGCCTTCACGCTGCCCGCCGGCCAGAGCCTCACCAACGGCTGGAACGCGACGTACGCCCCGACCAGCGGCGCGGTCATCGCCCGCAACGTCTCCTACAACGCCGTCCTCGCGCCCGGCGCGTCGGTCAGCATCGGCTTCCAGGCCACCCACACCGGCGACACGACACGACCCGCCACGTTCACTCTCAACGGCGCCACCTGCGCGATCACCTGAACCGGTCGGGCCGGCGCCAGCCAGGGCGCACCAGCCTTTCACCGTGGTTGGCGCCGGTCAGCCGCAGCCGAGTCCGGTCATCTAACATCGGCGACCGTTGCGGCGTACGACATAGGGGTTGGGTTGCATGTGGCCGTTCGCGAAACGACCGAAGGATCCGGTCCTGGACCCGTCCTATGGAGACCCGCACCGGAAGGCCCTCATCCGGGCGTTGGAGAAGCGCAAGTGGAAGTTCGCCCGAGAACTGCTCAACATGGCGGCCGATCCGGACGAGACGGCCTTCCTGATGGAGGCGGTCGGCGGGGTCGACGGGGTCCAGGACTGGATCGGCGACTGGGTGGACGCCGAGCCTGATTCGACCCTGCCCGTGCTGGTCGCGGGTTGTCACGCCGTGCACTGGGCGTGGCAGGCGCGCGGCGGCAAGCGGGCGAAATACACCACTGCCGCCCAGTTCAAGGGCTTCCATGAGCGCCTGCAGTACGCCGAGGCGTTGTTGCAGAGGGTGCTCGAACGCGAACCCGACAACGTGACAGCGCGGGCATGGCTGGTCACCAGTTCCCGAGGCCTGGGCGTCGGGTCGGCGGAGGCCCGGCAGCGCTTCGAGGCGGTGACTCGACTACACCCGGGGCACCTGGTCGCGCACGAGCAACGGTTGCAGTATCTGTGTGCCAAATGGTCCGGCAGTCACGAGGAGATGTTCGACTTCGCCCGGGGCGCCGCCACGGCGGCCGGACCGAACAGTCTCCTGCACCAACTGGTGGCCGTCGCCCACATCGAGAAGTGGCACGCCGCTGAACGGGAGGAGGGCAACGAGTACATCGTTTCGGACGAGGTCCGCGCCGAACTTCTCACCGCGGCGGATCACTCGATCTTCCACCCGGACTACGTCCCCGCCGGCCCCGGCTGGGCGCCCCGGGTGGCGGTATTCGCGATGGCCCTGGAACTGGCCGACGAGTTCGACGCGGCAGGGCGCGCGTTCGCGCTGCTGGACGGAGTGGTCACCGAGTGGCCGTGGCAGATGCTCGGCGACCCGGTCGAGAAGTTCACCGCCTCCCGCGACTATGTGACCGCGAACCTCAGCTGACAATCCAGGCAGAGACGGCCCGGCGCGGAAGGTGTTCCGCGCCGGGCCATGGGCGAATCAGCTCGCGGTGCAGGTGGGCGTGCCGGTCGGCCCGGTTCCGGTGCCCTGGAAGCCGAACTCGGTGACGGCCCCGGCGGAGAGCCGGCCGTTGTAGTCGACGTTACGGAACGTCACGGCACCGCTGGTGCCGCTGCCGCGCGCGCTCCACATGTTGGTGATCGTCGCGCCGGCGGGCAGGGTGAGGGCGACGGCCCAGCCGTTGATCGCCGTGGATCCGGCGGTGACGCGTACCGTCGCGACGAAACCGCCGGTCCACGAGTTCAGCGACACCGTCGCGGCGCACCCACCGGAGGGCGGCGGGGTGGTGGGCGGCGGGGTCGTCGGGGGCGTGGTGGTGGGCGGCGGGGTGGTGCCGCCGTTCAGGGCGTCGAGGGTGGCGGTGTACGCCGGCTTCTTGTTGCCGCTGCCGTCGAAGAGCAGCGGGGTACCGCTGGCTCGCCAGGAGTCGGTGTCCCGGATGCCCCACACGGTGATCCCCGTGCAGCGGGACACCGCGAGGCAGGCGCGGACCACCCGGCCGTAGTTGTCGGCCTGCGTCTGGCCCGATCCCTCGATGTCCAGCTCGGTGATCTGCACGTCCACACCGAGGTTGGCGAAGCGTTGCAGGTTGGCCTGGTAGTCAACGGGCACCGGCGAGGCGCTGTTGAAGTGCGACTGGAAGCCGACGCAGTCGATCGGCACGCCTCGGGCCTTGAAGTCCTGCACCATGGCGTACACCGCGTTGCTCTTCGCGTTCTGCCCGTCGGTGTTGTAGTCGTTGTAGCAGAGCTTCGCGTTCGGGTCGGCGGCGCGCGCCGCCCGGAACGCCACCTCGATCCAGTCGCCGCCGGTACGTTGCAGGTTCGAGTCTCGGCGCGCCCCGGTGCCGCCGTCGGCGAACGCCTCGTTCACCACGTCCCAGGAATGGATCTTGCCTCGGTAGTAGGTCGCCACCTGGGTCACGTGGTTGACCATCGCCTGGCGCAGCGCGCTGCCGTTGAGGTTCTGCGCCCACCCCGGCTGCTGGGAGTGCCAGGCCAGGGCGTGGCCGCGTACCTGCATCCCGTTGGCGCGGGCGTGGTTGACGATCCGGTCGGCGTTGGTGAACGTGAACTGGCCCTGGGACGGCTCGGTCGCATCCCACTTCATCTCGTTCTCCGGGGTGACCGAGGTGAACTCCCGGTTCAGGATCCCGACGTACGTGGTGTCGGAGAGCTTGTTGGCGGCCACCGCGGCGCCGAAGTAGCGCCCCTTCTCGGCGGCGGACGCCCCCAGGGTCGTCCCGGCGTTGGCGCCGGACGCCACCGCGAGCGTCGCGGCGACGACGGAGAGACCGACCACGACCGACGCCAGCGCGACGCGCTGCCGCCTGTGGGCTACCGGGCGCCCACGGTGATGGGCGAGCATGTTGTCCATGGCAGAGCCTTTCGATGAACCGGATGGATGGGGAAGGTCGCCTCGGCAACCGCCCGCCACGGCGCGGAGCCCATGGAGCGGTCGCCCGGAGACCACGCCGCCGTGAGCATCCTCGACACCGTGAGTTGATCGAAGCCCTTCCATCGGACCGTATCGGAACGAGTCCGGAAGCTCAACGCCCAGTTATCGGATTCTTCCGGCGGATCTTCCCTGATTTTCTCGGTCCACTGCGGATCCGCCCTGCCCGCCGCCGCCATCCTGCCGCCCACGGCACCGGAAGTTTCGAAAGCCAGTGGCTCGGCCGGGAGCCTTGCGTCCATGACACCGAGGGTCTCGCCACCACTCTGCTCGCCAGCCGGCCGGAAGCCGACACGACCCGGATCGGCGCACCCGCGGTGGGCGCTGAAGATCGGTTGACGTTCCGCCGGGCTCCGGGCCGCGTTCCGAGGCCAACCGGTGGTGATCAGGACACCATGGACGCTAAAACGGCCGGGTAAGGTCCATGGTGTCCTGATCCGGGACACACTGGGGGGTGACGGGTGCGTCGTGTCGGCACCCGTCCACGCCGGGCGCACCCCGACACCGCGCGGCCCCCAACACCACAGCCCACCGCGTCAAAAGCCGCACGCCACCGATCCGACAACGCAGTTGCCCGCCGGCAAAGCGCACCGACAAGACTTCTCCCGTCGGCGTACGCCAACTGAGGATCAGCCGCGACGGGGAGTGCCGCTGCTGGCGACCGTCCGGTAGCCAGCAGCGGCGTGCGCCCCGCCCGGCCCAGGCCGTCAGCCGGCGCAGTTGTTGTTGCGCACGGGCCGGGTCAGCTTCTCCTGGGTGCCGAACTTCGCGTAGACCCGCAGGTAGCACGGCAGCTCGACGTCGCCGTAGTAGCTCTGGACCGCGTTGTCGTAGTGCGTGGTGCCGCTCTGCGCGACCTGCCAGCCGCCGCCGTCACCCGACTGGATCTCCCAGTAGACGTCGCCGGAGCAGCCCTGTAGGCCCTGCGACCAGGCGATGATGTTGGCCCCGTTGTAGATCTCGGACTGCACGAGCGTGCAGCTCGCCGCCTGCGCCGGGCTGGCGCCGACGAGCAGTCCCACGGTCAGCATTGCTCCGGCTCCGACCGCCGACATCAGCTTGCGCATGCTCGATCTCCTCCACGATGGACGGTAGGTGACCCACAGGAGGGTAACCCGTTCCGGAGATTAGTTCCACGATCGCCGTCGATGAAGGCGATAACTTTTACCGAACTCCCGCCCGCCGCAGATTCGGCCTCCGCGTCGCATCCCGACGCTTACGCTTAACAAAGTTAACTGATAGCCTCCCGCCATCGACGAGGAGGAATGCCATGCGACTTCGACGCACGATGCCCGCACTGCTGGCCGGCGCGGCGCTGACGGCCGCCCTGGCGGCCGTACCCGCTGTGGACGGCCTCGCCGCCGCGAAGACCGGCGCCCCGCGGGCCGCCCTCGCGGCCTGCACCGCCCCCGCCTGGGCCGAAGGCACCAGCTACCCCGCCGGCAGCCGGGTCAGCTACGCCGGGCGGTCGTACCAGGCGCGGGTGACGCACACGCCCCCATCGGGCGCCGGCTGGACCCCCGCGGCGACGCCCTCCCTCTGGACCGACCTCGGGGCCTGTGACGGCGGCGGCACGCCGTCACCGACCCCCACCGGCACGTCGGGGCCCTCCCCCACCCCGACACCGACGCCGACCGTGACGCCGACGTCGACGCCCACGCCGCCCGGCCCGGACACCTGCGCCGGCAAGCCGAAGCCGACCGGCAAGGTGCTCCAGGGCTACTGGGAGAACTGGGACGGCGCCGCGAACGGGGTGCACCCGCCACTGGGCTGGATCCCGATCACCGACGCCCGGATCCCCGCGCACGGGTACAACGTGATCAACGCGGCGTTCCCGGTGATCCGCGCCGACGGCACGGTGCTCTGGGAGGACGGCATGGACGCCACCGTCAAGGTGCCCACCCCCGCCGAGATGTGTCGCGCCAAGGCGGCCGGCCTGACCATCCTGATGTCGATCGGTGGCGCGACCGCCGGAATCGACCTCAGCTCGGCAACGGTCGCCGACCGGTTCGTCGCGACCGTGGTGCCGATCCTCAAGCGGTACAACTTCGACGGCATCGACATCGACATCGAGACCGGGCTCACCGGCAGCGGTAACATCTCCCAGCTCTCCGCGTCGCAGGCGAACCTGATCCGCATCATCGACGGGGTGCTCGCGCAGATGCCCGCCGGCTTCGGCCTCACCATGGCGCCGGAGACCGCGTACGTCACCGGCGGCAGCGTCACGTACGGGTCCATCTGGGGCGCGTACCTGCCGATCATCAAGCGGTACGCCGACAACGGTCGCCTCTGGTGGCTCAACATGCAGTACTACAACGGCAGCATGTACGGCTGCTCCGGCGATTCCTACGCGGCCGGCACCGTGCAGGGCTTCACCGCCCAGACCGACTGCCTCAACGCCGGGCTGGTCATCCAGGGCACCACCATCCGGGTCCCGTACGACAAGCAGGTCCCCGGGCTGCCGGCGCAGCCCGGCGCCGGAGGCGGCCACATGGCACCGGCGACGGTGGCCCAGGCGTGGAACACCTATCAGGGCGGCCTGAAGGGCCTGATGACCTGGTCGCTGAACTGGGACGGGTCGAGGGGCTGGACCTTCGGCGACAACGTCCGCGCCCTACAGGGCCGCTGACGCACAGAGCACCACAGTCCCCGACCGCGCGGTCCCGCCCCTCCCCACGGAGGAAGACCGCGCGGTCGGCGCGTCCGGCCGCCGGTTGCTGACTGCCAGGTGCCGACAGGGGCAGCAGCGACCGTCAGGAGGAGCGGCCCATCTCGGCGAGAATGCCCGTGGCCTGACCGAGTTCGATCAGGTAGCCGTCCGGATCCCGCAGGTAGCAGCGGATCTCGGCGCCGTGGTCCTTCGGCTCGGTCAGGAAGCGGGCGCCCCGTGACCGCCACCGTTCGTAGACCTCGTGGACGTCGGTGACGCGGACGTTCATCGCCCCGCTGAGAGTGTCCGGGTCCGGCGGCGCCTGTGCCCGTACGGTCGGCTTGTCGTCGGTCGGGCCGCCCTCGTCGTTGATCACGATGTAGCTGTTGTGGAACCGCAGGATCGCCGGCCGGCGCTCCCGCACCACCGTCGCGCCCAGCACGCTGCGGTAGAACTCCCGCGAGCGGTCCACGTCCCGCACGATCAACAGGTGCGTAAGCACCAGCCCGCCCTCGGGCTGAAAGTAGTCCGGCGCCTCGCTGGCCATAACCCGCCTCCCCCGGTCGGACCGCCACGGCGTACCCGCTGGCGGCGTCGGCACACCCACGCCCCGGCCCGGCCTGCCGAGCGCGCAGGAATCCTTCGGCACATCCATTGACTTCGATTGTTTACGCCACAACAATCACTTCCATAGGAATAGATCGATGTCGATCAAAGACCTGGAGGGAGGCACCATGGTGGCACTGAGAGGCGAGGTGTCCTGGTTCTGTTGCGGCAGCGCCTGGGGTCCCTGCGGCACAGCCGGCGGCGGCGCCTGCGGCACCTGCTCGTCCGGCAACTACCAGCACGCCTGGCCGAACACCTCCGACGCCTGCCTGGCCATCACCCGGCCGCACGCGTGCGGGATCACCGGGATGAGCCGCCGCGGCTGCGGCTTCCGGCACTACACCACCAACCTCTGCAACGGCGCCCGGGTCGGCACCGCCATCGCCGACTGCGGCCCGCAGACCGACCTGTTCTGCGGCGAGCGCACCTGCTGCGGCTCGGCCTGCGGCACCAACCGGATCATCGACCTGACGCCCGCCGCGTACAGCGCGATCGCCAGCCTCTCCACCGGGCTGCGGCCCTGCTCCGTCGACTCCGTCTGAACGGGAGGACCAGCCATGCACCAGACCCTGGACCGGCGCCGGCTGCTCGCCACCGCCGCGCTCGGCGGCGTGGTCGGCGCCACCGGGCTCGGCTCGCTCGCCCCCGAGGCGGCCTTCGCCGCCGAGGCCGCCGCCGTCGAACCCGGCACGCCCGACCCGAACTTCGCCGAGGGCCGAATCAGCAAGATCTCCGGCAGCATGCTGCTGGTCACCGGCTCGGACACCGTGCTGCACTCGATCCGGATCACCGACGGCACGAGCATCTGGAAGCTGCACCCGACGACCTTCGACCGGGTGGCCGTCGGCGACGGGCTCTACGCCCGCGGCGTCCGCCTGCCCGACGGCACACTCGCCGCGGACTCCGTCTGGGTCAACATCGTCAACCTGCACGCGCACATCGCC
Source organism: Micromonospora sp. NPDC048170 (assembly GCF_040652795.1). Classification (NCBI taxonomy): domain Bacteria; kingdom Bacillati; phylum Actinomycetota; class Actinomycetes; order Micromonosporales; family Micromonosporaceae; genus Micromonospora; species Micromonospora sp. NPDC048170. The sequence goes on from NZ_JBEZMR010000021.1 coordinate 38,626, forward strand.
GCGGTCGGCCGCAACCTGCTGCACCTCGACCACAAGGGCCGCCGGATCGTCGCACACGTCGTGCCGGACCGCTCCGCCGCCGTCTACAACGGCACCCCGGCCGTCAGCGACCTGTCGCTGCTGCGGGTCGGACGGCACGTGCAGGTGCTCGGCGCCTGGCATCCGGACACCAACGAGATCGACATCGCCACCGTCTACGCCGCCGCCTAGCCCGCAGGTCCCGGTGGCGCGGGCCGCGACCGCCGGGACCTGCGCCGGACCACCCGATGGAGATGCCATGGTCGACATGCTCGCGGCGCTGCAACCGCTGGTCGTCGGTGCGGTGCTGATCTGGTCCGCCCGTGTGAAGCTCGTCAGCCGCCAGGCCGCCGCGTCGGCCGGGCGGTCGGCGCTCGCCCCACTGCTCGGGCAGCGCCGGGCGCTGACCGCGTACCGGCTGCTCGGCGGTGTCGAGCTGACCCTCGGCGCACTGCTTCTGCTGCCGCCCGTCCGGCGCCCGGAGGCGGTCGCCGCCACCGTGCTCGCGGCCGGCTTCCTCGCCTACCTCACGTACGCCCGCCGGGCCGCCCCGGCGTCGTCCTGCGGCTGCCTTAGCGCCGCTCCCACCCCCGTCACCGGTCGGAGCCTGGCCCGAGCCGGGCTGCTGCTGGTGGCGGGCGCACTGGCCTGGACGGCCACCGGCGGCTGGACGGCCGCGCTCGCCGAACGGCCGGTGGCCGGTGGCGTGGTGGTGCTCGTCGAGCTGGCGGCGGTGGTGGCGCTCTCGCCCGAGTTGGACCGGTTCTGGCTGCTGCCGCTGCGCCGGCTGCGCGCCCGACTGACCCACCCGCTGCGCGGCGGCGCCGGCCTGCCGCTGCTGGCCACCGTGCAGCAGCTCCAACTCAGCGACGCCTACCGGCGTGTGGCGCCACTGCTCCGCTCCGACGTGCGCGAGCACTGGGACGACGGTGGTTGGCGCTTCGTCGGGCACGCCGCGCGCTACCAGGGTCGCCCGATGACCGCGGTGTTCGCCGTGCCGCTGGCCGACCGGCAACCCGACGCCGTACGGGTCGCCGTGGTCGACGACGCCACCGGGCACACCCTGCTCAGTCTGGCCGCCACGGCGTCCCCCGCCGGTCCCGGGTTCCCCTTGGTCCGGGCGTCCCCGGGCGGGCCTGACCCGGCCCCGGCGTGACGGCGTCAGTCGACCAGCCAGCTCCGGATCTCGTCGCCGTGTTCGTCGAGCGCGGGCGGCGGCAGGTCGTAGCGCGGCGGGGTGGCGGTGAAGCCGATCGGGTTGCGGATGCCGGGCACGTCGCCTGCGGTCACCACGGGGTCCAGCCCGAGTTCCCGGGCCAGGTCGACACCCTCGGCGACGGTGTTGATCGGGGCGCACGGCACGCCCGCCGCGCGCAGGTCCCGGAACCACTCGTCGCGGGTCCGCCGGACCAGCCGTGCGACCAGGATCGGCCGCAGGACCGCCCGGTTGACCGTACGGTCCTGGTTGCGCCCGAACCGGGGATCGTCGGGCAACTCGGGCAGGCCGAGCACCTGGCACAGCTTCCGGAACTGACCGTCGTTGCCGGCGATGACGACGAGATCGCCGTCGGCGGTGGGCAGCGGTTCGTACGGGAACAGGCTCGGGTGCGCGTTGCCCATCCGGAACGGCGTCGCGCCGCCAGCGACGTGGCCGCTGGTCTGGTTGACCAGGCCGGACAGCGCGGAGGAGAGCAGGTCCACCTCGACGTGCTGGCCGGTGCCGGAGCGTTCCCGGTGGTGCAGGGCGGCGAGGATGGCGACGGCCGCGTGCAGGCCCGCGATCACGTCGAACACGGCGACCCCGGCCTTGTAGGGCGGACCGTCCGGCTCGCCGGTGAGGCTCATCAGACCGGACGCGGCCTGGACCACGAGATCGTAGCCGGGCAGGTTGGCGCCGGCACCGGCACCGAAACCGCTGATCGAGGCGTAGACGATCCGCTCGTTGACGGCGGCGACGCTGTCGTAGTCGAGGCCGAAGCGCCGTAGGCCGCCGGGTCGGAAGTTCTGGATCATGACGTCGGCGCGGCCGGCGAGTCGCCGGGCGACGTCCAGGTCGTCGAGGTCGGCGAGGTCCAGGGCGATGGACCGCTTGTTGCGGTTGACGCCGAGGTAGTAGGTGGAGGTCCCCTCCCGCACCGGCGGCGTCCAGGTCCGGGTGTCGTCCCCGCCGGGCCCCTCCACCTTGATCACGTCGGCGCCGAGGTCGGCGAGGAGCATGGTCGCGTACGGCCCGGCGAGGATCCGCGAGAAGTCCGCGACGAGGACGCCGCTGAGCGGCCCGGACCGTTGCTCCCCCACCGTCGCGTTCCCCTTCCGCGTCGACGCCCCGGCCGGCGCGGTGGCGTGGCACCTTCCGGAGTGCCGGCCTCCGGCGCGTCCGGATGGAAGGACCACGATGGCACAGCGGTCACCACGTACGTCGGTCACCCCGACGGTCCGGGCCGGGACGGTCACCGGGCTCGCCCCGCCGGCCAGCCGTCGCTTGACCCTGCCCCCGGGGGCAGGGTTTAGGTTCAGGTCGTCCGACGTGGAGGTTGTCGCGATCATGAGAATCGGTGAGCTGGCGCGGCGTGCCGGGGTGACTCCGAAGGCGGTCCGCCACTACGAGTCGTTGGGGCTGATCGTGGCTGCCCGGAAGGCGAACGGCTACCGGGACTTCCGCGAGCACGACGTGCGGCTGGTGCGTGAGATCCGGCTCCTGGGCCAGTTGGGGATCCGTGCCGACAGGACCCGCCCGTTCCTGGAGTGCCTGGCCGCAGGCGGTGAGCACGCCGACGACTGCCCGGCCTCCCTGGCCGGCTACCGCGACGCGATCGACGATCTGACGGGGCGGATAGCCGAACTGACGGCCCGTCGTACGGCCCTGACCCGACGGTTGCGGGAGGCCGCCCACCGCAACGGCCACGCGGAGCGGACCGCCGCCGTCCTCGCGGACGTCGCGCTGCACCGACCGCCCACGGACCTGCCCGTGCCCGTCGACGACGGTGCCGCGGATCATCTTCCCGGCCGCCGGATGCCGCAGCTCACGCTCCCCAGCACCGCCGGCGACAGCGTCCGGCTGCACGCGCTGGGTGCGGGCCGGTCGGTCGTCTACCTGTACCCGCTCACCGGCCGACCGGAGGTGGACCTCCCGCGGGGATGGGACAGCATTCCGGGCGCGCGAGGCTGCACGGCGCAGGCATGCGACTTCCGCGACCACCACCACGAGCTGGTCGCCGCCGGTGCGGCCCGCGTCCACGGCCTGTCCAGTCAGGACACGGACTACCAGCGGGAGGTGGTCCGCCGGCTGAAACTGCCGTTCACGATGCTCTCCGACTCCGACCTGCGCCTGGCCTCGGCGCTCGGCCTGCCCACCTTCGAGGTCGCGGGAGCGACGCTGTACCGGCGGCTGACGCTGATCGTCCAGCACGGTGTGATCGAACACGTCTTCCACCCGGTCTTCCCACCGGACGGTCACGCCGAACAGGTGCTGCGCTGGCTCCGACAGTCCTGCGCCCGACCGCCCTCGACGACACCGCCACACGCCGCACCCGCCCGACGATCGGAGTACTCGTGACCCGCGACGCGCACACACCGCTGCTGGTGCTCTGGGACATCGATCAGACCCTGATCGAGGGCGGCACCGTCACCCACCGCGCCTACGCGGCGGCGTTCCACACCGCCACCGGCCGCCGGCTGGAGCAGCCCTGGCGATTCGACGGCCGTACCGAACTGGCGGCCGCCACCGAGGTCCTGCGGGCCCACGGTCTCGATCCGGACGGCGGCCTGTTGGAGACGTTCCTCGAGCTGATCGTCGCCGAACTGCACCGTCGGGCGGACGAACTGGCCGCCACGGGTCACGTCCTGCCCGGCGTGGTCGACGCGCTGGCCGCAGTGGGAGCCGTCGCGGGAGTACACCAGTCCGTCCTCACCGGAAACCTGTATCCGCTGGCGTTGCTGAAGCTGCGCCTGTTCGGGCTGGACGGCCACTTCGACACGCGGATCGGGGCGTACGGGGGCGACGCGTGGGAACGGCGAGACCTGCCGCAGTACGCCTTCGGCCGGGCGGAGCAGCACCTGGGCCGACGCCTGGGCGGTTCGGACACCGTCATCATCGGCGACACGTGCCGCGACGTCGACGCGGCGCACGCGGTCGGCGCCCGGGCCGTCGCGGTGGCCACCGGAACGACCAGCGCCGCCCGGTTGACGGCGGCAGGGGCCGACGTCGTGCTGCCCGACCTCGCCGACACCACCGCCGTCCTGCGCGCCGTCACCTCCCGTGATCCGGCGATCCCGCATGACGAGGCGGAAAGGGCACCCGGTCGTGGCGGCGTCGTCCATGCGGAAACGCAGCCGGCCTGAATCGACGGCCGGATCCCGCCCGATGACGGCGGGCCGTCATGCCGGGTCGGCACCGCCCCAGGCTGCCTGCACGAGGGCGGGGAGCACCTCGGCGGCCGGACCGCGCAGGTTCACGTCGGCGACGGCGTCCAGGGGCGTCTCCTGCGGGTTGACCTGCATCACCGTGGCCCCGAAGCGGGCCGCCACCTGGGGGATCTCGGCGGCGGGATACACCAGGCCGGAGGTGCCCACGGTCACGAGCAGGTCGCAGGCCGACGCCGCCTCCACGGCGGCTTCCAGGGCCGCGGACGGCAGCGCCTCACCGAACCACACCACCCCGGGTCGTACGAGGCCCGCGCAGTGCGCGCAGCGGGGCGGAGCCAGCCGCCGGCCGTCCCCCGGTTCCTCCGCCGCCTCGTCCGGCAGCGGCGCCGGCTGGGCACACGCCGAGCAGCGCGGCGCGAACAGGCTGCCGTGCAGGTGGATCGGTGCGACCGAGCCGGCGCGCTCGTGCAGGTCGTCGACGTTCTGCGTGACGACGACTCCGCTGGGGACGCGGGCCTCGATCGCGGCCACGGCCACGTGACCCGGGTTCGGGCGAGCCCGCCGCACGGTGTCGCGTCGCCACTCGTACCAGCCCCAGACCAGTGCGGGATCGTCGCGGAAGGCCTCCGGTGTGGCGAGCCGCTGCGCGTCGAAGCTCCGCCACAGGCCGGTGAGGGCGTCACGGAAGGTCGGCACCCCACTCTCCGCGGAGACGCCCGCACCGGTGAAGACCACGACGCGACGCGCCTGCGCCAACATCGCCCCGGCCTCCCGCACCACCCGCTGCTCCATCTGACCCCGTTTCCTCGACACGCTCACGGCCAGGTAAGGCTAGTGCGGCCGGCCGCCCTGGTTTCCACCATCCCCACCAGCAGTTCGCCGGCAGCGACGCGACCACGGTGCGGACACCGCCCGGCTCGCCGCTGCCGGCGACGACGAGACCTCCCACGGACTGGATACGGTGAGCCGCATGAATCTCCGATACACCCGCAGCGCATCGGTCAGAGCGATGGGCAACGTCGCCCTGGCCGCCGGCCTGCTGACCTCGTTGCTGATGGTGAGCCCGGAGAACCCCTCGACCGGCGGGTACGTCATCGCTGGCCTGCTCGTCCTGACCGGGCTCGGACTGCGGGTGGAGGCCGCACTCCTGGCACTGGGTGAACGAGGACGTGGGCAGGGTGACGCAGGCTGACGGCCCGGCCCCAACCTGCCGGGCGGAGATCGAGGTCGATGTCGGCTATCGCGGCTGGTGGCTGGGGGCGGGGCGCAGCGCTTCGCCATGGAGCGTGGTCTGGCCGGCGAGGCTCCACCACAGCTCGTCGTCGGCGTTCAGGTAGGGGTGCCAGTGGCCGACCGACCCGCCCGCCGTCAGGGCGTCGGCGGTCGCCGTGAGGTAGGCGGCCAGCGACGGCCACGCGTCGGAGAAGTCCCCACCGTTGTCGTGCACCGCCCGACCCAGGCGGCCGTGGCCGGGCCCCGGCCGCAGGTCGATGACCTGGGAGTCGCCGTTGTCCTCGGCGACCGGCAGCCATCGTTCGTGCCACCACGGCTCGGCTCCGGGCTCCGTCGGGATGAAACCGTCGACGCTCTCGGCGACGTCCATGCACATCTGCCGGTGCTCGACGATCTGGGCGACCGAGAGCAGTGGCGCCTCCGGGAAGACGTTCGCCCACGCGGTGAGGCCGTCGTGCCGCCGCAACGACTCGACGAGCTCGTCCGGGAAGGTCAGGCCGAGAGTGACCTGCGCGGCGGTGATCTCGTCCGGGTCCGCAGGCGGCGCCAGGAGGGCGGCGCTCCGCGGCGCGTGCCGGCGCAGCCAGTCCTCCAGCCTGATCCACGCCTCGGTGACCGTGCCCACCCGCTCAGGTCCCAGGCTCAGTGTTCGGCGCGGGCGGCGAGAAAGCTGTCGACCGCGGCGAGGAACTCCGCCGGCCGGCTGGCGTGCACGTCGTGGCCGGCCGCGATCGTGACGAGAGCGGCGTCGGGCATCCGGTCGACCATCTCCGCGAGCAGGTGCTGCGGGATCTGACTGTCCGGGCCGCCGCCGATCACCAGGGTCGGAACCTCGATCGTGTCCGTACGGTCCCACCAGGCCGGATCAGGGTCATTGAGCTGGGCACGGATGGCGTTGACGGCGGCGAAGTCGAACGGCGTGGGCGTGTCCGGCGGCGTCAGGGGCGGTCGTTCGAGCGCGCCCCGCCGGGGGGCCACCGCGTCCTCCACGATCAGGTGGGTGAGTCGGTGCGGAGCGGCCTCGGCGAGCAGGATCGCCACGGCTCCACCCATGGAATGGCCGATCACCACACACCGCTCGACGTCGACCGCGTCGAGGAACCCGATGACGTCGTCGCGCATCAACTCGAACGAGTATCGGCCCGGACGGTCGCTGCGGCCGTGGCCCCGCAGGTCCAGCGCGTACACCCGGTATCTGTCGGCGAGCGCGGGCAGCACGGTGTGCCAGTCGCGTCCGTCTTCGCCGAGGCCGTGCAGCAGCACCATGGGTGGGCTGGTCGGATCGCCGGCGACCCGACAGGCCAAGGCCACTCCGCCGCTCGTGTGGGCCCGCAGTGCCCCGATGTCCGACTCGGTCACGCGCAACAGCGTATCGCCGGGCCCGCGGGTCCCCGCCCGAGGTGAGTGGGCCCGGTACGGTTCCGTTGCACCCGCTGCCGCGCTTGGGCCGGATTCGCCGCGTCCGTCGCCCTCGGGCCCTTGTGGCGTCGGATGGGGAGGAAACTTTCTTCGGTGATGCGCACTTCACTGACGTGTGCCCGCGGCACGGGCCGGAGACTGGTGCGACCACGCATCGGCCGATAAGAATGGTCCAGGCGCTCCAGCGGAAAGGCGTGTCGTCCATGATTGATCTGAAGGTCGTGTCCCGGGACGAGTGGGTCGACGCCCGCAAGGAGCTGCTCGACCACGAGAAGGAGATCACCCGTCTCCGGGACAGGGTCACCGCGCTCCGGCGTCGACTGCCGGCGGTAGCGATCGAGAAGGACTACTCCCTGACGGGCCCCACCGGCCCCGTCCGGCTGGCGGACATGTTCGAGGGACGACGGCAGTTGATCGTCTACCACTTCATGTTCGACCCCGAATGGGTCGAGGGATGCACGAGCTGCTCCCTGCTGGTCGACAACTTCGGGCACCTCGCGCATCTGCACGCCGGTGACACGACGCTCGCCGTGGTCTCCCGCGCGCCGTTCTCGTCCATCGCGTCCTTCAGGACCCGGATGGGCTGGCGCTTTCCCTGGTACTCCTCGCACGGCAGCGACTTCAACTACGACTTCCACGTCACCAACGACCCGGCCGTCGCCCCGGTGGAATACAACTACAAGGACGAGGCGACCCTGACGGCGGAGGGCCTCACCCACCACCTGCGGGGCGAGGCGCACGGCCTGAGCGTCTTCGTCCGCGACGGCGAGCGGATCCTGCACACGTACTCCGTGTACGGCCGCGGCCTCGACCCGGTGTTGAACACGTACAACTACCTGGACCTCACGCCGCTGGGCCGGCAGCGCTACGTCAACGAGTTCCCCCACCACGACACCTACGGCACGGACGCCGCCGGCGGCCACTGCCACTGACCTTCCGCGGGTGGTCGGCGGCGGTCATCCGGTGACGCAGTTGTTGCTCTTACGCCTGACCGTGTACTCGGTGTCGTCGTGGGTGATGCCCGACGGCGCGCCGTCGAAGTAGGCCTCGACCTTCTCCCAGCCCCGGCGCTGCTCGTAGTGCAGGTGCGGCGCCCCGGAGTTGCCGGTGCTGCCGACCCGCCCGATCTGCTCCCCCTGGGCGACCCGCTGACCGACCCGGACCAGCGGCGGTTCGAGCAGGTGGAGATACTGCGTCTCCCACCTGCCGCCGTGGTCGATCTTCACCCAGTAGCCGCCGCCCCGGCCACGCGGCCCGTTCGGGTCGTCCGGCGTACGGCCACCCAGCGACCCGTTGATCCCCGCCACGGTGACCTTGCCGGCGTAGGAGGCGAGCACCGGCCGCCCCCACGCCTTTCCTTCGGTGGGAAACAGGTCGACGTCGTAGTCGTCGTGACCGGGGTAGGTGCCCAACTGCCACGTCTCGCCACAGGCGACGGGAAGCTGGAAGAGCGGACGCGGACCCGCCGGCCGTACCAGTGGCACGACGAGCACCGCGACGACGGCGACGGTGACGAGAACCGCCGCGACCACCACGGAGACGAGCACGGTCCGGGTACGGCGGCTGCGGACACGGCGGTGGGTGCGGGGGCTGGTGGGGCGGCCGGTCGTCACCGGCCCGAGCATGGCAGACGCCGGCAAGACGCCAGCAGCCCGGGCTATGCCGAGGCGCTGATCATCACCGTGTCGAGCCGGTCCAGAACCGCCCCGATCCGGGAGAGCCCGACGTCGCCGCACGCCACGACCTGCAACCGGCGCAACCGGGGCAGGCGGGCCAGGCAGTCGACGTCGGTGATCCTGCGGCAGTAGCGGATCTGTATCTCCTCCAGCCGCTCCAGGTGCCCGACGGGTGCGATCGTCGTCAGCGACGGCAGGTTGTGCAGGCGCAGCCGGGTCAGGCTGGTCATGCCCTCGATGCCGTCCAGGGTGGGCAGCCTGCCGCCGAGCAGGCCGAGGCCGGTCAACGGCAGGTGCCCGATCCGGGTGAAGACGTCGCGGGGCACCGTCAGCAGGTGCAGTTCCCGCAGGTCGGGGCAGGACAGCGCCGCGTCGAGGTTCGTGCCGCTGGCGGTCGGTTTCAGCGACACCGCCCGCAGGTTCGGGAAGTTGTCGCGGGTGAACCGCAGCGCCGCGTCGGTACGCAGCGTGGTCACCCGGGGCAGCACCACGGCCTTCGGCCAGGCGGCGGGGGTGCCGCCGGTGAACACGCCCAGGGTGGTCACGGACGGCGGGATCGCGTCCTGGTCGATGCCGGCCACCAGTTCCCGGCCGGCGTCTGGCCCGATGGACAGCCGCCGGAGACCGCCGAACTGCCGTACACGCGCAAAGAGCCGGGTCAGCGGTGCGGTGCCCGGCGCGTAGAGGCGCAGCGCGTCCACCTGGGCGTCCCGCGCCGGGTCGCCGGGCGCGTCGGCGTGCAGGACCTTCCACGGCGGGTCGGGACGCAGGGCGATCAGCTCCTCGGCGTGCCGCTACTCGGCCATCACCCACCCGATGCGGTCGAGCGTGTCACCGGCGTCCGCCGTCATGCGGAGGCTCGTTGCGCGACGCCCACGCCGTGCCGCCCGGCCCGGGCGGGCCGCTGCCGTGACCCGTCGAACGACGGCGGGTGCGGCTGCTTCGACTGCCCTGACGGCGGGTGCACCGGAGAGATCATCGGGACAGTATGTCGTCGGGTCGTCAACGTTCGGCGGGGATGTCCTCCGGCAGCAGCCCTCGCAGCTGCTCCGCGGTCGGCGCCGGCACGTCCGCCAGCCGTCCCGCCTGGCATTCGATCATGGCGTTGAACAGCTTCCGCGCGCCCCGGCCGTTGCCGAACCCCGGGTCATCGACGGCCTGCTGGAGCCGGCCCAGCAGGGCGTCGGCGGTCGGCGCGGTCAGGTCGTAGCCGTGTTGCCCGGCCAGGGCGGACATGATGGCGAGCAGTTCGTCGGGGGTGTAGTCGACGAACTCGATGCTCTTGGTGAACCGTGACGCCAGGCCCGGGTTGGTGTCCAGGAACTTCACCATCTCGTCGGAGTACCCGGCGACGATGACGACCGTCTCGTCCCGGTGATCCTCCATCAGCTTCACCAGCGTGTCGATCGCCTCCAGGCCGAAGTCCGAGTTGGTGCCGAACGTGCGGGCCAGCGCGTACGCCTCGTCGATGAAGAGCACTCCGCCGAGAGCCCGCTCGAAGGCCGCGGCGGTCTTCAGCGAGGTGCTGCCCAGGTATTCGCCCACCAGGTCGACCCGGGCCACCTCGACGACCTGCCCCTTGGCGAGGACACCCAGTTGCGCGAGCAGCCGCCCGTAGATCCGCGCGACGGTGGTCTTGCCGGTGCCCGGCGCTCCGGCGAAGACGAGGTGCCGGCTCACCGGCAGCACCGGCAGGTTGGCCCTGCGGCGTTGCTCGCCGACCCGGATGAGCTGGATCAGCGTCCGCACGTCCCGCTTCACCGCGGCCAGGCCGATCATGCTGTCCAGCTCCGTCAGCACGGCGTCGACGTCGACGCCGTGCTGACGAGGCATGCCGGCCGGGCCCTGCGAGCCGTCGGACCGGGCCCGGTCGCCGGGAGCCGCTCCGACCGGCTCCTCCGGTTGCTCCGGGGCGGTCACCGCCACCTGCGTACGGTCACCGCCCCGTACCGCTTCGCCGGTGACGTCGACGAACTCACACCGGTCGACCAGCACCGGGGCATCCGTCTCCACCTGCACGCCGTCCCCGCCGCAGTCACGTAGCGTGCTTCTGCGCAGGGTCAGCCTGGACTGCTCCCGCAGCAGCACCCCGGAGCCGGTGGTCCCGGTGACCGTGCTGTCGGAGAGGTGCAGGCCGGCCTGGCCCGCCCCGGCCACGCCGACGGCGCCGCCGGAGAACACCGCATCGGTGAGGGTGATCGAGATCGTGCCGGCGCCGGCCAGGCCCACCGGTGCGTTCTCCACGCGGAGGCGCGTACCGGTGAGCCGGCCCGGCCCTCCGGCGGCGATCCCGCTGTTCGCCGCGCCCCCGATGGTGGCGCCCTCGATCCGGACGTCCGCCTCGACGGTGCCGTCGAGCACCACGCCCGCCTCGCCACCGCTCGTCGTCAGGTCCGTGAAGGTCGGGTCGCCGCCCTCCACCACCACCCCGTACCGGCCGGGATCCTCGATCCGCAGGTCGGTGTACCGGCCGGCGGCGGCCCGGACGAGCAGCGCGTCCTCCCGCGCCCCGTGCAGGACGCCGCCGCGGACCAGCGGTGCCGCCCCGTCGACCACGGCGATCGCGGGCAGCCGGCTGGCCGTCACGTCGCAGTCGGAGAACGTCCCGCGCGCGGCGCTGACATAGATGCCGTTCCGGCCGGCCCCCTCGATCCGGCAGCGGCGGACGTCGGGCTCGGCGCCGCCGGAGATTTCGATTCCGCAACCCTGGAGGTCCGTCAACTCGCAGTCCTCGACCAGGCCGCCGACGGACCCGCTGAACACCAGCCCACTGCCCCGGCCGCCGGTGACCCGACACCGCCGCACCGTCGGCCGGGACCGTCCGCCCGCCGTGACGGCCCCCACGCGTACGCCGGTGAAGTGGCAGTCCTCGACGGCGCCGCCACCGCCCTCGAAAGCCTCGAAGCCCCGGTCCACGTCCCGGACCTGGCAGTGCCGCACGGTCGGTCGGCTGTCCCGCTTGGACAGGACGGCGTACTCGTCGAGGTCCCACAGCCGGCAGTTCTCGACCACCCCGCTGCCGTCGACGAACGCCACGCCCCGGCGCATCCCGCTGACGTCGCACATCCGCAGGTGGGTGGTGCTCCGCTCGCAGAGCACGGCGTTGAAGGCCTGCCCGGTGACGACACAGGACTCGACCGTCAGGGCAGCCCGGAGCGCCGACACCGTCGCCGGCGAGTCCGCGCTCCACGTGCGCAGCACCAGTCCCTGGAGCACGACCTGAGCGTCCTCGCAGTACACGGCGGGTGCGGCGGCGCCCGTCTCCACCACCACCGGCGGCCCGCCCGGCACGGCCGCCCGGATCGTGACGGCCTTCGCCCGGACGACCACCTGCCCGTCGTAGCGGCCCGGTTCCACCACGACCACCGCGCCGTGGGGTGCCGCCGCTACCGCCGCCCCGATCCCCCGGTAGGCATTCGCCCTGGTCAGCGAGACCAGCAGCGTCGGTGCACCCACTTCGAACCGTCCCCCCGCCCCGGCCGCGCCACCGACGGCGGCGAGCCACCAGGAGCATAGATCGCCCACCTCGCGGCGGGACAGCCGCACGGACCTGCGCCGTCGCCGCGCCCCTGAATCGTCGGCGCCCCCGGACCGTGCCCGGCCAGCCTGACGCCCGGGCCGCCGCGCGGCGGCCCGGGCGTCACGACCACCTCAGAAGTCGTCGTCGAAGGCGACCGTGCCGCTCACCCCCACCTGGTACGCGGACACGCGCCGTTCGAAGAAGTTGGACAGCTCCTGCACGTCCTGCAACTCCATGAACGCGAACGGGTTCGACGACCCGTAGTGCACGGGGAGGCCGAGCTGCGCGAGCCGCCGGTCGGCGACGTGTTGCAGGTACTCCCGCATGTCGGTCAGGGACATCCCCGGCACGCCCTGGCCGAGCAGGTCCTCGGCGAACTGGACCTCGCACTCGACGGCCTCGGTGAGCATCTGCCGGACCTGACCGGCGAGCTCGTCGTCGAACAGGTCCGGCTCCTCCTCTCGGACCGTCTCCACGACGTCGAAGGCGAAGGCCATGTGCATGGACTCGTCGCGGAACACCCAGTTGGTGCCGGACGCCAGGCCGTGCAGCAGCCCCCGGGAGCGCAGGAAGTAGACGTAGGCGAAGGCGCCGTAGAAGAACAACCCCTCGATGCAGGCGGCGAAGCAGATGAGGTTGAGCAGGAACGTCCGCCGGTCCTCGCGGGTACGCAGCTCACGCAGGTCGTGCAGGGAGTCGATCCAGCGGAAGCAGAACTCGGCCTTGCGCCGGATCGACGGGATGTTCTCGATGGCGTCGAACGCGGCGAAGCGTTCGGTCTCGTCGGGCACGTACGTGTCGAGCAGGTTGAGATAGAACTGGACGTGCACGGCCTCCTCGAACAGTTGCCGGGACAGGTAGAGCCGGCCCTCCGGCGAGTTGACGTGCTGGTAGAGGTTGAGCACGAGGTTGTTGGCGACGATGGTGTCGCCGGTGGCGAAGAACGCGACGAGGCGGCTGACCAGATGCCGCTCGGCCGGGGAGAGCCGGTCGAGGTCGGCGAGGTCGGCGTGCAGGTCGACCTCCTCCACGGTCCACGTGTTGCGGATGGCGTCGCGGAACCGGTCGAAGAAGTGCGGGTAGCGCATCGGGCGGAGGGTGAGATCCATCCCCGGGTCGAGCAGCATGTGAGTGGTCCTCGGGTCGCTGGTGGTCGTGGTGGTCACTGGCAGGCCTCGCACGACTCGGGGTTCTCCAGGGAGCAGGCCAGCGCCTCGTCCACGGCCGCGGGTGCCGTGACCACGCCGGCGGCACGGGCCGGTCCGGCGGGCGCGACGGTGGCCTGCTGGATCCGGGTGGCCGGGCGGGAACGCAGGTAGTAGGTGGTCTTCAGCCCGGCCTTCCAGGCGTACAGGTACATCGAGGAGAGCTTGCCGATCGTCGGCGCGGCCAGGAACAGGTTCAGCGACTGGGACTGGTCGATGAAGGGGCCACGGGCGGCGGCCAGGTCGATCAACGCCCGCTGCGGCAGTTCCCACGCGGTGCGGAACAACTGCCGCACCTCGGCCGGCAGCTCCGCGACGTCCTGCACCGATCCCTCGGCACGCTTGATCGCCGACCGGATCCGCTCCGTCCACAGGCCCCGGGCCTTCAGCTCACGTACGAGAGCGGTGTTGACCTGGAGAAACTCCCCCGACAGGGTCTCGCGCTTGAACAGGTTGGACACCTGCGGTTCGACGCACTCGTAGCAACCGGCGATCGAGGCGATGGTGGCGGTCGGGGCGACCGCCACCAGCAGCGAGTTGCGCAGCCCGTACGCGGCGACCCGTTCCCGCAGCGCGGTCCACCTCGCCGCCTGGGTTCCCGCCACACCCCACAGGTCGGGCTGCAACTGCCCGCGCGCCGCCCGGGTCTGCCCGTACGCCGGGTGGGCACCCAGCCGTTGCGCCAGGTCGGCGGAGGTCTCCAGGGCGGTCAGGTACAGCTCCTCGCTGATCCGGGTCGACAACTCCCGGGCGGCCGGGGAGTCGAACGGCAGCCGCAGCGCGAAGAACACGTCCTGCAGACCCATCAGCCCGAGCCCGACCGGCCGCCAGCGGGGGTTGCTCGCCGCCGCCTGCGGCGTCGGGTAGTAGTTGATGTCGATGACCCGGTCGAGGTACGTCACGGCGGTGCGGACGGTGGCGCGCAGCCGCTCCCAGTCGATGCCGCCGCCGGTGAGGTGGGCGGCGAGGTTGACCGACCCGAGGTTGCACACGGCGGTCTCGGCGTCGCTGGAGACCTCGACGATCTCGGTGCACAGGTTGGACAGGTGCACCACGTTGCCCGGCTCGGCGGTCTGGTTGCACAGCCGGTTCGCGGCGTCCTTGAACGTCATCCACCCGTTGCCGGTCTGGGCCAGGGTCCGCATCATCCGCCCGTACAGCTCCCGCGCCCGGACCTGCCGCACGTACCGGCCCTGCCGCTCGGCCTCCCGGTACGCCGCGTCGAACTCCTCCCCCCACAGATCCGGCAGCTCCGGCACCACGTCCGGGTCGAACAGCGACCACACCCCGTCGGACTCGACACGCCGCATGAACTCGTCCGGGATCCAGTTGGCCAGGTTCAGGTTGTGGGTGCGCCGGGCGTCCTCGCCGGTGTTGTCCCGCAACTGGAGGAACTCCTCGACGTCCGGGTGCCACGGCTCCAGGTACACGCAGGCCGCGCCCTTGCGCCGGCCGCCCTGGTTGACCGCCGCCACCGAGGCGTCCAGCGTCCGCAGCCACGGCACGATCCCGTTGGACTGCCCGTTGGTGCCCCTGATCAGCGCGCCCCGGGAACGGACCCGGGAGAACGCGATGCCGATCCCCCCGGCGAACTTCGACAGGTTCGCCACCTGCGCGTACCGCTGGTAGATCGAGTCGAGCTCGTCGCGCGGCGAGTCGACCAGATAGCAGGAGGACATCTGGGTGTGCCGGGTGCCGGAGTTGAACAACGTCGGCGAACTCGGCAGGTACGCCAGGCTCGACATCAGCCGGTAGAACTCGATCGCCTCGTCCACGGCGTGGGACAGGCCGCACGACACCCGCAGCAGCCAGTACTGCGGCGTCTCCATCACCAGCCGGCTCGTCGGGTGGCGCAACAGGTACCGGTCGTACACCGTGCGCAGCCCGAAATACTCGAACCGCAGGTCGCCGCGCGGGTCCACGGCGTCGTCGAGGGCGGCGGCGTGGGCGGCGACGAACGCGGCGGTGTCGTCGCCGATCAGGCCCTCGGCGTGGCCCCGACGGATCGCCTCGCTGAAGGAGCCGATGCCCTGCCTGCGGACCTCCTTGTCGACGTACCCGGCCAGCAGGCGGGCGGCCAGCCGCGAGTACTGCGGCTCCTCGCCGATCATCTCCGCGGCGGTCTGGATGGACAGCCGGTCCAGTTCGGCCGTCGTCGCCCCGTCGTACAGGCCGCTGATCGTCCGGGTCGCCACCCGCAGCGGGTCGATGTCGGCGAGGTCGCCGGCCCACCGCTCGACGGCCCGGACGATCCTGTTGACGTCGACCGGTTCGGTGCCGCCGTCGCGCTTGCGGACGTGCATCTGCGGTCGCCGCTGGCCGGCCAGGGCCGTATCGTCGGCCGCCGTGCCGGCGGTCGGAACAACCTCGGTGACAGTCACCACTCACTCCTCGCGAGCCTTGATCCCAGACGGACTTCCTGGGCACGCGGGGAGCGGACACCGACGACGACGCGCCGCAGGGCACGCGTCAGCATGGCGTCGGCCGTCCCACGCGGCCTCGGACCGCCGCGCACCCGGACGCGGGCGTACGGCGCACTGGCAGGTCTTCGGACTCGCGGGCGCGACCGGGCTCGCCGGTCTCCTACTGGCCGTCGCTTCCCAGGCCGATGGCGGCCCAGTGCTGATGACGGCGGTCGTTCCCACTCACCGCTGCGGGGCAGTCCCGGATTCCCACCGGGTTCCCTCTTGCCTCGACCGCCCCGGATGAGCGGCCGAACCAGCTGCGCTCGACACCATATATAGGGACGGCGGCGTTGTCACACCCCACATGTCGGCCTCGGGCGTGTCGTGGGGACCTGAGGCTACGCCCGTCGATCGCGAGCCGACGCCTGCGTCGATGCCCACCCACGGCGGCTCGGAGAGCTCTCGTCTCCCCGGTACGGTGGTGTCGGCGCGCGCCACCGGCGGTACCGTCGCGGCCATGCGGACTCGACATGCGGGACGGCTCTCGCTGCAACTGGACTCGATCTACTGCGCGGTCGCCGCGGCGTCGCTGATCCTGTTCGTGGCCCCACTGTCCGAGCGGTTAACCGTGCCACCGGTGGCCGTCATCGCGATCGCGGTTGCCGTGGGCGGCTGGGCGTACGCACTGCACCGCGTCGCCCGTCGTCCCCGGCTGCGCGGGTGGCTGGTCGGCGTGCTCGCCGTCAACGTCGTCGCGGCGGCGGCAATCGCGGTGTTCACGGCGGTCCGGCCGTGGGACGGCGCGTTCACTGTGCTCCTCGTCGCCGTGGCCGTCGAGGTCGCGGCGTTCGCCGTCAGCCAGGCCGCGGCCCTGCGTCGGCAGGCACCAGCCGGTTGAGCGAACTCGGCAACCGGCACTGACAGCGCCCGACGGGTCGAGCGGTGGGTGGATCGGGATCGCGTCGACCCGCGATCCCGATCCACCCGCGGTACGGCTAGACCCGGGTGACCCGGACGGCGTCGGCGACCACGTAGCCGGTGGTGCTGGTCCACCGGCTCACGGCGACCAGGTTGCGGTCTCCGGCGGCCAGCCCGAAGGTGCCCAGCGAGCGCCAGGCGCCGCCGCTGGAGCGCTGGTCCACGTTGACCGTACGGTTACCCGAGGCGGTGACGACGACGTGCGGGGCCGAGCTGTTGTAGCCGGGGTCGGCCGGGTGCCGCACCTCGACCCGGTAGTTGCCGGCCGCCGGAATGTTGACCTTGAACCAGGCGGCGTCACTGGCGGGCGTGGGGTTGGCGAACCGGTAGTCGGCCCCGTAGCGCTGGGCGGAGTACGCGGAGGTGCCCCAGTTGGTGCTCGCCGTGAACCGCCCCGCCGTGGCGTTGTCCACTATGGTGCTGAAGGCGGGCGGGTTGGGCGCGCTCAGACCGAGGTAGGCGGCGATGCCCTGCGCGTGCCCCCGGGCGGTGGCCGTGATGAAGTCGGCCCGCTTGAGCAGGTTCGCGTCGGCGAGGGTGTCGATGAAGAGATTCTCGGTGAGGACCGAGGGCATGGCCGCCTCGCGCAGCATGTGGAAGTTCGCGGTCTTCAGGCCCCGGTCGGTGACCGAACCGATCGTCCGCTGGGCGGCGATCACCCTCGGGTGCAGCGCGTTGTGCAGGTTGACGGTGGCGGCGCTCGCCGTCGGGTACCGATAGCTCTCGAAGCCGGTGCCGCCGCCGGAGTTGATGTGCACGCTCACGAGCAGGTTCGCGCCCCACGCGTTGGCGTCGTCGGTGCGGTAGGCCAGGCTGCGGGTGATGTCCGTCGTCCGGGACATGCGGACGTCGACGGCCCAGTTGGCCAGCAGGATGCTGCGCAGTTGCAGGGAGATGTCGAGTGTCAGGGCCTTCTCCTGCAGCCCGTTGCCGACCGCCCCGGGGTCGGTGCCGCCGTGGCCGGGGTCGATGTAGACCTTGGGCAGCGCGGCCCACGCGGGGCCCGCGACGATGGGGGTGGCCGCAGCACCGGCAACGGCCGCCAGCAGGGTACGCCGCCGGAGCGCTGGGTTATCGAGCATGTGCACCTCGTTCATCAAGAATCGAAGAAAGATCGACAGTGCCCGCAATATAGCGGCAGGTCGATGCTTGATGAAAGATGTCTACGCGACTTGGTGTGGTTGACGAAGATTTCCGCCTCAGGAGCCGGCGCGTTCTGCCGGCGTACCCCTGCTCCAGGTGGCGCTTGTGCTCACCGGTCGGGAAAAGACTGGGCCGCGTAGCCGGGGGCGGCGACGGTCTCGGCGATGCGGGTGAGCCAGTACAGGTCGTTGGCGCGAGATTCTGGACTGGCCCCGGGGCTGAGGATGCCGCGCAGGAACGCAGTGACGTCGTCGAGGTGCCGTTCGCTGCGGTAGTAGCTCAACAGGGCCCGGTCCGGTTCCAGCGGCCCGTAGCCTCGACGGAAGAGCTCGGCGCGGTGCGCGTTGATCGGGTGGTCGCCGAAGTCCTGGCTGTAGACGAACAGCAGGTCCCGCTCGCGCGGCGCGAGGATCGGCGCATCCCAGTCCACGACGTGCAGGTCACCGTCGCCGCTGGCGATCAGGTTGCCGGGGTGGATGTCGGCGTGACAGATCACGTGTTGGGTTCGCGGCACGCGAGAGGCGAGGTCAGCGACCGTTACCGACAGCCGATGCAGCGCGGCACCGTACCGGTCCCAGAAGGCGCCGAGGGCCTCGCTCGCCGCAGCCTGCCCGCCGAGGGCCCGCAACCGCTCGCCCGCGCTCGATCGGTACGTCTCGACCGGCAGGACCGCGGCGAGGTCGGCGCTTGGCGTCACCGCATGCAGCCGCCCCAGGAACTCGCCGTACTCGATCCACTGGCGGTCGGTGAAGCCGCGGCCCCACAGACTGCCGCCGTCGTGAAACGGGTAGAGCAGCAGCCGATAGTCCCCGAACGCGCGACTGGCTCCCCCGTCCGGCAGATCGATCGGCGCCACGACTTGACTGACGCCCTGCGCTCGGAGGAAGCCGGGCAGCAGGACGGCCGCCCGGGTGAACTCGCCGAGGCGCACCTTCAGGAAGTAGCTCCCGCCGTCGGACGTGTCCACCCGGTACGCCCATGCGTGCCCGTCAAGCCCGACCGGCATGAACACGATGTTGGCGATGTCCACGGCCCAGGCGGCGGCCACCTCAGCCGCCAGCAACGATTCGTCGACGTCGGGCTTGTCGATCATGATCGGAGCGTCGCAGTCCGCTGCCCGGCCGGCAAGGCGATTTCGCTCGCATCGGTGGGCCGCGGTGGTCGAATCGGTGAAGGCCAGCGTCCCTGCCCTCGTCACTTGGCGTTGTATTGATCGAGGGTGAGGGCGTAGTCGATCAACACGGACAGAATGCCGCCTGAGCTGCCCGTTCATTGGTGGCCGGTGGTCAACGTTCGTTGCTCATAGTCCACCTCTGCCGGCCTGGAAACGGCATGATCTTGGGACTCCCTCAGGCTCCCGACCCCTCGCTTGTAAGTTCTGGGCGCTTCGTCCAGCTGAGTCCATCCGCGTTCGCGACCTCGTGGGGCGACGGTCCGCGCTCGGCCGCCGACGGCCGCCTTCGTCCCGGCTGGTTGCTGTCACCGTTGCTGTCGGCAGCTACCTCTTGCCGCAACCCGGGCACGCCGCCCCATTCGCCACCCAATTCCGGCACTCATCGGTGGAGCGCCCCGACGCGAAGCCGATTACCGTCAGGGTCTACCACCTCAAACTCACGTCCCCAGTCCTTCTGTCCGACGGCGCCCACGCCGCAGGCCGCCGCTGCGGCATCGATGTCGTCGACGTACAGGTACAACAGGGTCCCGGGCCGAGCATCCCCGGTGTGTTCAGACAGGTGGATCTCAACATCGCCTCGGGCGATGCTCACGTAGAGCGGCAGGTCAGAGGCGAACCGGTGTTCCCACTGCTTCACGAAACTGAGGCGGCCGAACCAAGTCGCGGTGGCGTTCGCGTCCGTGGTCCACAGCACAGGCGCAAGGCGTTCAGTCATCTAAGGGACGTCTCGTAACTCGGTGATCGGTCCATGGTGGATCATGTCGGGGTGCAGGTGATCTCGGCGGCCCGCCCGGAGTGGATCTTTCCGTTCACCGGGCTGCAGCCCGCCCAGTTCCGCAGGCTGGTCCGCCTGGTCGCCGAGCGTGGCGGTGACGCCATCGCTGACGGTCGACCGGGACGGCAGTGGTCTCTCGACCTCGCCGATCGGGTGTTGCTGGTCGCCGCGTACTGGCGCACGAACCTGACGATGCGCCAGATCGGCCCACTGTTCGGGGTGTCGCACTCCGCCGCACATCGCGTCATCGACACCGTCGGCCCCCTGCTCGCCCTGTCGCCGGGACGCCGACGTCGAGTCGACCAGATCACCATCGTCGACGGCACCCTCATCCCGACCCGGGACCACCGCCTGGCCGCCCCGAGTAAGAACTACCGCTACAGCACGAACCTGCAGGTCGCCATCGACGCCCACACCCGCCTCGTCGTCGCCCTCGGCGACCCCCAGCCCGGCAACCGCAACGACACCATCGTCTACCGCACCAGCGGCATCGACCAGAAACTCACGGGACGGCCAGTCATGGCCGACGGCGCCTACCGCGGCAACCCCGACGTGATCATCCCGTACCGCAAACCCGCCGACGGCAGCGAACTACCCGACTGGAAAGCGGACCTGAACAAGCAACACCGCACCGTCCGAGCACAGGTCGAACACGCACTGGCCCGCATGAAGTGCTTCAAGATCCTGCGCGACTACCGACGCGCCGCCCACACATTGACCGACACGGCCTCCGGCATCGCCCACCTCCACAACATCATCCTCGCGGGGTGACACCAACACCGTTGCCGGGCAACGCCTTCACCGAGTTACGAGACGTCCTTTAGGCAGTCTGGCACCCGTTGCGATCAGAGGGCACCTCCGCTGATCGGAAGTGCCCTCCGAACTGGTTCGGGACGGCCGGATTTGAACCGGCGACCCCTTGACCCCCAGGCAACCAACACGGCGTCTTGACCTGCTGCTTCGCGGCCGTTGGGCTGCCGAAGTTGTCCGTCAGCGTCCAGGCTTGTCCGTTGGCGTCCGCGCCGATCGTCACTCACTTTGTCACCCAACCGAACGGCATACACTGCTGCCATGCGGCGACGGGATGTGGTCTGGTGGGCCTTGTTCGGCGCAACCGCGTCGGCCTGGCTCGTCATCGGCGTCTGGGTCCATCTCGGCGGGGAGCCATCTCATCTGCTGTTTGCACTCATGGCCGCCTGCGGAGTCGCTCTGGGTGGCACCTTCCATGCCTTCCGCGTTCGTGGCATCCGGCCCAAGCACCGACCCGACGCTGTCAGACGTTGAAGCGGAACTGAGACCGGCCAGGCCACGACCTGAGGAAACTCGACCGGCCGCAGTGCCCTCCGATCGTGGCATCATCGTGCCGTGAGTCACCCGGACGAACTCGACGACAACTGGCTCAACGGCGAGGAAATTACCTGTCCGGAGTGCCACGAACGCCTTTACCGGCTCGATCACTCACCGCTGTTGGACTGCTACTTCCTCTACTGCGACAGCTGCCCAATGCGGGTGGATGTCAGTTACTACGACAGCACGTGTATCGCCATCGCGGATGCGCTCCCTGCCCGGGACGGGACCCGTTCCACGCTGATGGACGCACTTGAAGCGCGACTACGACGGTGTGACTGCGGCGGGCGGTTCCGGGACTCGGCTCCTCGGCGCTGCCACCAGTGCTCCGCCGTCCTGACGGCCATCAGTGCGCCCTCCGGTGTCGACGTCTGGCCAGGCTGGTGGACGGATGAGACGGACACGGACTCCATGGAAGAGGAGTTCACCGCCAGGTACTTCCGCACGGAGGACCTCTGGAAGCACTGACGCCGCCGGAATCCGTTGCCGGCCCAGGGACGGCCCATCTGCTGGCGTCGAGACCTCGACCACGGCGAACCCCACCATCCTCACTGTCTGCCGTCGACCCGCCCTCCTGGGGAGCGGGCCACCGCCCGGCCCGCCACGTCAAGCGGACCTTGACGGCTCGTACGGACGCTGGCGGGTCGGGCGGTGGTCTGCTCGGCTCGCCCGGGTCGATGGCAGGCGGGATGGCCTACCGCAACCACCCACGGACCGCGACTCGCCGACGGAGCCCCGGCCATCCTGGAGCCGGAGCGCCCCCGCCGGAGGCGCACTAGCCGCAACCCCGCGACCGCCGCCAGCTCGCCGACGCAGCCGGCGTGCGCTTCCCTACGCCGCGCGGGCTCGTGGCCGCGCGGCCCGGCCGGCTGCCGGCCCACCACCACCCGGTCAACGCTGCTGTCGTGCTGCGGCGGCCCCTTGGGCTTCCCGCTCTCCGCGCCAGCCGCCGGGCGTGTTGCGTGGCCGGAGCCGGAGCGCCAGCGGAGCGACGGACGCGCGCCCAGGCGGCGGCGCGTGCGGCCCGTCAAGGGCCGCCTTGAACACGTACAGAAAGTTTGAACGGGGATTCTGAGGAGGTGTTGTCCGACTCCGGTTGATGCGTTACATGGTGGCTTCGGTTGATGGGTGACACTCCGCCGAGTGCTGGTGGAGTTGAGCGTGACTGAGCAGCGTTATCGCGCAGTGTTGGAAGTCGAGGCTGGTCTGTCCGTGACGGAGGTCGCCGAGCGGTTCGGTGTCTCGCGTCAAGCGGTGCACCGCTGGTTGGGCTGGTATCGCGACCAGGGACTGGAGGGCTTGGCCGACCGTTCGCACCGACCGCATGCGCATCCCGCCCAGACCCCTGCTGAGGTGGAGGCGGCGATCTGCGAACTACGCCGTAACCATCCCCGGTGGGGTCAGCGGCGGTTGTATTACGAGCTGGGCCGCCGCGGTTGCCCGGGCCCGGTGCCGTCGTTGAGCACGATCTACCGGGTGCTGGTCCGGCACGGGCTGATCGATCCGACGCCTCGCAGGCGCAGGCGGGCCGACTACCGGCGGTGGGAACGCGGCCGGCCGATGGAGTTGTGGCAGATGGACATCGTCGGCGGTATCCGGCTGGCTGACGGTGGTGAGGCGAAGGTGGTCACCGGCGTGGATGACCACTCCCGGTTCTGCGTGATCGCCGCCGTGGTCCGGCGGGCGACGGGCCGGGCCGTGTGTCTCGCCTTCGCCGAGGCTCTGCAGCGGTTCGAGGTGCCCGAGGAGGTGCTGACCGACAACGGCAAGCAGTTCACCGCCCGGTTCGGCCGTGGTGGCGGGGAGGTGATGTTCGACCGGATCTGCCGGGAGAACGGCATCACCCACCGGCTGACCAAACCTCGCTCGCCGACCACCACCGGCAAGGTTGAGCGGTTCCACCAGACCCTGCAACGAGAACTCCTCGACAACGTCGATGTCTGGTCTGATCCGGAAGAGGCCCAAGCAGCGATCGACGCCTTCCGGCACGAATACAACACGCAGCGGCCTCACCAGTCCCTCGGGATGGCGTTCCCGGCTGACCGGTTCACCGCCCGGCCGACCCAGGAGCAGCTACCGCTGCGGCTTCCGCCAACGCTGGCCACCACCATGCCCGCACCCCGCCAGCCGCTACTGGCGCCAGTGCCGGCACCTGCGCCATCAGCCGGGCAGCCCGTCGCCCCACCAGCACCAGTGGCGACCGGCGACGACATCGACCTGGCCGTGGAGGTCACCCGCCTCGTTCCCGGCTCGGGCAACCTCACCGTCTGCGGACAGCAGTTCTGGCTCAGCCCTATCCGCGCCGGACTCCCGGTCACCCTCTGGGCCGACATCACCGTCGTCCACCTGCTCATCGACGGCGTCCGGCTCAAGACCGTCCCGTCCCGGCTCACCCCAACCCACCTGCGCCAACTCCTCGCCGACGACGGCCAACCCGCCGGACCACCACCGATCACCACAGGACCCGCCCGGGCCGGCGCCCCAATCGAGGTCGAACGGCTCGTCAACGCCACCGGCCTGATCAGCCTCGCCGGCCGGCAACACCCCGCCGGCTACCACTTCGCCGGCAGACGCGTCACCATCCGCCTCGACCACGGCCTCATGCAGATCACCGCCGACGGGATCCTGCTACGCAGCCTGCCCAACCCCCTCACCACCGCCGAGATCGCCCGCATCCGCGACGCCCGCCCCGCCGGACCCCCACCGCAACCCGCAGCCCAGCCGCTGCGGATCGAACGCCGCGTCAGCAGCCGAGGAACCCTCGTCGTCGCCAGTCAACGCATCCACGTCGGCATACGCCACGCCGGAGCGACTCTGACCGTCGAAGCCGCCGACGCCACCTTCCGCATCCACGACGGCGACCACGTCCTCACCGAAGTCCCCCGCACCACCCTCAAACCAATCGCCCGCTTCAAAGCCCGCAAGCCCGAACCTCCACGAGGTGCACCACGATGACCCAGTGACACCCGACCCAAGACCGGCCACCGACGACGACCGTCAACCGGTCATCCTGATCAACAAGCAAGGACTGACGCTCGGACTCGACCCCACCGGAGCATGGATCATCTGGGGCCCCACCAACGCGGTCAGGCCAGCGCAGGAACGTCTCCTCTGGCTGCTGCCGCTACTGGAAAGGCCACCACACGAGGTAACAACAGCAGTAACGAACACGGAAGCAGACGAGTCGATCATCCCAGCCCTGCTGCGGTTCGCGCTCGAATCGTGGAGCAGCTACTGGGCTGGCCTGGCCCTCGGGTGGCTAGAGGCCGGGGTCCCCACGACCAACCTGATCAACACTCTCGCAGACCTGAAAGACTCCCCAACCCAACCACAACCCATCCAACACCGCGCGCTGCAGTTGTGGCGCACGGCAACAACCACCTAAGTTCCCACACGAAGATCGTCTAGCCGGACGTGTCACCCAACATCCGACACCAATCCGTCACGCAACAATTGGAGCCCGACATCGCCGGCAGCCGGCCTGTCCTCCGTCGACTGATGCGCGACACTCGTCCGCCAACTGATCCGCGACACCTCACCGCGCCGATCCCGGCTAGGTCAGTGCACGTACCGCGGACGACCTGCCCGCGATTCGTGCGGCATGATCGAGGCGTGGCGAATCCAGTGCAGCGTTGGCACCAACGGGCCGAGAAGGCGCGGAAAATCCGCACCCTGGGCGATTGTCCTGTCTGCGGCCACCCGTGGGTGGAGCACGGCTTCGGCAACGACGTCAACGACACGTGCGGTGAATGCGTGTACGAGTTCGAACATGACCAGCGGGAGACTAAGGAGCCTGGCTGCAGGCTGTCGGCTCCACCTATCAATTGAGGATGCAGCGCAGGCACATCGAGCACGAGTCGGAAGGATCACCGCGACTTTCGGCCGACATCCGTGAGCGCTCGCTCACCCCAAGGTCATCGCCGCCAATTCGCGGTCATCGCCAAGGACTTGCGACGGCGGCCATCCTGTCGCCCCTAGCTTGCTGGAGCTGTCGCACATCACCTGGCGGAGCTGCGTCGCACATCAGTTGTCGGATCACACGGGCAGCCGGCCGCCTCTAGGTCTCCGCGGCTTCCGTGCGCTGGACGTTTTCGCTGACTAAAGGACGTCTCGTAACTCGGTGAAGGCGTTGCCTGGCAACGGTGCTGGTGTCACCCAGCGAGGATGATGTTGTGAAGGTGGGCGATGCCGGAAGCGGCGTCGGCCAATGTGTGGGCGGCGCGGCGGTAGTCACGCAGGATCTTGAAGCACTTCATGCGGGCCAGGGCATGTTCGACCTGCGCTCGGACGGTGCGGTGCTGCTTGTTCAGGTCGGCTTTCCAAGCGGGTAGCTTGCTGCCGTCCGCCGGTTTGCGGTAGGGGATGATCACGTCGGGGTTGCCGCGGTAGGCACCGTCGGCCATGACCGGCCGTCCGGCCAGCTTCTGGTCGATGCCACTGGTCCGGTAGACGATGGTGTCGTTGCGGTTGCCAGGTTGCGGGTCGCCGAGAGCGACAACGAGGCGGGTGTGAGCGTCGATGGCGACCTGCAGGTTCGTGCTGTAGCGGTAGTTCTTGCTCGGGGCGGCAAGCCGGTGGTCCCGGGTCGGGATCAGGGTGCCGTCGACGATGGCGATCTGGTCGACCCGACGCCGGCGTACCGGGGCCAGAGCCAGCAGCGGGCCGAGGGTGTCGATGACCCGGTGCGCGGCGGAGTGCGACACCCCGAACAACGGGCCGATCTGCCGCATCGTCAGGTTCGTCCGCCAGTACGCGGCCACCAGCAACACCCGATCGGCAAGGTCAAGCGACCACTGCCGGCCCGGCCGACCATCGGCGATCGCGTCACCGCCACGCTCGGCGACCAGCCTGACCAGGCGACGGAACTGGGCGGGTTGCAACCCGGTGAACGGAAAGATCCACTCCTGACGGGCTGCCGAGATCACCTGCACCTCAACATGATCCATCATGGACCAGCTACCGAGTTACGAGACGTCCCTTAGCTCGGCTGCCATGTCTGCCGACACCTTCGATGTGTCAATGGTGAGGTCGGCGAGGGCCAGGGGCTCTGTCTCATCCCATGCTCTGAGGCGTTCCACGGTGTCGCCGGTCCGACGTTGCGCGATGCGTCGTTGCGCCACGTCTCGGGGACATGTGAGGGCGACGACGGTCCACTGAACGTGGGGGAAGGCGTTGCGTACAGCTTCAACGGCCTCGGCCTGGCCGAGGTGCACTACAGGGATGCCGTCGTGGAGCTGCCTGTGCAGGCCATGGGCATCGACGACGTAGACGGATCCGTACCGCTGGTTCTCCCACACCACGCCGCCTGCGGAGCGTAGTGCTGCCAAGTCCTACTCACTCGCGACCGGATCGAGTACGAACTTCGGCTGCACGTGTACCCGACCATCGGTAACAAGCCGATCGCGTCGATCCAGCCGGCGACGATCCGAGCGTGGGCGCGTGGAATTCAGGAGAAGGGACTGTCCGCCGGCTACCGCCGGGTCCTGTTCAGCGACGTGTCGATGATTCTGAATGCCGCTGTGGACGACAAGAAGATCGTCAGCAATCCGTTCTCAGCCAAGAGCGTCCAACGTCCCCGCCATGTCTCTACCAAGGTCCAGCCGTGGTCGGTCGACCGGCTCGCCGCGTTCCGCGAGGAGCTGCCGGACCGCTACCGAGTCGCCGTCGACCTCGGCGCGGGCTGCGGACTGCGGCAGGGAGAGATTTTCGGCGTAAGTCCGGACGACCTGGACGCGACCCGGCCAACCCTGCGAGTCGTCCGTCAGATCAAGCTCGTGCGCGGCGCTCTCATCTTTGCCCCCGCCCAAGGGCGGCAAGACGCGGGAGGTTCCCCTGCCGGCCTCGGTAGCTCGTCGCCTGAACGAGCACGCCAAGCAGTACGCGCCCGTAGAGGTCACCTTGCCGTGGGGAACCCTCACTGGCGATCCCACGACCGTCACGCTCTACCTGACCACCGCTGACGGCCTGCCGCTCAGCCGCTCGAAGTTCAACCCCGGTGTCTGGAAACCTGCGATTCGGGCGACGGCCATCCCCGACGACCGGCGCAACGGCATGCACGTCCTGCGGCACACCTACGCCTCGGTCCTCCTGGACGCCGGGGAGAGCATCAAGGCCCTGTCGACCTATCTGGGCCACGCCGACCCGGGCTTCACTTTGCGGACCTACACGCATCTCCTGCCGACCAGCGAGGACCGCACGCGCCGGGCCATTGATGCGGCCTTCGGTGAGGACCAGGCCGCCGAGGACGTCTCGGAAGCCCTTGACGGCCTGGAGACGGCATGATCATGGTTCAGTGGCCCTCGGAACGACCGTAATTGCAGGTCAGCGACCCTGCGCCCGTCACTTGGCGTTGAAGTAACTCGCCTCCGGGTGGTGCACCACGATCGCGTCCGTCGCCTGCTCCGGAATCAGCTGGAACTCCTCCGACAACTGCACGCCGATCCGCTCCGCGCCGAGCAGCTCCACGATCTTCGCCCGGTCCTCCAGGTCCGGGCAGGCCGGATAGCCGAACGCGTACCGGCAGCCCCGGTAGTCGGTGCGCAGCAGCCCCGCCAGATCCGCCGGATCGCCGTCAGCCACCGTACGGCCGCCCGGCAGGGTCAGCTCGGAGCGGATCCGCCGGTGCCAGTATTCCGCGAGGGCCTCGGTGAGCTGCACGGACAGCCCGTGCACCTCCAGATAGTCGCGGTACTCGTTGCGGGCGAACATCTTCGCCGTGTACTCGCTGATCGGCTGCCCCACGGTGACCAGCTGCAACGCCACCACGTCCAGCTCGTCGCCCCGCGGCCGGAAGAAGTCGGCCAGGCAGAGCCGCCGCTCCTGCCGCTGCCGCGGGAAGGAGAACCGCGCCCGCTCGGAGTGCCCGTTCTCGTCCAGCAGCACCAGGTCGTTGCCCTCGGCGTACGCCGGGAAGTAGCCGTACACCACGGCCGCCTCCAGCACCTGGTCGGCGATCAGCCGGTCCAGCCAGTAGCGCAGCCGGGGCCGCCCCTCGGTCTCCACCAGCTCCTCGTAGGACGGGCCCTGCCCGCCACGGGCGCCCCGCAGGCCCCACTGCCCGAGGAAGGTGGCCCGTTCGTCGAGGAGCGCCGAGTAGTCGGCCAGCGGCACGCCCTTGACCACCCGGCTGCCCAGGAACGGCGGGGCCGGCACCTCCACGTCGGTGGCCACGTCGGAACGGACCGAGGCGTCGTCCAGCTCCGGCAGCGACTCGCTGACGATCGCCCGCTGCCGCTCCCGGCGCGCCCGGCGGGCCGCGAGGGCCGCCTCCCGCTCCGCGTCGATGACCGGCGCCCCACCACGCTTCGCGGTCATCACCCGGTCCATCAGCGACAATCCCTCGAAGGCGTCGCGGGCGTAGTGCACCTGGCCGGGGAACATCGACCGCAGGTCGTCCTCGACGTACGCCCGGGTCAGCGCCGCCCCGCCCAGCAGCACCGGCCAGCGCTCCGCGACCCCGCGCGACGCCATCTCGGCGAGGTTCTCCTTCATGATCACGGTGCTCTTGACCAGCAGGCCGGACATGCCGATCGCGTCGGCCCGGTGCTGCTCGGCGGCCTCCAGGATCGCGCTGATCGGCTGCTTGATGCCGATGTTGACGACCTCGTAGCCGTTGTTGGACAGGATAATGTCGACCAGGTTCTTGCCGATGTCGTGCACGTCGCCCCGCACGGTGGCCAGCACGATGCGGCCCTTGCCGCCGTCCTCGGCGGTCTCCATGTGCGGCTCCAGGTACGCCACCGCGGTCTTCATCACCTCGGCGGACTGGAGCACGAACGGCAACTGCATCTGGCCCGAGCCGAACAGCTCGCCGACGACCTTCATGCCGTCGAGCAGGATGTCGTTGATGATGGACAGCGGGCTGCGCCCCTTCGCCATCGCCGCGTCCAGGTCGGCCTCCAGGCCGTTGCGCTCACCGTCGATGATCCGCCGCTTAAGCCGCTCCTCCAGCGGCAGCGCGGCCAGTTCCTCCGCCCGCCCGGCCCGCGCCGAGGCGGCGTCCACGCCCTCGAAGACCTCGATGAACCTCTGCACCGGGTCGTAGCCCTCGCGACGCCGGTCGTAGACGAGGTCCAGCGCCACCTGCCGCTGCTCGTCGGGGATCTTGTTGAACGGCAGGATCTTGCTGGCGTGCACGATGGCGCTGGTCAGGCCGGCCTCCCGGCACTCGTGCAGGAAGACCGAGTTGAGCACCTGCCGGGCGGCGGGGTTGAGCCCGAAGGAGACGTTGGAGATGCCGAGGGTGAAGTTGACGCCCGGGTAGCGGCGGGCGATCTCCCGGATCGCCTCGATCGTCTCGATGCCGTCGCGCCGCGTCTCCTCCTGGCCGGTGGCGATCGGGAAGGTCAGCGCGTCGATCAGGATGTCCGAACGGTCCATCCCCCACCGCCCGGTGAGGTCCTCGATGAGCCGGCCCGCGACCCGCACCTTCCAGTCGGCGGTCCGCGCCTGCCCCTCCTCGTCGATGAGCAGCGCCACCACGGCGGCGCCGTGCTCCCTGACGATGGGCATCACCCGGGCGTACCGCGACTCCGGCCCGTCCCCGTCCTCGAAGTTCACCGAGTTGACCACGCACCGGCCGCCGAGCATCTCCAGCCCCGCCTCGATCACGGCCGGCTCGGTGGAGTCCAGCATGATCGGCAGGGTGGAGGCGGTGGCGAAGCGGCCGGCGAGCTCCCGCATGTCCTGCGTGCCGTCGCGGCCGACGTAGTCGACGCACAGGTCCAGCAGGTGCGAGCCGTCGCGGGCCTGGCTGCGGGCGATCTCCACACAGGCCCGCCAGTCGCCGGCGAGCATGGCCTCACGGAACGCCTTGGAGCCGTTGGCGTTGGTCCGCTCCCCCACCATCAGCAGGGAGGCGTCCTGGGCGAACGGCACCGGGTGGTAGACCGACGAGACGCCGGCCTCGTGCCGCGGCTCGCGGGACGCGGGGCGCGTGCCGTGCAGGCGCTCGGAGAGGACCCGGATGTGCTCGGGGGTGGTGCCGCAGCAGCCGCCGATCAGCGAAACGCCGTACTCGGTGACGAACCGCTCCAGCGCGTCGGCCAACTCCACCGGGGTCAGCGGGAAGTACGCCCCGTCCGCGGTCAGCACCGGCAGGCCCGCGTTCGGCATCACCGACAGCGGGATCCGCGAGTGCTGGGAGAGGTAGCGCAGGTGCTCGCCCATCTCGGCCGGCCCCGTCGAGCAGTTCAGCCCGATCAGGTCGACCCCCAACGGCTCGATGGCCGCCAGCGCCGCCCCGATCTCGCTGCCCACCAGCATGGTGCCGGTGGTCTCTACGGCGACGTGGCAGATGATCGGGACGTGCCGGCCCAGCCGGGCCATGGCCCGCTTCGAGCCCACCACCGCCGCCTTGACCTGGAGCAGGTCCTGACAGGTCTCCACGATCAACGCGTCCGACCCGCCCTCGATCAGGCCCTCGGCGTTCTCCTGGTAGGCGTCGCGCAGGGTCGCGTAGTCGGCGTGCCCGAGGGTGGGCAGCTTGGTGCCCGGGCCGATCGAGCCCAGCACGAAGCGGGGCCGCTCCGGGGTGCCGTACGCGTCGGCGGCCTCCCGGGCGAGGCGCGCCCCGGCCACGGAGAGCTCGCGGATGCGGTGCCCGATGTCGTACTCGCCGAGGTTGGCCAGGTTGGCCCCGAAGGTGTTGGTCTCGACGCAGTCCGCGCCGGCGGCCAGGTACGCCTCGTGCACCCCGCGCACGACGTCCGGTCGGGTGACGTTGAGGATCTCGTTACAGCCCTCATAGCCCTCGAAGTCGTCGAGGGTGAGGTCGGCCGCCTGCAGCATCGTGCCCATGGCGCCGTCGGCGATGAGAATCCGGTCTGCCAGTACGTCGAGCAATGAGGTCCGCACGGGATCAGGTTAGTGCCGCCGCGACACGATCGATTCCCCCGCACGTGTCTTCCCACAATGTGTCAGCGGGATCACGCTGTCCGGTTCATCGTGGTATGGCCGGCCGGCGCCGCGCGCGACCGGCGCGGCCGACGGGCCGCATCCCGCCCCGACCCGTAGGCTGACGGACGTGAAGGACTACAGCGACAGCACCACGCCCGGCGGGCGGACGACCGGGTCCGGTCCCGGCACCGCCTCCGACGAGCAGGGTGAGGTGACGGCGTGACCGAGTTCGACGGACTGCCGGTGCTGCGGTCCCCCGTGGCGATCGCCGCGTTCGAGGGCTGGAACGATGCCGCCGACGCGTCCACCGCCGCAGTCGAGCACCTCGAGCAGGTGTGGCAGGCGCGGCAGGTCACCGAACTGGACCCGGAGGACTTCTACGACTTCCAGGTCAGCCGGCCCACCATCACGATGGCCGAGGGCGAGACCCGCCGGGTGGAGTGGCCCACGACGCGCTTCATGGTGGCCAGCCCCGAGGGCACCGAACGGGACGTCGTGCTGATCCGCGGCATCGAGCCGAGCATGCGCTGGCGCACCTTCTGCGAGCAGGTGCTGGAGATCTGCCACAGCCTGGAGGTCGAGCGGGTGGTCGTGCTCGGCGCGCTGCTGGCCGACGTGCCGTACACCCGGCCGCTGCCGATCAGCGGCAGCGCCTCCGACGCGGAGGCCGCCCAGCGCTACCAGCTCACCCCCACCCGCTACGACGGGCCGACCGGGATCGTCGGCGTGCTGCACGACGCCTGCAACCGCGCCGAGGTCGACGCCGTGTCGTTCTGGGTGCACGTGCCGCACTACGCCAACAACCCGCCCTGCCCGAAGGCCACCCTCGCCCTGCTGCACCGCGTCGAGGAGGTGCTCGACCTGCCGGTGCCGATGGCCGACCTGGCCGAGGAGGCCGCCGAGTGGGAGCAGCGGGTGCGCAGCGCCGCCGAGCAGGACGCCGAGCTCGGCGAATACGTGCGTGAGCTGGAGGAACGCGTCGGCGACGCGGGCATCACCCCGCTGACCGGTGACGAGATCGCCCAGGAGTTCGAGAAGTACCTGCGCCGCCGTGGCGGCTCCGCCGGCCCCACCGCCGGCTCCTGGTAGCGCCCCTTTTCCTGCCCCACCGGGCCTCGGACGATTCCGTCCGGGGCCCGGTTGTTTCGCGTGTCCGGGGTGGCGCCGTCACCACCCCTAGGGCATCCTAGGAACCTAGCTGTGATCGAGGAGGCAGGCATGCAGATCAACCCGGGAGCGGCCGAGTTCCCGCACCGGCAGATCGCGGCGCAGCTCACGGCCCAGATCCGCCGCGGCGACTGGGGGCCGGGCGAGCGGCTGCCGTCCATCCCGGCCATCGCCGAAATGTTCGGCGTGGCGAAACAGACCGTGCAACGCGCCGTCGACCAGCTGCGGGTCGAGGGCGTCCTGATCACCAAGCCCGGCTCCGGGACGTACGTCCGAGGCACCCGGCGGCGGCTCAACCGGCTCTCCCGGGGCCGCTACGGCGGCTTCCGCGGCTACCACACCGACCTGGCCGCCCGGTACCGGCAGCAGCTCGTCTCGGTCGGCCGGGCCCCCGCACCGCCCGAGGTGGCCGACGCGTTCGGGGTGGCCGACGGCACCGACCTGCTCTGCCGGCGCCACCTCGTACGCACCGAGGACTCCCCGGTCGAGGTGGGCGCCTCGTGGTTCCTGCCCGCCGACACCGCCGGCACCTCCCTGGAGCGCGCCGAGGCGTTCGGCCGCCCGCTCTACCAGGAGGCCGAGGAGGCCACCGGCCGGCGGTACGTCTCCGCCACCGACACCATCAGCGCCCGCCAGCCCAGCCGGGAGGAGGCCGAGATCCTCCAGATCCGACCCGACACGCCGGTGCTGCACCTGCTGCACGTCGCCTACGACGGCCACCGCAAGCCGATCGAGGTCGCCCAGGCCACCTGGCCCGGCCCGGTCACCACGCTCACCGAGGAATACAAGATCCCCGCCCCCACCCCCGACCCACACCCGGACCCCGGCCTGGTCCTGGGCTGACCCGCCCCCTCCCCGCGCCTCGCCCTTTCGGTGCCGATCTTGCACTTGCCGCCCGGGCAAAACGGGTCAACAGTGCGTATCGAGGGCCGAAAGTGCAAGATCGCGGGTGTGGGTCAGCGGCAGGGGCGGGAGGGAGAGGGGTGGGAGGGAGAGGGGTGGGAGGGAGAGGGGTGGGGGTCAGAGGCGGAGGCCCAGGAGGGCGTCCAGGGTGGTGGCGAAGAGGGCGGGGGCGGACGGGTCGGGGGCGGTGCCGGCCAGGGTCGCCTCGGCCCATCCGTCGGCCAGGGCGAGGGCGCCCGGCGAGTCCAGGTCGTCGGCGAGGCGGGCGCGTACGCCGGCCAGGAACTCCTCGCCCGACGGACCGGCGGGCGCGGCGGCGGCCCGCCGCCAGCGGTCCAGCCGCTCCTGCGCGGTCGCGAGCAGCTCGTCGGTCCAGGTGCGGTCGGCGCGGTAGTGCCCGGACAGCAGGGCCGACCGGACCGCCATCGGGTCGACCTGGTCGGCGCGCAGCCGGGAGACGAAGACCAGGTTGCCCCGGGACTTCGACATCTTCTCGCCGTCAAGGCCGATCATGCCGGCGTGCACGTAGTGGTCGGCGAACGGCGTCACGCCCGTGAGGCGTTCGGCGTGCGCGGCGGAGCACTCGTGGTGCGGGAAGATCAGGTCGTTGCCGCCGCCCTGCACGTCGATCCGCTCGCCGAGCAGGTTGAGCGCGATGACGGCGCACTCGATGTGCCAGCCGGGGCGGCCGGCGCCCAGCTCGCCGCCCGGCCAGGACGGCTCGCCCTCGCGGGCGCCCCGCCACAGCAGCGGGTCGAGCGGGTCGCGCTTGCCGGCCCGCTCCGGGTCGCCCCCGCGCTCGGGGAAGATCTCCAGCATCTGCTCCCGGGTCAGGTTGGACTCGTAGCCGAACCGGGGCGTGGCGGCGATGTCGAAGTAGACGTCGCCGGAGCCGTCCTCCAGGCGGTACGCGGCCCCGTCCTTGAGCAGCAGGAGGACCTTGTCGGCGATGTCGGGGATCGACTCGACCGCGCCGACGTAGTGCGCCGGCGGGATCATCCGCAGCGCCTCCATGTCCTCCCGGAACAGCGCGGTCTCCCGCATCGCCAGGACCTTCCAGTCCTCGCCGTCCCGCTCGGCCCGTTCCAGCAGCGGGTCGTCGATGTCGGTGACGTTCTGCACGTAGCGCACGTCCCGCCCGGCGTCCCGCCACACCCGCTGCACCAGGTCGAACGCGATCATGGTGGCGGCGTGGCCCAGGTGTGTGGCGTCGTACGGGGTGATGCCGCAGACGTACATGGTCGCGGTGCCGGTCGGATCACTCGGGTGGACGCCCTGCCGCGCCGAGTCGAACAACGACAACGGCCCACCCCTGCCGGGCAGCCGCGGCACCTCATGTCCCGCCCAAGAGTCCATGACCGTCAGCCTAACCAGACGGCGTGGCGCGGCTGGCCCGGCCCACAGTGATCATTCCGACAAGGCCGTGGACGGGACGCCGCCCGCCCCGGATCGCCGCCCCGGCGTGCGCTCACATGGGGGGCCAGGGCACCGCCGGCCAGTCCTGCGAGGGCTGCGGAAACAGGCCGGTGTACCGCAGCCGGTCGACCCGGGCCGCCAGCGCGGCGACCTCCCGGACGGTGAGGTGCTCGGCCAGCTCGGCGCCGAGCACCCCGGCGAGCTGGCCGGCGAGCCCGTCGAGCATCTCCACGGCGTCCGCCGGCAGCCGGCCGGCCCAGCCCCAGAGCACCGTGCGCAGCTTCTCCTCGACGTGGAAGCTCACCCCGTGGTCGACACCGTGGATCCGGTCGTCCGGACCGACCAGGACGTGCCCGCCCTTGCGGTCCGCGTTGTTGATCACCGCGTCGAGCACCGCGAGCCGGGCCAGCCTCGGGTCGTCGGCGTGCGCCAGCACGTACGGTGTGCCGTCCTCGTCGCGGGCCGCGGCGATCGGAAACCAGCGCGGCGGCAGCGCGTCCGCCGGCACGAACCCGACCAGGGGCTCGGCCTCCGCCGGCTCGTCGATCCAGAGCTGGCACGACCCGGGCCCCAACGGGCCGTCGCGCAGCACCGTCGGCGGCACCAGGTCCCACCCGGTGGCCCGGGAGACCAGGTATGCCGAGACCTCCCGGCCGGCCAGCGTGCCGTCCGGGAAGTCCCACAGCGGACGCTCACCCCGCACCGGCTTGTAGACGCAGCGGGCCGTCGCCCCGTCGAGGGTCAGGATGCCGCGCAGGGTGGTGTTGGAGGCGTCGACGAGCCGCCCCTCCAGGTCGAGGTGGCCGTCCCGGAGCAACCGGAGCGCGGCCTCGCCGTCCTGTCGGGGCTGGAGATCCGACGACGTCACCGGTGGTAACCGTTGTGGCGCGGGCAGAGGTGACCGGCGGGATCCAGCGGCTGGCCGCAGAGCGGGCAGGGTGGACGACCGGCGTTGACCACCCGCCGGGCCCGCTCGATGAACTGGCGGGTCGCCTCGGGCGTGAGCCGCACCCGGAGCCGGTCGAGGTCGTCGTCCGGTTCCTCGTCCTCGTCGTCGGAGTCCTCGTCGTCGTCGGGCTCGCCGAGGTCGACCTCGACCTCCGCCTCGCCCACGGCGATGGCCTCGATCACCACGGTCGCCGTGTCGACGTCGAACGCCAGCCCGAGCGTGCCGACCCGGAACTCCTCGTCGACCGGCGTGTCCAGCGGGTCGTTGTCACCGACGGCCGCCACCGGCTCGGGCAGGTCCACCCCGAACCGGCGCTGCGCCTCGGAGAGCAACTCCTCCAGCTTCTCGGCGAGCAACGACACCTGGACCTTCTCCAGCGCGACGCTGACCAGCCGGCCACCGCCGCGCGCCTGGAGGAAGAACGTGCGCTCCCCCGGCGGCCCGACCGTCCCGGCGACGAACCGCTCCGGCGGCTCGAAGGCGTGCACCTGGTGGGTCATACCCACGACCCTATCCGGCGCGCCACAGCGCCGCGCACCCCACCGACGCGAATCACGGGACGCGCGCCGCGCCCGGCGCACCGGCCACCGCGGCCGGGCGTGGCGGCCGGGAGGGCCACCGGCCGCGCCCCGCCGGAACGCGCCGCCGCGCCGCGAGGCCGCGGGCCGGTCACCGGCCCGCTCCCGCGCCGCCGCCGACCGGCGCGTCGGAGTCGGCCGCGCCGGCCGCCCGCGCCGCCCGCCGGCGCCGTTTGCCCCGCGGCGGCACCAGCCCGGCCAGGTCGCCGCCGGTGTCGTTGAGCCGCATCAGGAACGGTCGCAGCGGCGTGTAGCGGATCGCCGTCACCGAGGCCGGATCGGCCACGATCCGCTGGAAAAGATCCAGGTGTACGCCGAGCGCGTCGGCCACGATGGCCTTGATCACGTCGCCGTGGCTGCACGCCAGCCAGACCGCCTCCGGGCCGTGCTCCGCGGTGACCCGGGCGTCCCACGTACGCACCGCGGTGACCGCCCGCGCCGCCATCGCCGCCATCGCCTCCCCCTCCGGGAAGACCGCGGCACTGGGGTGCTGCTGGACCACCGGCCACAGCGGCTCCTTGGCCAGCTTCTTCAACGGCTGCCCCTCCCAGGCCCCGTAGCCGCACTCGATCAGCCCCTCCTCCAGCACCGGGACGACCTCCGGCAACGCCAGCTCCAGGGTCTGCCGGCACCGGATCAGCGGGCTGCTCACCACCGCCGCGAGCGGCACCGCCCGCAACCGTTCGCCCACCGCGGTCGCCTGGGCCCGGCCTGTCTCGTCCAACTCGACGGGCTGGCGGCCGGCCAGCCCACCGTCCGCGTTCGCGGTCGTCCGGCCGTGTCGCAGAAGCAGAAGGGTCGCCACGGGACCACCCTATGACCTGCGCCGGGCCGAGGCGTCCTGCGGCGTGCGCGGGGTGACCGACATTCACCCGCGACCGGACCGCCGGCCGCCGGGCTGGCCGGGGCCGGGCGGACCTGGTCGGCGCCCGTCGGGGTCGGCGACGCCGGGTCACCGCCCGCCGGCCGGCCGCGCCGCGGCTCAGCGTACGTCCGTCGCGAGCTGGACGTCCTGCACGAGGCTCTCCGACCGGTCGGCGCCGTAGCGGCCCAGCACGTCCAGGACCGCCCGCACCGCTTCCCCCTCCACCACCACGTCGACCCGGGCCCGGTCCACGAGGTCCTGGTCCTGCCAGTACCCCCGGGGCAGCGCGCGGGAGGCCGGCTCGGCGGTGGAGACCGCGGCGTCGGAGATCACGATGGAGGTGGCTCCCGCGCCGAGCAGGGCCTCGCGCAGCTCCCGGGTGGTCGGCAGCAGCGCCGGATCGAC
The DNA here is from genome assembly GCF_040652795.1 of Micromonospora sp. NPDC048170. Taxonomy (NCBI): domain Bacteria; kingdom Bacillati; phylum Actinomycetota; class Actinomycetes; order Micromonosporales; family Micromonosporaceae; genus Micromonospora; species Micromonospora sp. NPDC048170. Next base: position 76,064 of record NZ_JBEZMR010000021.1, read on the forward strand.
CGTCGCGGTGACCAGCCGGGCGCGCTGGACCGGCTGGGCGGGCCCGCCGGCGCGCCCCTCCCGCCCGGTCCGGCGTCGGCGCTGCGGCGCGCCCGTGCCGATCAGCCCTGCCACGCCGCCCAGGTGGTAGGCGTCCGCGTCCTGCTGGGCGTGGTCGAGGTTGTCCTGCACGTCGGCCGGGGCACGGAGCCCGACGACCGCCTGCACGGCGGCGGCGATGGCCCAACTGAGCACGAAGGAGAAGGCCACCACGCAGACCACGCCGACGACCTGGTGCCAGAGCAGGGATCCGCCGCCGCCGAAGAAGAGGCCGTCCTTGCCGAGCGGGTTGATGCCGCTGTCGCCGAAGAGGCCGAGCAGCAGCGAGCCGAGCATGCCGCCGACGAAGTGGACCGCGAGGACGTCCAGCGCGTCGTCGAGCCGGAGCAGGTACTTCAACCGCAGCGCGGTGTGGCACACGATGCCGGCGATCGCGCCGATGACGATGGCGGAGATCGCGTTGACGTACCCGGCGGCCGGGGTGATCGTCGCGAGCCCCGCGACGGCGCCGGTGACGCTGCCCACCACGGTGCTGTGGCCGTCCTTCAACCGCTCCGCCACCAGCCAGACGAGCATGCCGGCCGCAGCGGCGAGATGGGTGTTGACGATCGCCTGGGCGGCCACCCCGTTGGCCTGGAGCCCGTCGCCGCCGTTGAAGCCGAACCAACCGAACCAGAGGATGCCCGCCCCGAGGATCGTCAACGGGATGGAGTTGGGCGGGGTGGCGGTGTGCGGCCAGCCACGGCGGCGCCCGACGACCAGCAGCACACCGAGGACGGCGGCTCCCGCCGAGGCGTGGACCACCATCCCGCCGGCCCAGTCCTGGGTGCCGAACCGGGCCAGCCAGCCGTCGGGGTGCCAGAGCCAGTGCGCGACCGGCGCGTAGACCACGATGGACCAGATCGCCAGGAACAGCACCCAGCCGGCGAACTTCAACCGACCGGCCGTGGCCCCGGTGACGAGGGCGGGAGTGATCACCGCGAACATCATCTGGTAGGCGACGAACGCCAGGGTCGGAATGGTCACCTGCCCGGCGACCACGTGCAGATTGGGCGCGGGCGGGACCTTGAGATCGGTCAGCCCGAGCAGTTCGAGGTTGCCGAAGAGGCCGGTGCCGGCGTCGTCGCCGAAGGCGATGGTGTAGCCGACGAGCACCCAGGTCAGGCTGACGACCCCCAGCGCGACGATGTTCTGCTGCAACATCGCGAGCACGTTGCGGGTCCGGACCATTCCGCCGTAGAAGACGGCCAGGCCGGGGGTCATGAACAACACCAGGCCGGCGCAGACCAGCACCCAGGCGGTGTCACCCGGATTCACCGCGTCCTGAGCGAGCACGGAAGCTCACCTCTCCTCTCGGTACGGTCAGACGGTGTGCTTCACCGTCGAGACGACGGTCTCCTTGACGCGTTCGTGGTTGGGCACGGGCGCGAAGTGCCGCTTGGGCAGCAGCAGCAGCCAGGTGGCGATGTTGAACGGCCCGGTCAGCACGGGGATGGCCAGCGGCGTGAGGACGGTCGCCAGGGCCATCTGGACGAAGAGCGTCAACACGATTCCGAAGAGCGTGTAGGCCGTCACCAGCGCACCGGGGCGGTGCATCACCGCGCCCACCGCGATCGCCGTCAGCACCGCGTTGAAGCCGTACAGTCCCTTGTCGAGCGAGGCCCCGTCGGCGCCGAACCAGAGTGCCAGCAGGGTCGCGCCGACGGTGCCGACCACCGCGAAGAGCGCCGACCAGCGGGAATTGACCAGCAGCGCGACCACGATGATCAGCCCGCTGACCCAACTGTTGGTCAGGTACACCTGGGAGATCCCGCGGAGGAAGGTGGGCACGAGGTCCCAGTCGAAGCTGCCGCCGGTCGACGTCCCCTCGCCGGGGAACATCGGTTTCGCGTTGGTCAGCACCGTGAACCGGTCGAACTGGTACGCGGCCATCAGCAGCACCCAGGTGGTCAGCACGAACGGAAACGTGAACGCGGTCAGGCCCCAGGTCTTGAAGACCGCGTTCAGGGCCAGGGTGACCACGGTCGTGGCCATCGCGCCGAGCACCAGGTAGAGCCACATCAGTGGCCGGTCGTCGAGGAACGTCGGCACGGCGATCCCGGTCAGCAGGGGGCTGAAGCCGAACAGCCCCTGCCGCAACGACGTCCGGTCCACCCGCAGGGCGAGGGCCGTGGCGGTGCCGACGACGAGCCCGAGGACGGCGCCGCCGAAGACCCGTGGTTGCCCATTCTCGAACGCTCCCCAGGCCACCGCGACGAGGATGAGCAGGCCGGTCAGCGGGTTGTTCTGCAGGACGACCTGCGCGGCCCCGCGCAGGCAGGCGTCGACGAACCCGACCAACGGGTTGCGGCCACTCAGGCCGTCCCAGCCCCGCGTCACACCGGTCACGGCAATCTCCTCCGCCGGGTCATCGCCAGCTGAACACCGGCGGGAAGGTCCGCCCGGTGGCCTCTTCCCGGGCAGCCACGCAGAAGGCACGTACCGCGGCGCGTACCGGCTCGGTCTCCTGTCCCAGGACCTTGAAGATGAGCCCCGCGTCGTTCGGCAGCCGGCTGACGGCGCTGGCCAGCGGGGTCTCCTCGTCCCAGACCGGCGTCGAGGTCCGGTCGAAGACCCGGGCGGCCCGCTCGGGGCTGGTGAGCAGCACGACGTTGCCGAAGACGTGGAAGCGGTCCATGACCCCGATCCGCGCCACGTCGAACCGTCCGGGGCTCACCACGAACTTCTCCACGAACAACTGCCGGCCGTCGGGTCGCTCCGCGCGCAGCGAGCAGGAGAAGAGGTCGTAGGCGAAGAGTTCGCCGTCGCGGTAGTGCTTCCGGCCGGGCTGAAGGATCTCGCCGTAGAGCATGGTGGCGCTCTCGGGCAGCCGTACCCGGCTGTCGGTGATGAACCGGCTGCTGCGGTACGGGATCACGGGCTCCGGGAGGTACTCCAGGTAGGCGTCCTCGCCGAGGGTGAACTGCTGGATCTGCGAGCCGTAGTTCGCGTCCATCTCCTGGATCTTGGTGGCGGACTGGGTCACCAGGTGCGCCTGGCTGCCGGGCGCCAGGTCGACGTCGATCCGCAGGCGGTCGCCCTGGAGCACGCCGCCGGAGGTGGTGAGGATCATGACGCACGGCAGTTCCGGCATCTCCTCGTCCCAGTAGAGCGCCCGCTGGACCAGCAGCGGTGACTGCCGGTAGAGGTCGTGCAGGATCGTGCGGTCCCCGCGCCGCTCGAACCCGAGGCGCAGCACCCCGACCTTGCCGTTGGCCGCGGCGGGCAACTGTGCCGGTTGGTCCTGGTACGGCTCCAGTTCCCGTGCACTGTCCAGTGTGATCATGCGACCACTTCGGCGTCGAAGAGCGCGTTGCGGCGGATCAGCGAGACCAGGTCGTCGATGCCCTCGCCCGTCTTGCAGTTGGTGAACACGACCGGCTTGCCGTTGCGCATCACGTCCGCGTCGCGCGCCATGACGTCGAGGTCGGCGTCCACGTAGGGCGCGAGATCGGTCTTGTTGATCACGAGGATGTCGGACTTGGAGATCCCCGGGCCGTTCTTGCGGGGGATCTTGTCCCCGGCGGCGACGTCGATGACGTAGATGAAGTAGTCGACCAGGGCGGGGCTGAAGGTGAGGGTGAGGTTGTCTCCGCCGCTCTCGATCAGCACCACGTCGCTGTCCGGGAACCGGGCCTCCATGTCCTCCACGGCGGCCAGGTTCATGCTCGGGTCCTCGCGCACCGCCGTGTGCGGGCACGCGCCGGTCTCCACCCCGATGATCCGCTCCTCGACCAGGACCCCGGTCAACGCGCGCCGTACGTGCTTCGCGTCCTCGGTGGTGACGACGTCGTTCGTGATCACCAGGACCCGCAGTCCGTTCTCCACGAGCCGGGGCACGACGGCCTCGATGATCGCGGTCTTGCCGCTGCCCACGGGGCCGCCCACGCCGATACGACTAGCCGACTTCATGATGTGACCTGTCCTTCTGGGAAGACGTTTCAGATTCAGGGAAGGGGGTGGACCGCGGGACGCTCAGCTCATGAACATCCGCACGTGGGTGTGCTGGTGCGCGGCGGCCAGGACATCCAGGTGGGGGCCGAACGTCTGCATGTCGTCGAGGCTCGCGGTGCGCACCTCGCGGTAGTCGTCGGCGACCTTCTCGTTGACCGCGAAGAGGATCGACTGTGCGTCGAGATGGTCCACCCGCATCAACCGGATCGCCGCGCCGAGCACCGTGGACGCCGTGCCGTACTGGTGGGCCGCGAAGGCGTCCTCCTCGGACACCCCGAGATCGGCGAAGACCACCCCGAGCGCGACCGGGTAGGTGACCGGCACGCCGTTGGCCGCCTCGCCGATGCGCGTCTTGAGCAGCGTCTCCCCGACGATTCGGGTCGAGGCCTCGGCCAGCTTGCGCCCCATGCGTACGGACATGGTGCGCGTCTCTTCGTTGATCTTGCGCAGGTGGACGGCCTCGTCCGCCTGCCGGATCCGGTCGAGGTCCCCGGCGGTGGCGCCACGGTGCCCGGCGAGCAGGGCGACGCCGTCCCCCGTGGCGGCGAGCCGGGTGACCGTCCGGACGAAGTCCTGAAGGGTGGCCCGGTCGTGGACGACCTCCTGCTGGACGGCCATCTCCAGCCCGTTCGAGAAGGAGAAGGCGCCGACCGGGAAGACCGAGTCGCCGAACTGCAACAGCTTCAGGGTCTCGACCATCGTGCGCACCGTCCGGCCCTGCTCAGTTGAGGTCGGCGGGTAGATGCGAGTGCGGCGTCGAGTCGGCGCCACCGAACAACCGCCGCGACTCGTGCGGCGCGAGGTACGCGATGACCTCGGTGCCGGGGACGAACTCGTGGGTGATCCCGGTGAACGCGTGGGTACGCATCACCGAGTCCATGACCTTGCGGTCCACGGTCAGCGGGACGTACATCTTCGCGCCCTTGACCACGGCCGGCCAGTGCTGGTTGCCGATCGCGTGACCGAGTTCGACGGCCGAGCGGATCAGCAGCTCGGCCGACTCGCCGCGCAACTTGTCGAGGTCGACCACCATCACGTCGCCCAACTGCACCCGGGCCACCACCGCCGTGGCCGTCAGGTCGTCCCAGGCGAGCACGTCGCCGTCGCGCAGCCGGACGCCACGTGCCAGCGAGACCGCCAGCTCCGCCCCGGAACTCGTCATCTTGCGGATGCGGCTCTTCTGGGCGTCCCACTGGTCGAGCACCAGATCGTCGATGCGCGCTTCCTTCAGGCGGGCCGTCCAGTCCGGCTCGTTCATGTTGCCCAGCACCGATTCGACGAGCACTGGCTTCTCCTTTCAGTCGGTGTGCGGAGACCGCGCGGCTGCGGGGCGGTCCCGGCGGTGTCAGCTGAAGAAATAGAGCTGGCTCAGGGGAAGGTTCCTGGCGGGCGGCACGGTGGCGTGCACGCCGTCCAGCTTCACCGCGAAGGTCTCGGGGTCGACCTCGAGCTTCGGCGTCCGGTCGTTGCGGACCATGTCCCGCTTGGTGAGGCCCCGGGTCCGGTACACCGGCATGACCTGCCGCTGCAGGCCGAGCTGCTCGGCGATGCCGGCCTCGTGCGCGGCCCGGGACACGAACGTCACGCAGTTCTTGGCGAGCTGGCTGCCGTACGCGCCGAAATTCGGCCGGTAGTAGACCGGCTGCGGCGTCGGCAGCGAGGCGTTCGGGTCACCCATGATCGACCAGGCGATCATGCCGCCCTTGAGGACCAGCTTCGGCTTCGTGCCGAAGAAGGCCGGCTCCCAGAGCACGAGGTCGGCCATCTTGCCCGGCGTGACCGACCCCAGCACGTGCGAGATCCCCTGGGTGATCGCCGGGTTGATGGTCATCTTGGCCACGTACCGCAGCACCCGGAAGTTGTCGTTGCCGGCGGCGTCCTCGGCGAGCTTGCCGCGTACCGTCTTCATCTGCCCGGCGAGCTGGATGGTCCGCAACCAGGTCTCGCCGACGCGCCCCATGGCCTGCGAGTCGCTCTGCATCATCGAGATGACGCCCTCGTCCAGCAGGACGTCCTCGGCGGCGATGGTCTCCGTCCGGATCCGGCTCTCGACGAAGGCAACGTCCGAGGGAACCTGGGGGTTGAAGTTGTGGCAGACCATGATCATGTCGTACAGCTCGGCCTGGCTGTTGATGCCGTAGGGAACCGTCGGCGTGGTCGAGCTCGGCAGCACGTTCATCTGGCCGGCGACCTTGATGATGTCCGGCGCGTGCCCGCCACCGGCGCCCTCGGTGTGGAAGGTGTGGACGGTCCGGCCCTCGAACGCCGCGATGGTGTCCTCGATGTAGCCGCTCTCGTTGAGGGTGTCCGTGTGGATGCTGACCTGGACGTCGAATTCGTCGGCGACCTCCAGGCAGGCCCGGATCACCGCCGGCGGCGCACCCCAGTCCTCATGGATCTTGAAGCTCGGCGCACCGGCCATGATCTGTTCCACCAGGGGTCCACGGCCGGAGCTGTTGCCCTTCGCCATCAGGCCGATGTTGATCGGGATGTTCTCGAAGGCCCGCAGCATCGCGTGGATGTTCCACGGGCCGGGGGTGATGGTGACGCCGTTGGTGCTGTCGGTCGGGCCGGTGCCACCTCCCCAGAGGGTGGTCACGCCGTTGCTCAGGGCCGCTTGCGCCTGGAACGGCGTCACCAGGTGCACGTGCGCGTCGATGCCCCCGGCGGTCAGGAGGAGGTGCTCGCCGGAGATGGCCTCGGTGCCCGGTCCGGTCACCAACTCGGGGGTGACCCCGTCCATGATGTGCGGGTTGCCGGCCTTGCCGATGCCGGCGATCTTTCCGTTCTTGACACCGACGTCGGCCTTCACCACGCCGATGGTCGCGTCGACGACGGTCACGTTCGTGATGACCAGGTCCAGGCCACCCTCGGCATTGGTGTACTGGTTGTTGACCCCCATGCCGTCGCGCAGCGTCTTGCCCCCGCCGTACATCACCTCGTCGCCGAGGACACGCAGATCCTTCTCGATCTCGATGTGCAGGTCGGTGTCGCCGAGCCTGATCTGGTCGCCCGTCGTGGGGCCGTACATTCCGGAATACTCTTGCCGAGAAATCTGGCTCATCTGGTCTTCTCTCCTGCCCGAGGCTGGCAGCCCTACGGAATAGTGGTTCTACTGCTTCTTGCCCTTGGGGTTCTCCTGCTTGTCCGGGGCGAACTTGAAGCCCCGGGTCTCGGCGTTGTGGATCGCCTCGGCCCGATCCGGCCGGTAGCCGGGGATCGGTCCGTCACCGCTCCAGCCCTGGACCAGACCGTTGAACCCGTAGACGCGCTGCTGCCCGCCGAAGGGGACGAGCTGCACCGTCTTCTTGTCGCCCGGCTCGAAGCGGATGGATGTCGTCGCCGGAATGTTCAGCCGCTTGCCGAAGGCCGCCTCCCGATCGAACGCCAGCATCCGGTTGACTTCGAAGAAGTGGAAGTGTGAGCCGATCTGGATCGGCCGGTCGCCGGTGTTGTGGACGACGATCTCCGTGACCGGTCGGCCCGCGTTCAACTCCAGCGGCTGGTCGCTCAGGATGTAGCCGCCGATGGGTCGAAGGTGCTTCGAGTTGGGTCCGGGATGCTGCTTGGTCATTTCTCCTCCGCCTTCCTGGAGACCGTCTGGGCTCCTACGCCTATCGGATCGGTGAGTGCACGGTGACCAGCCGGGAGCCGTCGGTGAACACCGCCTCGACCTGCACCATGGGCAGCATGTCCGGCACGCCCGGCATCACGTCGTCCGCGCTGAGGGTGCTGCGGGCGTCGTTCATGACCTCTTCGACGGTCTTGCCCTCCCGGGCCCCCTCCAAGGCGGCGGCGCAGATCACCGCGACCGCCTCCGGGTGGTTGAGCTTCACCCCTCTGGCCCTCCGGGCGTTGGCGACGACGGCCATCGAGAGAATCGTCAGCTTGTCGAATTCCTTCGGTGTCAGATGCACTGTCCTGGTCCTTCGCGACTGTCGATGGGGAGCCGCCACCCGGCCGGACACGCCGTCCAGACGCCGGCGCTCGGTCCGATTTGAACTATCCGACCGCTAGGCCGGATTCGTGCGGCTTCGCTGGAAATGTACGCTTCTCGCCTGCACGTCGGGTCAGAACCGGAGAAACCGGGGCGCCGCACCGCGACCGCCGCCCGCCTCACGACGGCCGGCCCACGGCGGCGCGCTCACCGCGACCGGCCGCCGGCACCCGGCACCCGGCCGGTAAACGGCAAACGGAACCGGCCCCCGGTCCCACAACGGGGTCCGGGGGCCGGCGGGCGCGGGCGGATCAGGTCGCGCTGATGGTGCCCGTCATCAGCAGGGCGAGCACCAGGGTGCCCACCGCGACCCGGTACAGCACGAAGACGTACAGGGTGTGGTGCGCGACGTAGCGCAGCAGCCAGGCGATGGCCGCGTATCCGACGCCGAAGGCGATGATCGTTGCGACGACCATCTGGGCCATGCTCGGCACCGAGGTGCCCGGGGCCGCCGGCTCGAAGACGTCGCCGACGCTGAAGATCCCGGACATCACCACCGCCGGGATGGCCAGCAGGAACGAGTAACGCGCCGCCGCCTCCCGGGTGAGGTTGAGGAACAGCCCGGCGGTGAGCGTGCCGCCGGAGCGGGACACCCCGGGAATCAGCGCCATGGCCTGGGCGAAACCCATCACCACGCCGTCGCGCATCCGGAAGTTCTCCAGGGTGCGGGTCTGCCGCCCCCAGTACTCGGCGAACGCCAGCACGAACGCGAACACGATCAGCGTGGTGGCCACCAGCCAGAGGTTGCGGCCGGCGGTGCGGATCTGGTCCTTGAACAGGAAGCCGAACAGCCCGATCGGGATCGAGCCGACGATGACGTACCAACCCATCCGGTAGTCGAGGCTGGAACGCACGGACTTGTCCCGGATGCCGACCACCCAGGTCCGGGTGATCCGCCAGATGTCCTTCGCGAAGTAGATCAGCACCGCCGCCTCGGTGCCCAGCTGGGTGACCGCGGTGAACGACGCCCCGGCATCACGGTCGAAGAAGATCGCCGAGGTGATCCGTAGATGCCCGGACGAGCTGACCGGCAGGAACTCGGTCAGGCCCTGCACGATGCCCAGGACGATGGCCTCGACCCAGGTCACTCGCCGACTCCCGAGAGGTCCAGCGCCTCGGCGACGGTACGCAGGGTCTGCACGCCGCTGTCCCGGTCGGCGGCGAACAGGGTCACGGACAGGGTGGTGACGCCGGCGGCGGCGTACTCCCGCATCCGCTCGGCGATGCGCTCCTTCGGGCCCAGCAGCGAGGTGCGGTCGATGAACTCCAGCGGCACCGCGGCGGCGGCGTCGCGCTGCCGCTTGGCCAGGTAGAGATCCTGCACCTCACGGGCGGCGTCGCCGTAGCCCATCCGGGTGGCGAGCTGGTTGTAGAAGTTCTGCTGCCGGCTGCCCATGCCGCCGACGTAGAGGGCGGCGTACCAGCGGACCAGCTCGGCGCAGGTGGCGATGTCGTCGCCGACCACCACTGGCACCGACGGAACCACGTCGAAGCCGGCCAACTCCTTGCCGGCCTTCGCCCGCCCGGCACGGACCGAGGCGAGCTGCTCCTCGGCGAACTCGGGGGCGTAGAAGATCGCCAGCCAGCCGTCGGCGACCTCGCCCGCCAGCTCCAGGTTCTTCGGGCCGACGGCGGCGAGGTAGATCGGGATGTGCTCGCGCGGCGGGTGGAAGCCCAGCTTCAGCGCCTTGCCCGGGCCGTCGGGCAGCGGCAGCGTGTAGAACTCGCCGTCGTACGCGACGCTCTTGCGCGCCACGGCGAGCTTCACGATGTCCACGAACTCGCGGGTCCGCGCCAGCGGCTTGCCGAACCGGACGCCGTGCCAGCCCTCGGAGACCTGCGGGCCGGACACGCCGAGGCCCAGCCGGAACCGGCCCCCGGAGAGCGCGTCGATGGTCGCCGCGGTCATCGCGGTCATCGCCGGGGTACGGGCGGGGATCTGCATCACCGCGCTGCCCAGGTCGATCCGCTCCGTCTGACCGGCCATCCAGGCGAGCATGCTCGGCGAGTCGGAGCCGTAGGCCTCCGCCGCCCACACCACCGAGTAGCCGAGCCGGTCCGCTTCCTGAGCGAAAGCCAGGTGATCAGCCGGTGTGCTCCACGCCGTCTGATATCCGAGGCTGAGCCCGAGTCGCACTAGGTCCTCCCCCATTTGCACCACAGGTCGCATCAGGTTACGCAATGCCGGAAGGTGGCTCGTCCACCGGCTCACCACAACCGGACACGGCCCCGAACGGTCAGAAACGCGACGCGCCCGGCAGACTTGACGGGAGCGAGGATATCGGCGGGGCCTCGTTCGAAATAAGGTTCACCCATGCAACAGCGACCGCTCGGCCGAAGCGGGCTGGCGGTTTCGCGGCTCGCGCTCGGCACCATGACGTGGGGCCGGGACACCGACGCCGACGATGCGGCCGCCCAGCTGAAGAGTTACCTCGACGCGGGCGGCAACCTGATCGACACCGCCGACGTCTACGGCGACGGCGACGCCGAGTCGGTGATCGGGTCGCTGCTGGGCTCGCTGGTGCCGCGCGAGGACCTGCTGATCGCCACCAAGGCGGGGCTGCGACCGGGCACCGGTCGACGTCGGGACGCCTCCCGGGGGCACCTGCTGCGCACGCTGGACGCCTCGCTGCGCCGGCTCGGCACGGACCACGTCGACCTGTTCCAGCTGCACGGCTACGACCCCGACACCCCGCTCGAGGAGACGCTCGCGGCGCTCGACCACGCGGTGGCCAGCGGCCGGGTCCGCTACGTCGGGGTGTCGAACTTCGCCGGCTGGCAGACCGCGCGGGCAGCCGCCTGGCAGACCGCCTGGCCGGGGCGCGCCCCGGTGGTGGCCGCACAGGTGGAGTACTCGCTGCTGGAGCGGGGCGTCGAACGGGAGGTGCTGCCCGCCTGTGAGGCCCTCGGGCTGGGGGTGCTGCCCTGGTCGCCGCTGGGTCGCGGGGTGCTCACCGGCAAGTACCGGCACGGCCGGCCCGCCGACTCGCGGGCGGCCTCGCCGCTCTTCGAGCGGTTCGTCGCCACCTACCTGGAGCCCCGCTGCTCCAGCATCGTGGAGGCGGTCGCCACCGCCGCCGGGGGGCTGGGCGTCTCGCCGTCGGAGGTGGCGCTGGCCTGGATCCGCGACCGCCCCGGGGTGGTGGCCCCGATCCTCGGCGCCCGGACGGTCGGCCAACTGCTCGGCGCGCTCCAGGTCGAGCGGATGACCCTGCCGGAGGAGATCGTCACCGCGCTGGACGACGTGTCGGCCGTGCCGGTCGGCTACCCCGAACGCGACGGTTGACCCGCCGGCCGCCGGGCGGGCAGATCGCAGGCCGGCACCGTCCGCTCAGGTCGTGGGGCGCCGGCCGGGGAGCTCGCGTACGGCGGCGAGGAAGCGGGACTGGTCGTCGCGGGTCGCCGGGTTGACGATCCGGATCCAGGAGCCGTCGTCGAACACGATGGTGGACGGGAACTGCACGACGCGGGCCGCGCCGTGCTCGGAGTCGATCCGGGCGATGCGCCGCCGCTGCACGCTCCAGAGCACCTGGGGACGTCGCCGGTCCTCGCGGTCCGGATCGGGGCGGCGGCCCATCCGCAGCAGGTGCAGGTGGGTGTCGGTGACCACCAGCGGAGTGCCGGTGTAGCGCTCGAGGAAGAGCAGCAGGCTGCCGGCGAGCGTGGCCAGGTCGCCGCTGAAGACGTACCGCCGCCGGTAGGCGATCTCGGCGAGCTGGTCGGCCAGCGGCCGGTAGCGGCTGAGCCGGAACAACGCCCGGAACGCCTCCTGCTCGGCGGGGAGCGGCAGCGGTTCCCGGGGCGCGGCGCCCGGCGCGGGCTCCGGCTCGGCCGCCTCCGGCGTGCCCGCGGCGAGGACGGCGGCCTTGCCGGGCAGCAGCAGGACGCCCGCGGCGATCCGGACGGGCGTCATCACGGCGTCCACCCAGGCGACCGGGTTGACGACGTTGAGCAGCCCGAACAGCGCGCGCGGATCGAGTGCCTCGGCGAGTTCCGTGTTCACCCGGTCGGCGAGCTGGCTGCCGGCCCGGTGGTTCTCGGGGGCCCGCACCGGCGCCAGGCCGACGTAGCGGATCTCCTCGCCGGGCAGCAGGGGCGCGACCAGGGTGCGCTCGGGCTCGTCGGTGGTGCGGAACTCGTCGCGCAGCTCACGGGCCTTGTCCCGGGCGGCCCGCGCACCACCCAGCACCGCCTCGGTCAGCCGACTCAGCCGGCTGCGCCCGTCGGACATGCTCCACCCCCTGGATCGGTCGTCACCGGCCGGCCGGCTGCTGCGCCGGCGGCTGCCCGAAGACATTCTGGTCGACCCACTCGGCGCCGTCCTGCACCGCCGCCTCGACCTTGTCGCCGACCTGCTCCATGCCGGGCACCGACAGGCCGGAGACCATCGCGACGGTGCCCCAGGTGGCGCCGTGCACCACGGAGTTCGGGATGTTCCACGGCAGGTTGGTGACCCAGTCCCGGCCGATCATCCGCGCCCCGTCGGCCATGCCGTGCGCCCGCAGCGCCCCGAGGCGTTCGAACGTGCTCATGTCGAACGGCGTCCCGGACTTGCCAAGCTTCCAGCTGCCCTTCGCCGGGTCCATGAACTTGTGGAACCACTTGTCGGCGTCGCCGGCCGCGCGGCGCTTGTCGGCGTACTTCTGGCCGGTGCGCAGCGCCTTCTGCTTGTCGACCAGCTTGTCCAGGTGGTTACGCAGCTTGCGCAGGTGCAGGAGGACCCGTTGCAGCAGCCGGATGACCTTCTGCAGGTGCGTCGCCAGCGGCCTGATGATCTTCAGCATCCGGGCGAGCGCGATCATGCCCCGGGTGACCCCCAGCGCCACACCGGCCGCCCAGGACGCCCCGGCGGTGAACGGGGCCATCAGCAGCGCGGTCACCAGCGTCACCAGCAGGAAGTTGACGAACTCGACGCAGATGTCGACCAGCACGTCGTGCACGGTCTGCAGGGCGTCGGCGACGCCGCGCAGGTACTCGGCGGTGGCGGCGAACTGCTCGGCGACGTCCAGCAACTGCTGCTCGACCTCGGCCATCCGCCTGCCGTACGCCTCCCCGGACGGGGAGCGCCAGCCGGCCTGTTCGGCCTCGCGCACACTGCGGTGGTTCACCGCCAACTCGCGCACCTGGGCGGCCAGCGCGTCCCACTCGGTGGCCTTGGCGCGCAGCGCGGCCGGCTCCCCGTCGACGAGGTCGACGAGCTGGATCAGCGGCCAGGCGAGGGTACGGCAGACGCTGTCGACCGCCTTGTCCACGCTGGACAGCGCGTTGTCGACACCGTTCCAGAGCTCGACGGCGGTTCCCGCGGGCCCGCTCACCGGGGCATTCCGGTGCCGATGGCCTTGAACGAGGCGTCGATGTCCTGCTCGTTGCGCTCGTAGGCCTCGGCCGTACCGCCGAGCGCGCCGCCGACCCGTTCGAACGCGTCGTGGCCGGACCGGAACAGCTCCATCCCCCCGGTGACCTGCTCGGCGTACTTCTCGCGGAGCATGTCGCTGACGAACGGCAGATGCCCGAAGGCGCCGTCCGGGATGTCCCCCGCGGACGTGATCCGGCTCTCCAGCGCGGTCAGCGAGGTGGCCACCCCCTTCGCCGCCGCCTCGAGCCGACGTACCGCCCGCACGTCGACGTCAATGTCAGGCACGCCGTTCCTCCCCCAGTTAGCCCGGCGGGACGACGATACGATCATGCCGCCGCCGGCCGCCACCCCGGGCGGCACCGCGTACGGGAGGTTCTCATGTCTGACCCGCTGTCCGCGTTCGACGCCCTCGCCGGACGGCTCGCCGACATCGAACGCCGCTTCGCCGGGCTCAAGGACGACCTGGACGAGCTGACCGGCACCGCCACCGACGACAGCGGCCTGGTGTCCGCGACCGTCGACGCCACGGGCGAGCTCACCGACCTGAGCCTCGCGCCGACCGCCTTGCGCGCGGGCACGGAGGACCTCGCGGCGATGGTGCTACAGGCGTACCGACAGGCCCGCGCGGCGGCGACCGCGCAGCTCAACGAGCGCACCGAAGGCCTCGACGCGACGTTCGGCGCGGGCCTGAACGAGATCTTCGGCACCCCCGGCGACTTCGCCTCCCTGGGCCGCCTGGACGAGGCCATGGGCCGACTCGGGCGGCTCGACGGCCGCCTCCCGGGCTCGCCGGCATGACATCGCCGGGCTGGTCCGACGTCGTCGCCCGGCTCCACGACACGCTGTCGGGCTGCGACCGCGACACCGACCTGGAACTCGCCGCCGGCCCCCGCCGGCTGCACCTGATGGTGCGCCGCGACGCCGTGCGCGGGGTCTGCCCGCCCTACGACGAGCGACGCCTCGCCGAACTCGGCTGGCAGGCGCCGCGCGGGCCCGGCGGTTGGTGGCACGAGACGCCGCGCACCGCCGAGGGACTGCGCTGGTGGAGCGGGTTCGCGGCGCGGACCGCCGCCACGGTGCTCACCACGGAGCCCGGCGCGCTGTCCTGCCAGATCCTTCCGCCCACCGGTCCCCGGGTGCGGCCGGAGCCGACCATGCCCCCGGCGCACCGGGTCCGGGCCACGGCGTCCACCGTCGCGCCGACGGCGGCCGGTGCCACGCCTCCCCCGGCGCCGGTGCCGTCCGAGCCCGCCGACCGGCAGGCGACCGCGCCGACGCCGGAGGCCGGCTCCGCGCGGGAACCCGGGGCAGCTCCCCCTGGCCCGCCCGGGACCGGTGCCGACGACGGCCGGGTGGTGGCCGAGCGCGCGGGCGGGGCGGAGGACGGGCCTGTCCCGGACGGCCCGACCGTGCTTGATCTCCTCGGCGACGCCGCCGCGCGGCGGGACCTGCCGGGCTATCTCAGCGTCCTCGCCGCTTCGGCGGTCTGCGTACCGCTGGCGGCGGAGCCGGGCCCGGAGCGCGACGTGCCGTGGACGATCGTCACCGGCCCGACCGGTGCGCCGCTGCTGCCCGTCTTCACCTCCCCGGACGCGCTGACCGCGTTCGCCGGGGAGGGCGTGCCGTTCGTCGCCGTGCCCTGCGCGGACCTGCTCGCGGAATGGCCGAACCCGGCGTGGGGGCTGGTGGTGGACGCGGGCACCCCGCGCGCGCTCGCCCTGGCCGCGGCGGCGCTGACCGCCCTGCTGGCGGCGAACCCGCCCGCCGGGTGACCAGTCCGCTCCCGGTCGCGCTACCTGCCGCGCCGGACGACCCGTACGCCGAACGCGACCGCGCCGACGACGAGCACGACGCCCAGGAGTTGGAGGCCCGGCGAGTCGTCCGCCTCCCCGAGCACCACGCCGGCGACGCCGAGCGCGGCGGCGACGACGGCGAGCAGGTACCTCATGGCGTCTCCTCGACCCATTCGAGCAGGTCGCCGGGCTGGCAGTCGAGCACCCGGCACATGGCCTCCAGGGTGCTGAACCGGACGGCCTTGGCGCGACCGTTCTTCAGCACCGCCACGTTCGCCGGCGTGAGACCGACGCGTTCGGCGAACTCGCCGACGCTCATCTTGCGTTTCGCCAGCTCGACGTCGATGCGGACGACGATGGGCATCAGATCACCGCTTCCATGTCGGTACGCAGCGTCGTGGCCTGCCGCAGCAGCGCGCGCATGACGACCATCAGCAGGCCCAGCACGGCGACGCCCACCAGCATCAGGAACAGCAGAAGCGGCAGGCCGGGGTCCGTCGCCCCGAAACCGACATAGAGGAACACGCCCAGCAGTACCATCCAGGCGGCGACGATCGCCCACACGATCGTGTCCACCCACGCCAGGGCGGCGTCGCTGAAGATGCGGTCGTTCCTGACCAGGGTGAGCAACTTCCAGGTGGACACGATCACCACCTGGATGCACAGCACCCAGAACACCGTGACGGCGGTCATCGGCCACCTGAGGTGGGCCTGGTCCGGGGACTCCTCGGCCATGTGCGCGAACTGCCCGGGCAGCGAGAGGGTCTGGAACACGACCAGGATCCCGAACAGCACCACGAGGAACACTCTGAGCGGCGCCACCGCTCGATGCTCGTTCAACATGCATCGACTATCGCTTGCAACCTATCGAATGTCAATCGGTTCTGCGATCCCCTGCCATGCTCTCGCGCGGGCGCTCGGGCCGCGGCACGCTCGGCCCCCGCCCGGTGGCGGCGGCGAGGGGGTGGCGGACGGCCGGTCGGCTGGGCAGCATGGGTCCCATGGACTACGAGTACGCGCCGCTGCGCCTGCCGCCGAACGTCGACCGGTTGACCTGCGCGGCGCAGTTGGCGATCCAGGCGGAGTTCTCCGGGTGGGAGTTGGCGCGGGTACGGCTGTACCGCGACGGCACGCGGCAGGTGATGCTGCGTCGCCGTCGGGTGAACCAGCCGCAGCCCGGACTGTCGTACTGAACACGACGCAAGGCCCGGGGCCGACCATCCGATCGGACCCCGGGCCTTCGCCGCGTGGCGGGCGTGCCGTCAGCGCCTAGTGGGCGTGGTCGTGCTCCTCGTCGAGCTCCATGAACGGGTGCTCGTCGAGCCGGCCGACCAGCCGGTCGTCGGCGGCCGGCTGGAACGGGCCGACCGGGTCGTCGTCGTCGAAGGACTCCAGGTCGACCGGGGTGCCGACCTCGCTGACCATCACCACACCGTCGAGCGGCTCCAGCTCCGGCACGTCCAGCGCGCCGAGCGAGCCGTCGCCGCTCTGGAGCAGCTCCAGCACCGCCTCGCCGACCCCCTCGACGGGCTCCGGCTCGTCCTCGGCCGGGGTGCCCTCCCGCCGGGCGGCCTCGGCGACCCGGATCAGCGCCGACACGCTCGGCACCCGGTAGTCGCGCCGCTGGCGCACCGAGATGACCCGCGGGTGCGGGTCGGTGGGCTCCACGCCCTCCACGGCGCCGAAGCGCTGGTCGGCCTCGTCCGGGTCGATCGACTCGACGTCCCACGGGGTGACCTCGCCGAAGGCGTCCAGGAGTTGCTCGTCGTACGCGAAGGACGCGTTGTTCAGCGCGACGTACGCCTGCCAGACGTCGTCGTCGTCGATGCGGCCCTGCGCGGCGCGGACGGCGGCCAGGTGGTGGCGGGCCGCATCGATCACGCGCTCGAGGGCGGCGTCCAGCTCACCGTGCTGGTCGGTCATGTGGGTCAGTCCCTTCACGATGGGAGGTTCCCGCCGGAACACGGGGGTGTCCGGCGGGGGCTAGCAGGTGCGGAGGAACCGGTCGAGAACCCGCACGCCGAACTGTAGTCCGTCGACCGGAACCCGCTCGTCGATGCCGTGGAACAGCGCGGAGAAGTTCAGGTCGGCGGGCAGCCGCAGCGGCGCGAACCCGAAGCAACGGATGCCGAGCTGCGAGAACGCCTTGGCGTCGGTGCCGCCGGAGAGCATGTACGGCACCGGTCGCGCCCCCGGGTCCTCCGCGCGCAACGCGGCGGACATCGCGTCGACCAGGTCGCCGTCGAACGTCGTCTCCAGCGCCGGCTGGCGCTGGACGTACTCGATGGCGATGTCCGGGCCGACCAGCTCGCGCAGCTGCCGCTCCAGCAGCTCCGACTGCCCGGGCAGGCTGCGGCAGTCGATGGTGGCGGTGGCCCGGCCGGGGATGACGTTGTCCTTGTAGCCGGCGGCGAGCCGGGTCGGGTTGGCGGTGTTGCGGATCGTCGCGCCGATGATGTTGGCGATCGGCCCGAGCTTGGCGATGGCGGTCTCCGGGTCCTCCGGGTCCAGCTCGATGCCCAGCAGGTCGGAGACCTCCTCCAGGAACGCCCGCACGGTGTCGGTGACCACCACGGGGAAGCGGTGCCGGCCGATCCGGGCCACCGCCTCGGCGAGCGCGGTGACCGCGTTGTCGTCGTGCACCATCGAGCCGTGCCCGGGGCGGCCCCTGGCGTGCAGGCGCAGCCAGTCGATGCCCTTCTCGGCGGTCTCGATCAGGTAGAGCCGCTGGCTGTCGTTGACCGAGTACGAGAAGCCGCCGACCTCGCCGATGGCCTCGGTGCACCCGTCGAAGAGGTCGCGGTGCCGCTGGACCAGGAAGTGCGCGCCGTAGTCGCTGCCCGCCTCCTCGTCGGCGGTGTACGCGAGCACGATGTCGCGGGGCGGGCGGACCCCGGTGCGCTGCCAGTGCCGCACCACGGCCAGCACCATCGCGTCGAAGTCCTTCATGTCGATGGCGCCCCGGCCCCACAGGTAGCCGTCGCGCAGCTCCCCGGAGAACGGGTGCACCGACCACTCGTCGGCGTCGGCGGGGACGACGTCGAGGTGACCGTGCACCAGCAGCGCCCCGCGGCTCGGGTCGGTGCCGGGGATGCGGGCGAGCAGGTTGGCCCGGCCGGGCGCCGACTCGTGGATGACGGACTCGACGCCCACCTCGGCCAGCTTCTCGGCCACGTACTCGGCGGCGAGGCGTTCCCCGGCGCTGGTGTCGTTGTCCCCGGTGTTGGTGGTGTCGATCCGCAGGAGGTCGCGGCAGAGGTCGACGACCTCGTCGGTGGGGTCCGGTCTGGCGGAGGCGGTGTTGCTCGTCATCGGCTCTTCATACCAGCCCACGGGCCCGGCGCGGTCGCCCGTCCCGCCTGGTCGTCTCCCCGCCGGCAGGGGACGGCCGGCGGCAGGCCCGGTTTCGCCGCCGACGCGGCCGGGTACCGCCGCTCGCGACCGCACCCCACCACGTGCTCCGCCCGCCACCAGAGGAGGGCACCATGACCGTTCCCCTGCCACCGCTGCCGCCCACCGGAGAGGACGAGGGCTTCCGGCCGGGCGGGCGCAGCATCGCCGACATCGTCGACGCCGAGCACCGGCAGCTGCGTGAGCTGCTGCGGCGGCTCGCCGACCCGGGGCCGGAGCCCGCTCCCGAGCACGGCCTGGAGGTGCTCACGGCGGCACTTTCCCGGCACCTCTCCGCCGAGGAGCAGTACCTGCTGCCCGCCGTCCGGGCCGCCCTGCCCGACGCGGCGGACCGCATCGACCGGGCCGTCACGGACGACCGGGCCCTGCTGACCGCCCTGAAGGACCTCGACGGCGACAGGCTCGCCGATGTCGCCGCCCGGGTCCACCGCCACGTCCAGGAGGCGGGCGCGCTGGTCGCGGCGCTGCGCGAGGTGGCCAGCGCCGAGGAGCTGATCCGCCTGGGCAACCGGCTGGAGATCGCCGAGGAGGCGGCCCCGACGCGCCCGCACCCGGGCACCCCGGCGACCCCGCCGTGGAACCGGGTCGTCGAGCCCGCGGTGGGCGTGGTCGACAAGGTCCGCGACGCCGTCACCGGCCGACCCACCTACCTGGCCGACCTGACCGAACCGCCGCCGGGCTGAGCCGGCGGCCTTCACCGCGTCGCCCCGTAGCGGATCGGACACACATCGGAAGGTGTTGATTCGTTCGGGGCCTTCCGCCGGCCGCTACGGGGTCATACCGTCTCGGTATGAATCTGGAGCTGCGACACCTGAGGGTGATCTGCGCGATCGCGGAGACGGGGAGCGTGACCAAGGCGGCATCGACGCTCGGCCTGGCCCAGCCGGCACTCACCGCCCAGCTCCAGCGCATCGAACGGACCCTGGGCGGGCCACTGTTCGAGCGGGACCGCCGCGGTGCCCGCCCCACCGCCCTCGGCGAGCTGGTGCTCGCCCGGGCCCGGGTGCTGCTGCCCGCGATGAAGGGCCTGCAGGACGAGGCGGCGCGGCTGGCCGGCGCCGGGGACGCGCCCCGCCGGTACCGGTTCGGCGGGGTGAACAGCCCCATCCTCGGCCGGCTCGTGCACCGGCTCGCCGCCGAACCACCGCCGGCCCAGATCACCATGCACGCCTCCTGGTCCGCCGACGAGCTGGCCCAGCTCGTCGCCGGCGGCCGGCTGGACTTCGCGCTGATCGGGGTGTGCGGCGACGCGGCCCCGCCGGCCGAGTCCGGGTTGAGCTGGCGGGAGGTGGCGGTCGACCCGGTGCTCGTGCTGCTGCCCGAGCAGCATCCACTGGCCGGCCGGGCCGAGGTGAACCTGGTCGACCTGCGTCGCGAGCAGTGGGTGGCCGCACCGGGCGACGGCTGCTTCGGCGACTGCTTCGCCGCCGCCTGCGCCCGGGCCGGCTTCACCCCCCGCAAGGTGTACGAGACCGACGTGCGCTGCTGCATCGACATGGTGGACTCGGGTGAGGCGATCGCGCTCTGCCAGGCGATCTTCCGCCCGGTCGCCGGGCTGGTCACCCGGATGCTGGCCGGGACGCCGCTGCGCTGGCGGCTGATGCTGGGCTGGCATCCGGACTCCCCCGCCGCCCGGGACGCCGAACTGGTGCTGGAGACCGCGCTGGCCGCGTACACCGACTCGCTGGCGGCCCACCCGGACTACCTGTCCTGGCTGCTGCGCAACCCGACCTACGGGGCGCGGCGGCTGACGGCCGCCGGGGCCGACGGGGTGCGAACGGCGTGACGTCGGGTAACAGGCGGACATGACCGATCTCTACCCAGCCGCCGACGACCGGGAGATCCTCCGGCAGGCGGCCGCCGCGCACACCGCCGCCGCCCGCGACGTGGAGGCTTTCCTGCGTCGCCTGCCCGAGGTACCCGACCCGGCCGACATCACGGAGTACGCCAACCTGCTGACCCGCGAGGCACAGACGCTCGGCGACCGCGAGGCGGCGGCCGACGCCACGGGCCTGACGGTCGGCAGCCTGGAGAGCGACCACGGTTGACCACGGAGTCGGCGGCGCCCGGAGCGTGCCAGGCGCCGCCGATCCCCTGCCGCTCAGCGTTCGACGAGGACGTCGTGGCCCAGGTCGAGCAGGGAGTGCCGCCACTCGTCGTCGGCGTTGCCGCGTGGCGGCTTCTCGTCCAGCAGGGACTGGATCTCGTCGATCGCGTCCCGCATCACCCTGATGTCCTCCGGGGTGAGGTCGACCTTGCGTTTGGTCAGCACCCGGAGGATCCGCCGGCCCAACCCGGGCAGGTCGAGATCCGGGTCGGGCCCGAACGACTCCTCCCCGGAGCCCCGGGTGAGCAGCCACTGCCGCAACTGCTCCGAGGGGACGTTGACCTGGGCGTGGAAGTCGTCCCAGAGCACCTCCACCTCGGGTTCGAGCCGCTGCTCGCGTACCATCAGCCCTCCTCTCGACGGCGGTCGGACTCCGCCTGCTCCGGGTCGTCGCCCTGCTGGCCCAGGCCCTCCGGGGGCACCCGCACCCGGGCCGGATTGGCGGTCGGCGGGGCCAGGATCGGATCGGTGCGGTCGGTCTCGTCCCGGGTCTGCTCGGGTTCGCTCATGTCCGCCCTCCGGTCATCGGGGATGGGACGTGGCGGCCGGGGTGTAGCCGCGCTCGCCGGCTGCCACGTCGAAGGCGAGTCGCCCGTCGCGGGCGTCCACGGTGACCTTCTGGCCGGGTGAGATCGCCGACTCCAGCAGCATCCGGGACAGGTGGTTGTCCACCTCCCGCTGGATGACCCGGCGCAACGGCCGGGCGCCGAACTCCGGCTGGTAGCCGTTCTCGGCGATCCAGTCGACGCCGGCGGTGGTGAACTCGACCTGGATGTCCTGGGCGTGCAGCCGGCGGCGGGTCTCCTCCAGCAGCAGGCCGGTGATCTGGCGCAGCTGCTCGGCCTCCAGCCGGCGGAAGATGATCACCTCGTCGATGCGGTTGAGGAACTCGGGCCGGAAGTTCTCCTGGAGCCGGCGCATCAGCCGCTCGCGCAGCTCGTCGCTCTCCTGGTCGCCGCCCTCCGCCCCGGCGCCGAACCCGACCGCGCGCTGGGCGCCGGTGATCAGCTCCGAGCCCAGGTTGCTCGTCATGATCAGCACGGTGTTCTTGAAGTTGACCGTACGACCCTGACTGTCGGTGAGCCGCCCGTCGTCGAGCACCTGGAGCAGGATGTTGAACACGTCGGCATGGGCCTTCTCGATCTCGTCGAGCAGCACCACCGCGTACGGGCGGCGACGCACCGCCTCGGTGAGCTGACCGGCCTCCTCGTAGCCGACGTACCCGGGCGGGGCACCGACGAGCCGGCTGACCGTGTGCCGCTCCTGGAACTCGCTCATGTCCACCCGGACCATCCGGTCGGCCTCGCCGAACAGCGCCTCCGCGAGGGCCCGGGCCAGCTCGGTCTTGCCGACGCCGGTGGGCCCGAGAAAGAGGAAGCTGCCCATCGGGCGGTCCGGGTCGGCCAGCCCGGCACGCGAGCGGCGGACCGCCTCGGCGACCGCGGTCACCGCGTCGTCCTGGCCCACCACCTTCTCGTGCAGCTGACCCTCCAGTCGCAGCAGCCGGTCGCGTTCCTCCTCGGTGAGCTGGCTGACCGGGATGCCGGTGGCCCGGGAGACCACCTCGGCGATCTCCGGCGGGCCGACCGACGGCACCTGCGAGGAGACACCCTCGTCGCCCCGGGCCCGGCGGATCTGCACCTCCAGCTCGGCGAGCCGGTCGCGCAGCGCGGACGCCTTCTCGTACTGCTCGTCGGCGACGGCCTGCTCCTTGTCCCGGCGTACCTCGTCGAGCTGCGTCTCCAGCTCCCGCACGTCGGAGGCCGGGGTGCGGGTCCGCAGCCGGACCCGGGCGCCGGCCTGGTCGATCAGGTCGATCGCCTTGTCCGGCAGGAACCGGTCGGTGACGTACCGGTCGGACAACTCGGCCGCGGCGACCAGCGCCTCGTCGGTGAACCGCACCTGGTGGTGGGCCTCGTAGCGGTCGCGCAGCCCGCGCAGGATCGACACCGTGTCCTCGACCGTCGGCTCCGGCACGAACACCGGCTGGAACCGGCGGGCCAGCGCCGCGTCCTTCTCGATGCTCTTGCGGTACTCGTCCAGCGTGGTCGCGCCGATCACCCGCAGCTCGCCCCGGGCCAGCGCCGGCTTCAGCATGTTCGAGGCGTCCATGCCGCCCTCGCTGCCCGCCCCGCCCGCGCCGACCAGGGTGTGGATCTCGTCCAGGAAGACGATCAGCTCCTCGCGGTGCGCCCGGATCTCGTCGATGACCTTCTTCAGCCGCTCCTCGAAGTCGCCCCGGTACCGGGTGCCGGCCACCAGCCCGGCCAGGTCGAGCTGGATCACCCGCTTGCCGAGCAGCGTCTGCGGTACGTCGCCGTCGCAGATCCGCTCCGCCAGTCCCTCCACGATCGCGGTCTTGCCGACGCCGGCCTCGCCGATCAGCACCGGGTTGTTCTTCGTACGCCGGGAGAGGATCTCGACGGCCTGCTCGATCTCGTCGGCCCGGCCGATCACCGGGTCGATCTGGTCGTTGCGGGCCAGGTCGGTGAGGTCCTGGCCGTACTGGTCCAGGGTGGGCGTGCCCCGGTCGGGTTTCGGCCCGGTCATCGGCCCGCGCTCGGCGCTGGCCGCCTGCAACGACTCGGGCTGGATACGGCCGGCGGCGAGCATCCGCCCGGCCGGCGACTCCGGGTTCAGCGGCAGCGCCATCAGGATGTGTTCGGGGCCGATGTAGTTGGCGCCCATCGCCCGGGACAGCTGGTGGGCGTCGAGCAGCGCCCGCTTGGCCGCCGGGGTGAGCGACAGGTTGGGCGGTACCTCGCCCCGGGGCGCGCCGTCGCCGCGCCCGCCGAGCGCGTTGAGCAGCGTGTCCGGGTCGGCGCCGGCGCGGCGGACGAGGTCGCGCAGGGGTTCGCGTTGCAGCGCCGCCCAGAGCAGATGGTCGGTGTCCAGGTCGGTGCTCTGCCGCTGGGCGGCCCGGCGGGCCGCGTCGGCCAGCATCTCCCGGGCGTCGGCGGTCATCAGCCGGGTGATGTCGACCCGGTGCGCGGGTCGGCGCCCACCCTCACCCCGGCCGAAGTACCGGGCCAGGAACTCGTCCCAGGGGTCGGAGCCGAAGTCACCGGGTCCCATCATGTCTGTCCTCCGCAGTCGGGCGCGACACGGTCGCCAGGGGCTACCCGGCGACCGTCCCGACAAACGCCACCACCCCGCCACGACGGACACGGGGGTAAGGAAGGGCACCTTAGTTAACGCCCGCGGTATAGGAAGGGTCCCTTCCTTACCTCCGGGGCGGGTGGGTGGCAGGCTGGTGGGATGGAGCCGACCATGCCGCTGCTGATCGTGGACGCCGCGAACGTGGTCGGGTCCCGCCCGGACGGCTGGTGGCGGGACCGCGCCGGCGCGACCGCCCGGCTGCGCGACTCGCTGACCCCGGTGGCCGCCGCCGGGCTGCCCCCGGAACTGCCGCCCCCGATCGAGGTGGTGCTGGTGGTGGAGGGCCGGGCGCGGGACGTGCCGGGCACGGCCGGGGTACGGGTGGTCGCCGCGTCCGGGTCCGGGGACGACGCCGTCGTCGACCTCGTCGCCGCCGCGCCGCAGCGTCGGCGGCTGGTCGTCACCGCCGACCGTGAGCTGCGGGAACGGGTCACCGCGCAGGGTGCCGAGGTGCACGGACCGCGCTGGCTGCGGGACCGGGTCACCCCGCCCGCGCAGTCCCATTAATCGGACTCCCGGCGCTCGCGGTCGACAACCGGTCAGCGGGGCAGGAACACTGACAGGGCGGATGTTCTCTCACCGCAAGGGATAGGCTCTAATGGAGGCCTCCCCGCCCCCAGGAGGTTCCGCCGTGGCGAGCGTCGCCGAGCTCAAGGCAGCCATCGATGTCGCGCTGCAACAGATCGGCGACGGCCAGAGCGCCGTGCAGGCGGCCGGCGAGAAGCTGGCCGAGGCGCAGCAGACCCTGGCCGGCGCCCTCGAGGGCAGCGGGCACGAGACCGTCGAGGCGGCCCAGTCCTCACTGACCCAGGCCAGCCAGGAGCTGGAGGAGTGCCTCGCCGCGACACTCGTCGCCGTCGAGCAGGCGCAACTCTACGTCGCGACGCTCTGAGGCCCGGTCGTGTCCATCGTCGAGGACGTCGGCGCGCAGGTCCGCTCCGCCGCCGACGACCTGCCGCTCGCACAACTGGCCCTGGCGCTGGAGAAGTTCGGGCTGGCCGCCGAGCGGCTGCGCTGGGTCCGTCAGGAGTCGGCCGACCCGATGGGGGTGCCGGAACTCTCCGCTGCCACCGAGCACGCCGAGACCGCCGGGTACGCGCTGCGCGTCGCACAGGAGCAGTTGTCGGCGTACCTCGCCGCGATCGGGCTGGCCGCCGACGGCTCCCCGGCCCCTCGGCCGCAGGAGCAGCAACGCCGGCCCGCGCACGACGCGCCGCGCGAGGCGGGCCCGGGCGCTCCGGCGCCGGAGCCGGCCGCCGAGGTGGCACCGCGCCGCTGGTGGTCGGTACGGGTGGCCGAGCTGACGGGCGGCCGGGAGGGTCCGCCGGACGAGCCCGACGAGAAGGTCGACGACGCCCGCGAGCTGCTGCGCCGGGTGGTCGGCGGGGTCCGTGCCGGCGACCGGGACCGGCTGCACACCGAGTTGCGCCGCGCGCACGCCGACGTGGGCCTCGGTCTGGCCGCGGTGGCTCCGCCGCTGCTGCGTGAGCTGGCCGGGGAGCTGCTCGGGCACCCGCCGCGCGCCGATGATCTGGGGCGGTTGCACCGCGAGCTGGACGGCCGGGTCCGGGACCTGCTGCCCGGCCTGCCTCCCGCGGTACTGGACACCCTGCTCACCCGGATCTGCCGGATGCCTCCGCCGCGGCGCGGCGAGGCGGATCAGCCGCACGCCGCCGACCCGGCGGTCACCGCGGGGGTGCTCACCGGGGTGCTGCTGGCCCGGCTCGGCCGGGACCTGCCCACCGACGACGAGCGGACCCGGCACGCCGAGACCGCCCGGGAGCGGCAGGCCTCCGCCGAGCGGGACCGGCAGGCGGAGACCGCCCGCGACCGGGCCGACGACGCCGGGTGGCAGCGTCGCGCCGCCGCCGCGAAGGGCCGGGTGACCGCCGCGCGGGAGCGGGTCGCGGCGGCCCGGGACCGGGCGGAGGCGGCGCACGACCAGGCCGCCGCAGCACGGGAGCGGGCGACCCGCGCCCGGCCGGACGGGCCACCAGCCAGCGCCGGCGCCCCGGCGGGATCCCGGAGAGCGGCCGCCGAGGATGCCTCGGCCCGGGCGGGCGGACCGGCCGCCGAGGGCACCCGGGCGGGCGGGGCGGGCGTCGACGGTGCCGCCGCGGGCCAGGAGACATCGCCCGGCGGCGCGAGGTCGGGACGAGAGGGACCGGTTGCCGGCGGAAGGCCGGCGGGGTCGGCGGGCCGCGTCTGGTCGAGTCCGCCCGCCGGCCGGCCGGCACCGGGCGGCAGCACGGACCCGCGCGGGCGGGGCGTCGATGGCTGACCGGCGGACCCAACTGGTCACCCGGGTCCGGGGCATGCTCGGCGAGGCCCTCGGCGCTACCCGGACCCGCCTGGCCGACGCGCAGGCCGAGCTGACCACGGCCCGGGAACGGCTGGCGAAGGTCAGGCGGGCCGCGGCGGTCGTACCGGAGCGGGTGGGCGCGCAGCGCGACCGGCGGCTGGCCGAGATCGACGACCGGCATGCCGAGCGGATCGCGGACCTCGCCCGGCGCGCGGCCGACGCGGCGCAACGGGAGGCCCCCGGCGCCGCCTCCGCTGACTGGGACCGGTGGCGGCCCACCCCGACCCGGCGGGCCGAACCGCCGGGCGCGCTGCGCATCGGCACGGTACGCATCCCGGCCGCCGAGCCGGTGCCGGCGCTGGTGCCGCTGCTCGACGCCGGGCACGTCGAGCTGACCGGTGACGACCGGGAGGGCTGCGAGGCGGTGGTGTCGGCGCTGCTGTTGCGCGCCGTCGGGCGGGCCGACCCGGGCGCCGTACGGCTCGTCGGCTACGACCCGGAGCACCTGGGCGGCGGCCTGGCCGGGTTCGCCCCCCTCGGCACCGCCGGGCTGCTCACCTTCGTCGGCCCGGGCGGGCTGGCCCGGCTGCTCGACGACCTGGTGGAGCAGATCCGCCGGATCAACGAGACGGTGCTGGCCGGCGAGTACGGCTCGCTGCGCGAGTTGGCCGCCGCCACCGGTCGCCGGCCCGAGCCGTGGCGGGTGGCGGTGCTGCTGGGCGGAGACGAACTGTCCCGGCACGAGCGCGGTCAGCTCGACCGGGTGGTCCGCACCGGGGCGGCCTGCGGCGTACACCTGGCGGTCCGGGGTGTCCCGCTGCCCGAGGACACCACCGTGACCCGGGTGGGCGCCCAGACCGACGGCGCCCGGATCGGCGGGCCCGCGGGCCTGCCCGTACGCCTCGATCCGCCGCCCCCACCGGCCCTGGTCACCGAGACCTGCCGGGAGGTGGCGGCGCGGGTCAACGCCGGCCCCGCGCCGACCCCGTTCACCGACCTGCTGCCGCCCCCGGAGCAGATGTGGCGGGAGGATTCCGCCACCGGGCTGACCGCCCCGATCGGCGAGGGCCCGCACGGCCGGCCGGTGCTGCTCGACCTGGGCGACTATCCGCCGCACGCGCTGATCGGCGGCCCGTCCGGCACCGGCAAGACGAACCTGATCTTCGCCTGGATCGGCGCGCTGGCCGCCCGCTACTCCCCCAGTGAGCTGGAGTTCTACCTGTTGGACTTCAAGGAGGGGGTGTCCTTCGCACGGTTCGCCCAGGGCCGGCGGGATCCGAGCTGGCTGCCACACATGCGGCTCGTCGGGATCAACGTCAACACCGACCGGGAGTTCGGCCTGGCGCTGCTGCGCTTCCTCGCCGAGGAGCTGCGCCGGCGGGCCGACGCCGCGAAGAAGCACGAGGTCACCAAGCTCGCCGAACTGCGTGCGGTCGACCCCACGGGGCACTGGCCGCGGATCGTCGCGGTGGTCGACGAGTTCCAGATGCTGCTCGCCGGGCGGGACGTGGTCGCCCGGGAGGCCGCCGACCTGCTGGAGGACCTGGCCCGGCGCGGCCGGTCCCAGGGCATCCACCTGGTGCTCGCCTCGCAGGACGTGCGCGGCATCGAGGCGCTGTGGGGGCGCCCGGCCCTGGTCGCGCAGTTCACGTTGCGGATCGCGCTGCCGAAGGCACTGCGGATCCTCGCCGAGCGCAACGACGCCGCGCAGTCCCTGCCGCGTCACCACGCGGTGGTCAACGCGGAGTCGGGCATGGCGGAGGGCAACCAGGTGGCCCGGATCCCGTCGGCGAGCGACTGGGAGACGTGGAGCGAGTTGCAGCACCGGCTGTGGCGGATGCGGCCGCAGGACGCCGCCCCGGCCCGCCTCTTCGACGGCGACGCGATCCCCCGGCTCGCCGACGCGCCGGACTTCCGGGCGCTGTCCGCGCCGGAGACGGGGCACCCGCGTACGCCGGTCGCGCTGCTCGGCGAGATCATCGACGTGCAAGCCCGTTCGGCGGCGCTGCGGCTGCCCCGGGCTCCGGGCCGCAACCTGGCGGTGCTCGGTACCCGGGTGGACGAGGCGTGCGCGGTGCTCGACGCGGCGGCCCGCTCCCTGGCCCGCCAGCATCGTCCCGGCACGGCCCGGTTCTCCATCGCCTGCCTCGACCCGGACGCCGATCCGGCCGCCCGGTCCCTCTACGAGGATCTCGCCGACGACGCCGCCTGGTACGACGAGGAGACCGTCGGCGAGCTGATGGTCGAGACCGCCGAAGGGCTCGGCGCGCCGGGCCCCCCGCACTACCTGCTGCTGTTCGCGGTCGACGCGGCGGCCGGGGCGCTGGCGGCGCGGATCGGCCGGCGCACCGGGCTCGAGGAACTGCGCCGGATCCTGTACGACGGGCCGGAGCGACGCACCCACGTGCTGGCCTGGTGGCGGGGGGTGGCCCGGATGCGGGCCGACCTGGGCGGGCCGGCCGCCCGAACGGACATGATCGGCGCCTGGGTGGCGCTGGACGCCCACGGCGGCGAACTGGGTTCGTCGCTGTATCCGGGCACCGGCGGCCCGGACTGGTATCCCCGCCCCTGGCGGGGGTTGTTCTTCGACCGGGCGGTGCACCGCACCGGTCAGGTGATCATCCCCTACGGGCCGGCCCGATGAACGAACCGGTGACCAGTCAGTCGTACGCGGCCCAGATCCGTCGGCTGGCCGAGCTGAGCGCGAGGGTGCGCGCCCAGCGGGCCGAGGCGCACACCTGGCACGCGCAGCAGTGCGCCGCCGCCGAGCGGGCCGTCGCCGAGGCGGAGGCCGATCTCCGGCGCGCGGAGCAGGAACTGGTGGACGCCCGGGAGGAGCAGGAGCGGGTGGACGCCGAGGCCGCCGACCTGTGGCAGCTGCTGCGCGGTCGGCTCGGTGGGTCGGGCCGCCGGGCGGGCGGGCCGCCGGCACCGGTGCCGGGCGCGACGGGTGACCCGGCCCCGCTGCTGGCCGGGGTGCGGGACCTGCTCAACCGCACCCGCCAGCCGGGAGACCTGCCGGGCTCGGTCAACCCGCTGCTGGCGTTGTGCGGGGTGGCCGGCGCGGTGCTCGCGTACGCCCTCGGTGGCGCGGCGCGGGCGGCGGGCGACCGGTACGGCGGCGACCTCGGCGTCGGGCTGCCGGTGCTGGCCCTGGTGGTGACGCTGCTGGGCCCGCTGGTCGGCCTGGTGCCGGCGAAGGTCCTCGCCGACCGCCGGCACGCCGTGCTCGGCCCGCGGCCGATGACCGTCGTGCTCGTCGCCGGGTTGGTGACCACCGTCGGCCTGCTGGCCGCGGGCCGCTGAGCCGCGGGCGGCGCGGAGCGGCCGGACGGCGGTGGGACGCCGTCTGAGCTGACACCCCGCCGGGCGAGCGGGCCCTGACGGCACCGACACTCCGGCACGGTGGCGACCAGCGCGGCCCGGCGGCGTCCGCCGGTGCCGCTCAGGCGGGGACCAGCACGGCCTCCCGCAGGAGGCGGCGGGCCAGGGTGAGCCGGTCGGCGTCGTCGTCCAGGCCCGGCAGGTCGCCGACCCGGACGGAATCGGCGGCGAGCAGGGCACGCACGGCCGGCGCGCACGACGCGGGCAGGGTGATCGTGCGGTCGAACAGCACCAGCGCGACCTGATCCCCCCGCACGGTCAGCCGCCAGCGCAGGCCGGGTCGCGGGGCGAGCCGGGTGTCGGCGTCCAGTGCCGCCAGCGCGGCGGCCTGCGCCAGGGGCCGGATGGGCGCGGGCCGGGCGGCCGGCCAGGCCCGCTGCCGCAGCCGGGCGGCGACCGCCGCCGGGTCGGCCCGCAGCAGCCACTCCCGCAGCGCCTCCACCGTCTCGGTCAGCTCCGGCTCGATCGCGTCCGGGTCGGCCACGTCGGTGCCGAACGGCAGGGTGGCGCGCAGCCGCTGGTCCTCGGCGGCGAGGGCGAGCAACTCCTCGACCATCGCGTAGCGGGTCAGCGCCCGCACGCCGACGGTCAGGTGCAGTGAGCTGGACTCCTGGGCCTGCGCGCTGTGCAGCCAGCCGCGGGGCAGGTAGAGCGCGTCGCCGGGGGCGAGCACCACGTCGAGCGCGGCGGGGCCGTCGGCGGTGGCGGCCACCTCGTCGGCCCGGCCACCCCAGGGCTGCTTCTCCAGCGGGTCGGGCAGCACCGGCGGGTGGATCCGCCAGTGCTTGCGGCCGTCGACCTGGAGGACGAAGACGTCGTGGGTGTCGTAGTGGGTGGCGAAACCCTGGCTGCCGGCGGGGGTCAGGTAGGCGTTGACCTGCAACGGCTGCCCGACCGCCGTGCCGAGGTCGCGGGCGAAGTCGATCAGGGCGGGCCAGGTGCGGTGCAGTCCCTGCAACACCAGGGTGGCGCCGCCCGCGTACAGCTCCAGGATCCGCTCGTCGAGGACCTGGTCGGCGATCTCGGCGCCGGCACCGCCGCCGCCGGTGAAGCGGGCCGCCGGCACGAGCTGGCCGTCCTTGGCGACCCGCAGGAAGGGTGTACGCAGGCCGCGACGGCTGAGCAGTTCGTCGGCGTCGGCGGGGCTGAGCAGGTCGGTGAAGCCGGCCCGGTTGGGTAGTTCGTCGGCGCGGGAGAGCAGCGGCGTGCGTCCCCAGTGGGCGGCGGCGAACTTCGCCGACTCGACCGACACGCAGCGGGCGAGTGCGGCGGCGGCCTCGGACGGGACCGCCGGGCGGCCGTGGCCGCCCGGCGGGTCGATGTGTGTCACGGCGAACCGTCAGGCGGCGCGGCCGTCGGCGCCACCATCGTGCTGGCCGGGGGTCGCGCCGCCGTCGGCGGGACCCTCCGCGCTGCCGTCGGCGCCACCGTCGTGCTGGCCCGGGGTCGCGCCACCGTCGGCGGGACCCTCCGCGCCCTGATCGGCGCCCCGGTCGGCGCCACGTTCGGCACCGCGGTCGGCACCACCGTCGGCGCCGCCGTCCTGCTGGCCCGGGGTCGCGCCACCGTCGGCCGGGCCCTCAAGGCCGCCGCCACTGGTGGTCTGCATGTCGTCGTCGTTGAGTGCCATCGGTGCTCCCTAGGGATGTGCCGCCCCGCCGTTACGCCGGGGTCCGTCGTGCAGCGGGTGGTACCCCACGCGCGATCTTCTCTAACCCCACCGTAGACGTCCTATCCGGCTCACACCGGCGGTTCGCCGGGCCCGGCCGGGCGTGATGAGGTGCGGCAGGGCGAGCCGTTCGAGTTGAACCTTCGAAGACGCGTGGCAGGATGGTCCTGCTCGATCAGGAGGTGGCGATGACCGAGACGACCGGGCCCCGCCCGCTGGAGCCGGTGACCGAGCAGTGGCAGCGCGCGCTCGCGATCGTGGCGCACCCCGACGACCTGGAGTTCGGCGCCGCCGCCGCGGTCGCCCGCTGGACGGCGCAGGGCAGACAGGTCGCCTACTGCCTCGTCACCAGCGGCGAGGCCGGCATCGACGCGATGCCGCCGCCGCAGGCCAGGGAGGTCCGCGAACGCGAGCAACGCGAGTCCGCAGCCCTCGTCGGGGTGGAGACCGTGGAGTTCCTCGGCTTCCCCGACGGCGTCCTGGAGTACGGCGTGCCGCTGCGCCGCGCCCTGGCCGGGGTGGTCCGCCGGCACCGCCCCGAGATCGTCATCACCAACAACTTCCGCGACACCTGGGACGGGGCGTACGCGCTGAACCAGGCCGACCACATCGCCACCGGCCGGGCGGTGCTGGACGCCGTCCGCGACGCCGGCAACCGGTGGGTGTTCCCGGAGCAGCTCACCGACGGGGTCGAACCGTGGAACGGGGTGCGTCAGGTCTGGGCCGCGTCGTCCCCCCTCGCCGGGCACGGGGTGGACGTCACCGACACCTTCGACCGGGGCGTGGCCTCGCTGCGGGCGCACGACGCGTACCTGGCCGGGCTGGGCGACGGCAGCTTCGACGCCGAGGAGTTCCTCGACGGGCTCAGCCGCCCCGCCGGCACCCGGCTGGGCGTCCGCCACGGCGCGGCCTTCGAGGTCTTCCACTTCGACCTCTGGTAGACCGACGGGCCCGGGGCGACCACACGGCCCGCCCCACCGGAGGTGGAGCGGGCCGTCGCGGCGCACACGGCGTCAGGGAATGATCTTCGCCAGGTCGCGGGGCATCGTGGCCTTCACGTCCTCCCACTCGCCCTGGGTCACGTGCCGGCGCAGGGTGTCCAGCACCACCTGCACCACGCGTTCCGGGCCGCCCTCGACGTCGTACGGGAAGCCCTGCCGGACCTCCAGCAGGAAGTCGTCGCGGTTGAGCTTGATCGGCACGTCCGCCGGACTCCAGCCGTCGAAGTAGATCCCGCGCACCAGCACAGGCAACTGCGCGGCGAACTCCACGCTCTCCTGCACCGGCATCCGGTCGCGCAGCAGGTGCAGCACCGTGCGCAACGCGCAGTAGGACTGGTTGCGTTGCTCCTTGGGCCAGCCGTAGGCCTGCTCGATGTCCTTGAGGATCAGGTTGGTCTTGTCCATCGAGGACTCGAACGCGGAATGCAGCTGCTCAGCCATCTGTCCACCCCCGTACGTCGGTCTCCCACCGTCGGTCGTCGTCACGTCGCGGCGGCCCGGCCGGGCCGCGCGGCTGCCGGATCGGGCTGACCCGGGCGGGGCGCGGCGCCCACCGGGCGTCGCCGGACGACCCGACGACGTGCAGCACGGCGTCTCGTCGTCGATCCGGTACCACCCGAACCGTCATCTCCACCCACCTCCGTGGTGTCGCCTTCCGCGGCCACGGTGGACCGCACGCACCGTCCATGCTGCGCGGTGACAGGGTGAGCGGCCCTCACCCGGACCGGGTGAAGAACCGGGCACCGCCTCAGCCGGCGTCGAGCAGCCCGGCGAGGGTGGCGGCGTTGGTCTGCGCGAAGTCCCGAAAGCAATTGTTCAGAAGAACGTGGGTCTGCCCGGTGGAGTCGGCCAGCTCGCGCAGCTTCGGTGCCCAGTCGCGCAACTCCCGGTCGGAGTAGCGGTAGCCGAACTTCTCGTGGATGTCGCGGCTGGTCCACTTGTCGCTGTGCCCGTGGAAGCGGACCACCGCGAGGTCCGCGGTGGCGGCCAGCACCGGGGGCACCGACGAGCGGTGCCCCAGCGGCATGTCCACGCAGACGTACGCCAGCCGGTGCTGGCGCAGGAAGTCGAGGGTCTCGTCGGCGTTGTCGCCGTCGAACCAGGAGGCGTGCCGGAACTCGTAGACCGGGCGCAGCGGGGCGCACCGCTTCGCCACCTCCAGCAGGTACTGCTTGTTGTCCCGCCGGATGGTGAACCAGGGCGGGAACTGGAACAGCAGCGCGCCGAGCTTGCCCGCCGCCACCAGCGGGTCCAGCGCGGCGAGGAAACGCGTCCAGACCTCCTCGTACGCCTGCGGCGGCAGGTCGTCCGGGTAGAGGTTCTTCTTCCCCGTGTCCGGCCGGAGGTCCTTGTAGAGCGCGCCGGCCCGGGTCGGGTGCCCGGTGAGCAGGCTGAACGCCTTGACGTTGAAGGTGAAGCCGGCCGGGGTGCGCTCGGCCCACAGCCTCGCCGTCCGCTCGGCGGGCGGCGAGTAGTAGGTGGCGTCCACCTCGACCAGCGGGAACTGGCGGGCGTAGAACGCCAGCCGCTTCTCGGGCGTGTCGGCGGTCTGCGGGTACCAACCGGAGTCCAGCAGCGTCCGGTCGGTCCAGGAGGCGGTGCCGACCATGATCTCACCCATCCGTCGACCTCACCGCGTCCCGGACCGACCGGCAACCGCAGGCAGGGTTCAGGCCGCCCGGCGCTCCCGGTTCTGCTTGCACTGCACGCAGGTCGTGGCGGAGGGGAAGATCTCCAGGCGCTCGACGGGGATCGCCGAGGTGCAGCCCTCGCAGAAGCCGTAGGTGCCCTCCTCCAGCCGGGTGAGGGCGTGCTCGTACTGGGCGCGGCGGTCGAGGATGGTCCGCAGCAGGGACTGCGCGGTGTCCCGCTCCGCCGTCTTGGTGCCGCTGTCGGCCTGGTCGTCGCCGGCGGTGTCACCCACCTCCACCAGCCGCAACACCTGGCTCTGCAGCACCGCCTGCTCGTACTCCGCGGACAACTCGTCGTAGCGGGCCTGCAGGGAGCGCCGGATCTGGTCGATCTCCGCCTGGGATCGGCCCGTACCGATCGTGTCGTGGACGAGCATCGCTGCCTGCCTTTCTGGCCTCAGGATCCGCCGGTTCACCGGATACGTGCGCCCGGCGCCGGGTCGGTCTTGGCACGGGTGGATCACCCGCGCTCTGTGAGCCGGGCGAATACCCCCGTCCGGCGAGGATCAAACCGGCGACTTTTCGGACGCCGTGGCGTCAGGGCGACACGGGGGACTCCACCAGGGCCGGGTGCCGGGGATCGTCGGCACGGACCACGACGTCGGCGAACGACGCCGGGGCGACCTCGTCGGCGTACCGGGCGAACGCGGGCAGCGTCCAGCGCAGCGCCGGGTCGGTGCGCCGCGCCAGGGCCGCCGGGGAGAGCGACAGGTGGACCGTGACGTCGAAGGGCAGGCCCCCACCGAGCAGCAGGGCCCCGCTGACCAGCAGGACGCCCCCGGGCGGCAGGTCGACGTACGCGGCGCGGCTGGCCCGGTCGGCGGTGGCGTCCCACAGTGAGGGCAGCACCCGCCCGGAGCCGCCGGGCCCGGCAGGGTCGAGCACCTCCCGGCGCAGCCCCGGCTCGTCGACCCACCCCTCGTAGTACGCGTCGGGGTTGGTCCGGCCGTACTCCAGGCGCACCGACGCGGGGCGGAGGAAGTCGGCGGCCCGTACGTGCAGCGCGGGCCGCCCGAGCGCGCGCAGCGGGTCGACCAGCGCGGCGGCGAGTTCGTCCGGGCCGGCCGCCGGGGCGCCGTCCACGGCCACCCGCAGCCGGCCGGAGGCGGCGGTGCCGGCGAAGCGCTCGGTCAGCTCGGCGACGAGCCGGTCCGGGGAGATGGGTCGGATGCGCATCCGACCATGGTGCCCCGCCGGGTGGCCCGTCAGCCGGTGCGGTCGATGGTGACGCGGGCGTCGTCGGCGAGCCGGTAGCCGACGCCGTAGACGGTGGTGACCAGCGGGACGTCGACGCCGACCTTGCCGCGCAGCCGGCGGACGTGCACATCCACGGTGCGCACGCCGGCGTGCTCGTAGCCCCAGACCGCGTTGAGCAGTTGCAACCGGGTGAACACCCGGCGTGGATGGGCGACGAGGTGCAGCAGCAGGTCGAACTCCAGCCGGGTCAGGGGCAGGGGCTCGCCGTCGCGCAGCACCGACCGGGACGAGGCGAGGATGTGCAGGGTGGGGACCATGGCGGCGACCGGGCGGGACGGCGGGCGGCCCGCCGGCACCTGCTCGGGGCGGCGTTCGACGCTGGTGGTGGCGACGATGGTGCCCTCGCCGCGTTCCAGCATCTCCCGGGCGGCCTCCAGCAGCCGCCGGGCGGGTGCGGTCAGCGACTCCTCGGATGCCAACGGGATGTTCAGGGTCACCGTGAGCATCGGTGCGGCGGTGTTGGCGGGGCGACGCTGGCCCCCCGGGGGTCGACCGGGAACAGCGGGCTGGGACGTATGCCATCCGGCGCGCGACGAGGCGGGGCTGACCGACATGGTCCTCCTTGGCTGGTCCGGGTATCTCCCCACGGCCCGGGACGCCGCTCCACCGATGCTTCCCGGCGCCCGGGCGAGGGTCAAGGGGCGGCTGCGTTGCATGAATGTGACAATTGACGAACGCATCGGAGCCGAATGCTCGCTCTGCGTACGAAGCCTGATGATTACAGCAGAGCCGTCGGGTTGACCCGATACGGGGGGTGCCCGCCCGGTTGACGGTGGTCGGCACCGCTGCCGCCCGGGGCCGGCGAGCGGGAGTCACGTCCGCCCGACGGGCTGCCACGGGCAGACGACGGGGCCCGCCAGCGTACCGGGGGCGGGGCCCACAGGCCCCGGACGCGGCGGCGCGGCGCGCCCGTCGTCGGGGCACGCCGCGCGGGTGGCGCCGTCAGCGACTGGGGTCGAGCTCGATCCGGGCCTCGTCAGCGAGGCGGTAGCCGACGCCGTAGACGGTGGTCACCACCGGCATGTCGGCGTCGAGCTTCGCGCGCAGCCGGCGGACGTGCACGTCGACGGTGCGCGCCACCGCGTGCTCGTAGCCCCAGACCCGGCTCAGCAACTGGAGACGGGTGAAGACCCGCCGGGGCTGCTCCGCCAGGAACAGCAGCAGGTCGTACTCGATCCGGGTCAGCGGGATCGCGCGGGAGCCCTGGTGGACCACCCGCGAGCCGGTGGCGATCCGGATCGCGTGCGGGTCCGCGGCGACCGGCAGCACACGGGGCGGCGCCGGCCGGTCGTCGGCGACGGCAGGCCCCAGCCGCCCCTCCCCCGACTCGGCGAGTTCGCCGATCAGCTCCAGCAGCCTGGCCAGGCGGGGGCTCATCGGGCCCGGGGCGACGTCGAGCGTGATGGTGACGGTCGGGGCGGAACGCGGGCGGACCGGGCCGATGCGCTCGGCGCGGGCGGTCGGTGGGGTTCGGGTGGGGATGGCGACGACGGACATGGAGCCTCCTGCGGCGGCGATGCCGCCGCGCCCGGTGGAGCGCGGCGGTCAGGACGGCGCCCGGCCGGCGGTCACCGGGGGCGCGGGGGTGGACGGACGCTGCGGCGGGTTGGGGCCGAGCACGGGCAGACCGGCGAGCCGCCAGGCGACGAAGCCGCCGACGACGTCCGTGGCGTGGCGCAGCCCGAGATCCTGGAGGGCGGCGGCGGCCAGCGAGGAGGTGTAGCCCTCCTGGCAGATGACCATGACCCGCAGGTCGTAGCCGACGGCCTGGGGCAGCCGGGCCGGACAGCGGGGATCGAAGCGCCACTCCAGCACGTTGCGCTCGATCACCAGCGAGCCGGGCACGGCGCCGTGGGCGGCCCGCTGGGCGGCCGGGCGGATGTCGACCAGCAGCGCCCCGCCCCGGTGCGCCAGGTGCGCGCGTTCCGGATCCAACCGGTCCAGCCGCGCCCTGGCGGCGGCCAGGATCTCGTCGATGCCACGGGAGCCCGGTGGCGCCGTCGGGTTCGGACACGCGTGCGGGTCGTCGATGTGCGGCATGGTCGTTTCCTCCACTGGTTGCTGTCGGTTCGCGTGGGACGGCGGGCGGCGGGCACGGGGCGGCCGGCGGACACGGGATGACGGGCGGTCCACGCGGGCAGGTGGGCGGCCGCCGTGGGGCGGCGAGCGTTCCGCGGGGGACGGTGGGATGCTCACCAGGCGACTCCGGCCTCGGCCACCTCGGCGACGTGCAGCCGGCCGTCGGTGAGCCGGTAGCTGGTCATCCGGCGCAGCGCGGGACGGTAGACGTGGACGCTCACCGCCGGCTCGTCGTCCCGGTTGGACACCCGGTGCAC
Source organism: Micromonospora sp. NPDC048170 (assembly GCF_040652795.1). NCBI lineage: Bacteria > Bacillati > Actinomycetota > Actinomycetes > Micromonosporales > Micromonosporaceae > Micromonospora > Micromonospora sp. NPDC048170. Next base: position 113,559 of record NZ_JBEZMR010000021.1, read on the forward strand.
GTGCCGCGGACCGAAACGACGGCTGGAGCCGGCCGGCAGCCGGTGCGGCCGGAGCACGCCCCCGCCGACCGTCTCCTCGATCAGGGCTCCGGACACGACCAGGAACGCGCCGGCGCAGCCACCGTGGTCGTGCAGGTCGGTGCCCTGGCCGGGCAGCCAGCTCAACGCCCACACCTCGTGGTCGGCGGCGTGGGCGAGCCGGGCGTACCACCGGGAGGTCGGGTCGAAACACAGCGGCACCGGCCAGCGGGCCGGGTCGGCGGCCCAGCGGCGGGCGACGGCGAGCAGGTCGGGTGGGCCTCGGTCGAGCATGGCGGTCCTCGCGGTTCGGCGGTGCGTCGACCCAGCATAGACTGCAAACCCTATTGGTTTAGTAGGTAATCCCAGGTCCTGGGACAGCGGTCAGCGGCGGACCGGCGGCGCCACCCGGTAGCCGGGAACCGACGGCCAGCGCACGGTCAACACGACCGACTCGTGCTCCGCGTACCACGAGTGGTCCACGCCCTGCCCCCACACCACGTAGTCGCCCGGCTCGCCGAGCAGCACCGTCCGGTCCGGCAACTCCACCCGGAACCGGCCGCTGACCAGCACCAGCAGGGCCGTCCGCCGCTCACCCGTGGCCCATCGGGAGCGGGCCTCCCCGGCCGGATGCACCCCCCACTTCACCTCGACGTCGTCGCTGTGCCGGGCGTCGCCCCGCGGCATGAAGTGGCCGAGCAGCCAGCCGGCGTTCGTCGCCCCGTCGACGCCCGCGTTACCCACGTACACCCTGTCGTCCATCGACCCCTCCCCCAGCGCACCGGCCGAGCAACGTACCAGGGTGAGCTCCGACTAACCTGGACCGGTGAGTGAGGAACTCGACGCCGAGACGCTGGCGTTCGCGCACCGGATGTTCGACCTGGCGCGCGACGGCGCCACCGCCGAACTGGCCGACTACGTCGACGCGGGGCTGCCGGTCAACATGACCAACGACAAGGGCGACACCCTGCTGATCCTGGCGGCGTACCATGCCCGTCCCGACACCGTCGCCGCGCTGCTCGCCCGAGGCGCCGACCACTCCCGGACCAACGACCGGGGGCAGACGGCGCTGGCCGCCGCCGTCTTCCGCAGCAACACCGAGACGGTCCGGGCGCTGCTCGCCGCCGGCGCCGACCCGCACCACGGCAGCCCGTCGGCGGTGGAGACCGCCCAGTTCTTCGACCTGCCCGAGATGCTGGCGCTGCTGGCGGCCCCGACCGCCTGACGGAAAGACCCGACACGGAACACGCCCGATGCCCGACCGGCTGACGGCGACGTCCGGCGCGGGCGGCCCACGCCCGGTATACAGGGTCGGTGGAGGATCCGCTGCCAGAACAGATGCGCGCCGCAGCCACGGCGCTGCTGGCCGCGCTGGGCGAACCCGCCCGCGCCCACGCCGCCCACCAGTTCGACGACGAGGCGGCCCGCCGCTGGCTCGAGTACCGGCCGCGACCCCGGCCCGGGGTCTGCCTGGCCGACCTCGACCGCGCCGGCCGCAAGGCCGCGCACCGGCTGCTGGCCACCGCGCTGAGCCCACCGGCGTACGCCCAGGCGATGGCGATCGTCGCGCTGGAGGAGGTGCTTGACCGGGCGGAGGGATGGCGCCGGCACCGACACAGCGGGGACTACTGGGTGGCCGTCTTCGGCGACCCGGCCCGCGACGACGCCTGGGCGTGGCGCCTGGAGGGGCACCACCTCTCGGTGAGCATGACCGTGGTCGCCGGTCAGGTCTCCCCCGCGCCGATCTTCTTCGGCGCCAACCCCGCCACCGTCCGGTACGCCGGCCGCCCGGTCTCCCGGCCGTTGGGCGTCGAAGAGGACCTGGCCCGCGCCCTGCTCGACGCGATGAGCCCCGCCGGACGGACCGCGGCGATCATCGCCGACGACGCGCCCCGCGACATCATCAGCGCCACCCGTCCCCGGGTCGACGGCCCGCTGGAGCCACTCGGGGTGCCCGCCGACCGGCTCGGCCCCACCGGGCGGGCCCTGCTCGACCAACTGGTGGCGCTCTACCTGGACCGGCTTCCACCCGAGCTGGCGATCCAGGAGGCGCGCCGGCTGGACTCAGGGCAGCTGCACTTCGCCTGGGCCGGTCCGACCGCGCCCGGCCAGCGCCACTACTACCGGGTGCAGGGCGACGACCTGCTCATCGAGTACGACAACACCGCCGACGACGGCAACCACGCGCACACCGTCCTGCGCCGCCCGGCCAGCGACTTCGGCGCGGACATCCTGGCCACCCACCACGCCACCGCCCACCCCACCCCCTGACCCGACCTCTCCCTCTCGCGTCGCCCCACTCTCGCGTCGCCCCGCTCTCGCCTCTCCCGCCCCACTCCTCGCCTCTTTCACCCAGCCCCGCCTCACCCACCCGTCCCGCCCCCGCACCTCGTCCTGGCCCCGTGCCTCATCCCCCACGCTGCGTCTCCCCGCGCTTCGCCCTGCCGCGCCTCGCCCCGGCTCGACTCGCCTCGTCGATCTTGCAGTTTCGGCCCCCGATTCGGGCGGAATGCGGCTTTTGGCGGGGCACAAAGTGCAAGATCGCGAGCGCGGGGCGGCGCGGGCGCGGGGCAGCGCGGGCGCGGGGCAGCGCGGGCGCGGGGCAGCGCGG
>NZ_JBEZMR010000022.1:0-115893 GCF_040652795.1 Micromonospora sp. NPDC048170
CGCCGCCGGTGAAGGCGAGGCCGGCCACGGTCAGGGCGGTGTTACGGAAGATGTCGGTACGCATGATGACAAGGCACCTTTCGATCGGGGGTACGGCACACGCGTAGGGGGGCGGTGCGCCGCGAAAGGGGGGGATGTCGGAGAGGGACGCTGCGGTGGCGGGGCCTGCTCGGGGCGTCCGGGGTGTCTCAACGACCCGGGTCCGCCGGGCATTCCACCGGCCGGTCGGGCCACCATTCCACCGGGCCGGTCGGGCCACCCGGGGGGAAGGGGAACGCCTTCGGCGGGCCGGTCAAGCCACCGGGGGGCGCGGGGAAGCGCCTCGGCGGGCCGGTCGGGCCACCGTGGGGGAGCGCCTCGGCTGAGGTGTGCGTCCGGGGAGATGTAACGACGCGAACCCGGCCGGCATTCCGCCAGCGCCCCCGGCCTTCGCCAGTACCCCCGGCCACGCGTGCGGGCCAGGTCGAGGGGTTCACGCGCTCACATGGCTACAACGCCCCGCGCCCCGGACCCATGCCCACCGCCTCGGTGACCCCCGCCACCACAAACCCCGCAAACCGGGTATCTCTCCCGCCCCCTCCCGCCCCACCCGCCACGCCCCCGCGATCTTGCACTTCCTGCCCGGACAAAACCGACATGCGCCGCAAGTGGCGGGCACAAAGTGCAAGATCGCGGGGGCGTGGGGCGTGGGGCGTGGGGCGTGGGGCGTGGGGCGTGGGGCGTGGGGGCGTGGGGCGTGGGCGTGGGGCGTGGGGTGCGGCTGCGACCATGGCGGGCATGGAGATCTGGAACAACCCGGCCTGCTCGAAGTGCGCCGCTGCCCGCTCCGCGCTCGACGAGGCGGGGGTGGGATACGCGGTGCGACCGTACCTGGACCGGCCGCCGAGCGCGGCCGAGCTGACCGAGGTGCTGCGCCGCCTCGACGCACGCCCCTGGGACGTCTGCCGGACGCAGGAGCCCGCCGCGGTGGCCCTGGGCATGGCCGACTGGCCGCGGGACGAGGCGGCCGAGCCGCGTTGGGTCGAGGCGATGGTGGCCGCCCCGGAGCTGATCCAGCGGCCCCTGCTGCTGCTCGACGACGGGGGCGCGCTCGTGGGGCGTACCGCCGGGGCGCTGGCGGAGGCGGTGCGCCGCAGCGGCCCGACCCCCGGCACCGGCGCGGAGCCCGGCCCCACACCGGCCGGGTAGCGCGTTTCCGGACGGGTGCGGCGGGAATGCGCCGGCGGTAGGCGAACGACCGTACGCCGGAGAGGGAGGGTCGGATGCCGCACCAGGACCTGTCCACCGCCACCCCGAAGCGGCTGACCCCCGTCGCCGGGGCGCCCCTCTGGTGCGACGCCCGGGAGTTCGGACTGCGCGGCGACGGCGTGACGAACGACCAGCCGGCGTTGTCGGCCCTGGTCGACCACCTGGGCGAGGGCTACGCCGCCGACGGGCGGGCCCGGATCATCCACTGCCCGCCGGGGATCTACTCGATCCGGGACGCCGGCACGGTCTGGCGCAGCGGCGTGTCGCTGATCGGCGCGGGGCCGGGAGCGACCCGCTTCCTGCTCAGCAACGAGGGGAACCGCGCCGACCCGACGCCGCTGGCGTTCTGGACCACGGTGCAGCACGGTGCGAGCCGCGACCGGTACATCGCCGACTGCACCTTCGCCGACTTCGAGATCGACGGCTCCGGCGTGGCGATGGTCCAGTACGACTACCTGGCCAAGGGGCTCGGCCTCCAGTACGTCGTGCGTGGCGTTTTCCGCAACCTCTACATCCACCACACCGGGGCGACCGGCCTGGGCTGCGACTTCCTCCAGGACAGCCTGATCGACGGCGTGGTCGTGGTCGGGTGCGGCCGGCTGGACAACGGCGAGGAGATGGGCGGCGCCGGCATCGGCGTCGGGATCGGCGGGTGGGGCGACGTGGAACGCCTCACCATCGCCAACTGCACGACCGTCGGCAACGGCACCAACGGGATCTTCCTCGAACTGCAGAAGGACTACTGGACTCCGCCGCGCGGCTACCGCATCATCGGCTGCCACAGCCAGGCGAACCGTTTCGGCATCTCCGACTGGGGCGCCGACGGCCTGATCGTCTCCGCCTGCACCCTGACCGGCAACCTGGAAGCGGGCTTCGACGTCTCCGGCAACGGGACGGCGGGCGTGGCCGGCCGGGGCGGCATCCTCAGCGACTGCGTCATCGACCGCAACGTCCGCGACGGGATCAGCATGGGCAACACGCCCGGCCCGTACGCGGTCCGCGGGAACCGGATCAGCGCCAACGGGGCCTACGGCTACCACGAGCACGACCTGGGGCACGGATACCCGGGTGCGGCGGCGGACGTGGTCATCGACGGCAACGAGTTCTGGGACAACGGCCTGGACGCGATCCGGATCGACCGGCCGATGACCGACGCGGTGGTGGTGAACAACCGGATCCGCAACAACGGCCGGCGGTGCGCCCCGGCCGCCAGCGGCGGCGGCGAGTCGGTGCGCTACCACCACCGGTCCGTCACCGACGGGACGGCGCACTGGCCGGTCGACGGGCACCGGGGCAAGGTGGTGCGGGTCGGGTCACGGATGGCGGTGGTGGTGTCCAACACCGACACCGACCTGACGCTCGCCGAGGTGCGGGCGGATTCCCCGACCGGCTGGAACGAGGACACGCCGCCGCCCGGCGCGGCGTACGAACTGCCTCCGGCCCCGCCGATCCGGGCCGGCATCACCGTCAACGCGCCGTTCGACTCGGCCACCGTGCGCGGCAACCGGATCTGGGACCACCGCGACGAGCAGACCCAGACCTACGGACTCTGGATCACCCCGGCCGGCAGCTGTGTGTCCTGCCGCATCGAGGACAACGACCTCGCCGGCAACGCCGTCGGGGCGGTGCGGCTCGACACCCCGCCGGTCGGCGGGCGCTGGGACCGCAACCACCAGGACGTGGACTGACGCCGGCAGAGGTCAGCGCGCGTCGGCGGCGGGTGCCGTCGCCTCCGCGTGCCGGTCGCGCAGCCGGGCCCGGATCTCCTCCGGGGTGTACGCCCGGCGTCGCCGTTCCGCCCGGGCGATGACCACGCCCGACGCCGCGACGCCGGCGAGGCCGGCCAGCCCGAGCACCTTCCACCACCGCATCCGTTGCCGCATCCACCTAGGGTAGACCCCCATGAGCATCAGCCTGGACGAGGCCGTGGAGCTGACCCGTACCGGCGACGTGTGGGTGTTCCGGGGCCGCAGCGTGCCGGACCGGGCCATCCAGTTGACGACCAACAGCCCGGTCAACCACGTCGGCATGGCGGTCGTGCTGGACGACATGCCGCCCCTGATGTGGCACGCCGAGCTGGGCAGGTCACTGCCCGACATGTGGACGGGCACCCACCAGCGCGGCGTGCAACTGCACGACCTGCGGGACGCGGTCTGCGTCTGGGCCAACCGGTACGGCCAGCGGGGCTGGCTGCGCCAGCTCGACCCGCCGGCCGACGCGGAGATGGAGAAGGCGGTGCTGCGTACCGTCGCCCGTCTCGACGGCACGCCGTTCCCGTCCACCGCCCAACTCGCCTGGCGCTGGCTGCGGGGCCGGGTCCCGGCGGTGCGGGTGCCGACCCTGCGCGACCGGGCCGCCGACCGTCCCGGTCCACCCGTGTCCGACAGGGCCGGCGCGCGCGACCGTGCGCTGGAGACGGCGTACTGCGCGGAGGTGGTCGCGGTGACCTACGAGGCGATGGGTCTGCTGCCGGCGGGGCGGCGTCCCAACTGGTACGACCCGGGCCGGTTCTGGAGCGGCGACGATCTCGGCCTCGCGGGTGGCGCCCGGCTCGGATCCGAGATCGAGGTGCGCATCCCGCCGCGCTGAGGTTTGGCCCGCTGCCCGGGCGGCAATTGCTGTCCCCGTGAAAGCCTCCACCGATCTCGATACGCTGACCGACTTCTTCGACGGGTACGGCGTGGCGCTGACCACCGGCGACCTGCCCGCCATCGCCGGCTGTTACGCCCTGCCGGGGCTGGTGGTCGCCGACACGTACAGCTTCTCGTTCACCTCACCGGCGGCGGTGGCACTGTCCTTCGTGGGCGCGGCCCCCGACTACCAGGAGCGCGAACTGGTCGCCGCGCACGCGGCCATCGAGGACGTGCAGCCGGTGTCGGCGCTGCTGACCATGGTTGCCGTCGAGTGGGAGTTCCTGGACAGCCAGGGCCGGGCGGTCCCCGGCGAGCGCTACCGCTACCTGCTGCGGGCCACCGACGACGGGCCCGTCATCTGCACCGTCCTGCGGACCGCCTGACCGACGGCGGGGCCTCAGAGCCCTCCGGTGGCGGCCGTTCCGCCGGCCCGGGGCGGGCCGCCGCTTGCGCCCGCGTGGCTGGTCCGCCGCTTCCGTTTCGTGGTGTGGCCCGTACAGACGGTCGCGTCAGGTCGCCACCGACCGCTACGCTGCCCCCGACGACGGCGGGAGGAGGGGCATGTCCGGCCCGAGCCGAAACTCGAGCAGGTCCTACGGCACGACCGCCATCGCGTCCTCACCGTGGATCGTGGTGTCCGTCGGCGTCGTCGTGATGGTGGTCCTGCTGGCCATCGCGCTGGGCACCTACCGGGGGCGCGGACCCGCCTTCGACGCGCAGCCCGGCCCGCCGCTGCCGACCGTCGGCCCGGTCGCGTCGGAGTCGTCGGCGACCAGCCCGACGGCGACGCGGTCACCACGGGCGACGGCCACGGCGTCCGGCCGGGCCACGGGCCGGCCCAGCCCGGATCGGTCCACGCCCGGCCGCAGCAGCCGCCCGCCGTCCCCGACCCCGAGCGAGAGCGACGGCGCGGTGCTGATCGCGCCGCCGCCGTCGCCCGCGTCGCCGATGAGCGGCCGGTACCGGGTGGTGCAGTCGTACTCCGACGGGTTCGTCGGGGAGGTCGTGGTCAGCAACGCGTCGTCGACCGGGCGCGGCTGGGCGGCGCGGCTGACCTTCCAGGACGGACGACTGGACAGCGCGTGGATCGAGAACGCGCCACAGGGGACGGCACAGCGGATCGACGACGGCTTCACCTACCGCAGCGGTCACGACCTGGCCGGGGGCGCGTCGGTCGTGCTGCGGTTCTACGTCGCGGGCAGGCAGAGCAGCCCGACGACCTGCACGGTCGACGGCCGCGCCTGCCGCGGATAGCCACCGCCTTCCCGTACGGCCCGGCGCGGACGCGCCGGGCCGTACTTTTGCAATCCTGCTGCTGTGTTACGACTTGGTTTGCAAGGTATTGCAGAATGTTTCGGCAAGGGCTAGCGTGCGGGCCAATCAGCGACCAGAGGAAGGCCGTCGATGAAACCCCCGCCGATACCGCGCAAGGCCCTGCTCGCTCTCGTCTCCCTGCTCACCCTCACCCTCGTCGGCACTCCGATCGCCGTGCGTCAACTCGGCGCCGACGCCCCCGACGACACCGGCCCGCTGGTCGCCACCGGCGCCGCCCAGTGGCGCACCGAGCCCTCGGCGCAGGCGCTGCTCTCCGCCGGAAGCCGTCAGGCCCGCGCCGAGCAGTTCTACTTCGTCCTGCCGGACCGGTTCGCCAACGGCGACCGGCGCAACGACACCGGCGGCCTCACCGGCGACCGCCTCTCCACCGGCCTCGACCCGCAGGACAAGGGCTTCTATCACGGCGGCGACCTCAAGGGGGTCATGGACCGGCTCGACTACATCGAGGGGCTGGGCACGACGGCCATCTGGCTCGCCCCCATCTTCAAGAACCGTCCCGTGCAGGGCGCCGGGTCCGACGTCTCCGCCGGCTACCACGGCTACTGGATCACCGACTTCACCCAGGTCGACCCGCACTTCGGCACCAACGAGGACCTGAAGCGGCTGGTCACGCTCGCCCACCGGCGGGGGATCAAGGTCTATCTCGACGTCATCGTCAACCACACCGCCGACGTCATCCGGTACGCGGAGGACAGGTACACCTACGTGGACAAGGCGACCGCGCCGTACACCGACGTGCAGGGGCGTCCCTTCGAGGACCGCAACCACGCCGACGGCACCCGGGGCTTTCCGAAGGTGGACAGCACGTCCTTCCCGTACACCCCGACGTTCGCGACCCCGGCCGACGCGAAGGTCAAGGTCCCGGCGTGGCTGAACGACCCGACGATGTACCACAACCGGGGCGACTCCACCTTCGCCGGGGAGAACAGCGAGTACGGCGACTTCTACGGCCTCGACGACCTGTGGACCGAGCGCCCCGAGGTGGTGCGCGGCCTGACCAAGGTGTACTCCGACTGGGTGGCGTCCACCGGCGTCGACGGCTTCCGGCTGGACACCGTCAAGCACACCAACCTCGACTTCTGGCCCCAGTTCAGCCAGGGCATCGAGCGCGCCGCCGACCGTGCCGGCAAGAAGGACTTCTTCATGTTCGGCGAGGTCTACAGCGCCGACCCGGAGATCACCTCGACCTACGTGCGGCGCGGCGGCCTGCCGGCCACCCTCGACTTCGCCTTCCAGGAGGCGGCGCGCGGCTACACCGCCGGCGACGGCTCCGCCAGGGCGCTCGCCGACGTGTACGCCCGCGACGACCTCTACCGCGCCCGGGACACCGACGCGGGGCGGCTGACCACCTTCCTCGGCAACCACGACATGGGCCGGATCGGCTCGTTCATCGCCGGCGGCGGCACCGACCCGGCCACCCACCTGCGCCGCGACCAACTCGCCCACGAACTGATGTTCCTCACCCGCGGCCAGCCGGTGGTCTACTCCGGCGACGAGCAGGGCTTCACCGGGGCGGGCGGCGACAAGGACGCCCGGCAGGACATGTTCGCCTCCCGCACGCCCGACTACCTCGACGACGACCTGCTCGGCACCGACCGTACGCACGCCAGCGACCAGTTCGACCCCACGCACCCGCTCTACCGGACCATCGCCGAGCTGGGCGCGTTGCGCCAGGCGCACCCGGCGCTGCGCGACGGCGTGCAGGTCAGCCGGTACGCCGCCGACGGCCCCGGCGTCTTCGCGTTCTCCCGGATCGACCCGAAGCAGCGCACCGAGTACGTCGTCGCGGTGAACAACGCCGCGACCGCGCAGACTGTCACCGTGGACACCTGGACGGCCGGCGCCACCTTCAGCGGCGTCTACGGCGGATCGTCCGCCCCGGTCGCCGGCGCGGACGGCAGGCTCACCCTGACCGTGCCGCCGCTGTCGGCCGTGGTGCACCGCGCCGGCACGCCCATCGCGTCGCCCGACGCCGCGCCGAAGATCACGATCACCGCGCCGGCGCCGGGCGAGCCCGTCGCCACGAAGGCCGCCGTCACCGCCCAGGTCACCGGCGACCCGCTGGCCGGCGTCACCTTCGCCGCCCGGGTCGATGGCGGCCGGTGGACGCTGCTCGGCAGCGCCGACCGGGCCCCGTACACGGTGCACCACGACCTGACCGGGCTGGCCGGCGGCACGAAGGTCGAGTACAAGGCCGTCGTCCGCGACGGGAAGGGCCGCACCGCGAGCACCCGGTCCACGGCCACCGTCGGCACCCCGGCGCGGTCCGCCTCGCGCGACTGGGCGGTGGTGCACTACCAGCGCCCGGCCGGCGGCTACGACGACTGGGGCCTGTACGCCTGGGGCGACATCGACCCCGCGTACGCCACCGAGTGGCCCAAGGGACAGCCGTTCGCGGGTGAGGACTCCTACGGCCGGTTCGCCTGGGTGAAACTCAAGCCGGGCGCGAAGTCGGTCGGCTTCCTGGTGGTCGACAAGAACGGGAACAAGGACGTCGGGCAGGACCGGACAATCGACGTGACGCAGACCGGCGAGGTCTGGGTCAAGCAGGGCGACCCGGCGACCTACCCGACCCGGCAGGCCGCCACCGGCGAACCCGACCCGCCGGTTTCCGACGGCATCGCCCTCATCCACTACCGCCGCGCCGACGGCAACTACGACGGCTGGGGCCTGCACCTGTGGGACGGCGCGGCCAACCCGACGGACTGGGCCACCCCGCTCGCCCCGGAGCGCGTCGACGCCTTCGGCGCTTTCTTCCGGGTGCCGCTGGCCGCCGGGGCCACCGGGCTGAGCTACATCATCCACTCCGGCGACGAGAAGGACCTGCCGACCGACCAGCGGCTCGACTTCGCCAGCGCCGGCCGCGAGGTGTGGCTGCTCGCCGGAACACCCGGCCGGCTGCTGCCGTCCACCGCGTCCACCGCCGCCGGGGACGTCGACATCACGAAGCAGAAGGCGCACTGGATCGACCGGTCCACCGTCGCCTGGCAGACCGGGCCCACCGACGGCAGGACGTACGCCCTCGTCGCCGCCCCGGCCGGCGGGGTGGGCGTCGCCGACGGCGAGCTGGTCGGGACGTACACCACGCTGCCGTTGACGGCGCAGCGCAACGGGCTCACCGAGGCGCAGCGCGCGGCCTTCCCCCACCTGTGGGCGTACCGCGGCTTCACGCTCGACCGGCGGGACCTGGCCAAGGTCCCGGCGGCCCTGCGCGGGCAGCTCCTGGTGACCGAGCGGGACGCCGAGGGCACCCTGCTCGCGGCGACCGGCGTGCAGATCCCCGGCGTGCTCGACGACGTCTACGCCCGCGCCACCGACGCCAGGCTCGGGCCGACCTTCGCCGGCGGGGTCCCGACTCTGGCCGTCTGGGCGCCCACCGCCCGCACGGTCTCGCTCCAGCTCTTCGACTCGCCGACGGCGCAGCCGCGGACGGTCGCGATGCGCCGCGACGACCGCACCGGCGTCTGGTCGGTACGCGGCGCCCGCGACTGGACCGGCAGGTACTACCGGTACCAGGTGCAGGCGTGGCAGCCCGCGACGCAGCGGATGGCCACCGCCGCCGTGACCGACCCGTACTCGCTGGCGCTCGCGCCGGACTCCACGCACAGCCAGATCGTGGACCTGTCCGACCCGGCGCTCGCCCCGGCCGGTTGGGCGACGCTGCGCAAGCCGGCGGCGGTGCCGTCGACGAAGGTGCAGATCTCCGAGCTGTCCGTCCGGGACTTCTCCGTCGCCGACAGCACGGTGCCGGCCGAGCGGCGGGGCACCTACCTCGCCTTCACCGACCCGGGCACCGCCGGCATGAAGCACCTGAAGGCGCTCGGCGACGCCGGGGTGACGCACCTGCACCTGCTGCCCGCGTTCGACTTCGCCACGATCCCCGAGCGGCGTGCCGACCAGCGACAGCCGGCCTGCGACCTGGCCGCGCTGCCGCCGGACTCCGAGCAGCAGCAGAAGTGCGTCGCGGCCGTGGCCGACACCGACGGCTACAACTGGGGGTACGACCCGCTGCACTACACCGTGCCGGAGGGCGGCTACGCCGTCGACCCGGCCGGGGCGCGGCGCACCACCGAGTTCCGGCAGATGGTGGCCGGCGTCAACGGCGCCGGGCTGCGCGTGGTGATGGACGTCGTCTACAACCACACCTCGGCGGCCGGCGCCGACCCGAAGTCGGTGCTCGACCAGGTGGTGCCCGGCTACTACCACCGGCTGCTGGAGGACGGCAGCGTCGCCAACTCGACCTGCTGCGCCAACACCGCCCCCGAGCACGCCATGATGGGCAAGCTGGTGGTGGACTCGCTGGTCACCTGGGCCCGGGCGTACAAGGTGGACGGCTTCCGGTTCGACCTGATGGGCCACCACCCGAAGGCGAACATCCTGGCCGTACGCGAGGCGCTCGACGAGCTGACCGTCGCCCGCGACGGCGTGGACGGCAAGAAGATCCTGCTCTACGGGGAGGGCTGGAACTTCGGCGAGGTCGCCGACGACGCCCGCTTCGTGCAGGCCACCCAGGCCAACATGGCCGGCACCGGCATCGGCACCTTCAACGACCGGCTCCGCGACGCCGTACGCGGTGGCGGGCCGTTCGACGCCAACCCCCGGGTGCAGGGCTTCGCCTCCGGCCTGTTCACCGACCCGAACGGTGACGCCGTGAACGGGTCCGCGGCCGAGCAGCGGGCCCGCCTGCTGCACCAGCACGACCTGATCAAGGTGGGGCTCACCGGTAACCTGCGCGGCTACCGGTTCACCGACTCCGCCGGCCGGCCGGTGACCGGCGCGCAGGTCGACTACAACGGTTCGCCCGCCGGCTACACCGCCGCGCCGGGGGAGGCGGTCACCTACGTCGACGCGCACGACAACGAGATCCTGTACGACGCGCTGGCATACAAGCTGCCGCAGGACACCCCGGCGGTGGACCGGGCCCGGATGCAGGTGCTGGCGCTGGGCACGGTGGTGATGGGGCAGGGCCCCGGGTTCGTCACCACCGGCACCGAGCGGCTGCGCTCCAAGTCGCTGGACCGCAACTCGTACAACTCGGGCGACTGGTTCAACCAGATCCGCTGGGACTGCGCCCAGGGCAACGGCTTCGGCGCCGGCCTGCCTCCCGAGCAGGACAACCGGGACAAGTGGCCGTACGCCAAACCCTTGCTGGCCGACCCGGCGCTGGTCCCGGACTGCGCCGCGATCACCATGTCCGACGCCCGGTACGCCGAGCTGCTGAAGATCCGGGCCTCCTCGCCGGTCTTCGGGCTGACCACGGCGGAGCAGGTGCAGAAGCGGGTCGCGTTCCCGCTCTCCGGCGCGGCGGAGACCCCCGGCGTGCTCACCATGACGCTGGACGGCCGGGGCCTCGACGGGCGGTGGAAGTCGGTGACGGTGGTCTTCAACGCCACCCCGGAGGCGGCGCAGCAGCGGCTGACCGGGCTGCGCGGGGCGGACGTGGCGCTGCACCCGGTGCTGCGGAACTCGGCGGACGAGACGCTGCGGTCTGCCTCCTTCGACCGGGCCAGCGGCACGTTCACGGTGCCGGCCCGCAGCGTGGCGGTCTTCGTGCAGCGCTGACCCGGCATTGGTGCAAGGAAGGGGCCCTTCCCAACGCATAGCGTTGGGAAGGGCCCCTTCCTTACCGGTTCGTGCGGCCGGTGCCGGTGGCGCCGGCCGCACGTCATCCGAGGATGGCTCAGCCGAAGCAGTTGGGCACCGGTGACGGGCTGCCCTTGCAGTTGGTCGGCTTGTTGCCCTTGATCGCGGACTTGTCGTCCACGTTGACCTTGCCGCCGTAGTTGAACACCCCGCCCGGCTTGAGGGTGGAGAAGTTGTCGGCGACCTTCGTGTCGTGCAGGTTGACCTTGCCGAACACGTTGAAGATGCCGCCGCCGATGCCGATCGGCCCGACGGCCCGGTTCCCGACGATCTCGCTGTCGCGGAACGTGACCTCGCTGAACAGGTTGAACACGCCGCCACCGAAGAAGCCGGCGACGTTCTCCTTGACCTCGGTCTTCTCCGCGGTGGTGGTGGCGCCGAAGGCCAGTGCCATGCCGCCGCCGACGCCGACGGTGGTGTTCTTGGCGATCGTGACCTTGTACAGGTAGAGCTGGCTGTCGTCCGCCGCGGCGATGCCGCCGCCCGCGATCACCGCGGTGTTGTTGGTGATCTTGGAGTGCTTGATGGTGGTGTTGCCCTCGATGTCGAGCAGACCGCCGCCGAAGCCGATCGTGTCGTTGCCGCTGATCTCGCTCTTCTCGATCCACATCGTGCCGCCGTCGACGTCGTCACGGAGGATGCCCGGGGCGCCGTTGGCGATGCCGCCGCCGCCGATCCCGGCGTTGTTGTCCTTGACGTGGGACTCTTCGACCTTGAGCACCCCGGCGTTCAGGATGCCGCCGCCGAAGAAGAAGGCGGTGTTGTCGGCGACCGTGGTGTGGCGCAGGCTGGTCTTGCCGAAGTTGGCGATGCCGCCACCGCTGCCGCCGGCCTGGTTCTCCACGATGTTGCTCTTCTCGATGTCGGCGGAGCCGCCCGGCTGCACCAGGATGCCGGCGCCGTCGTTGGGCTCCGGCTCGTCCAGGGCCCCGGCATCGGTCTTGGTCGCTGCGGCCTTCGCCGCCGCCGCGCCCTTCGGCTCGGCCTGGAGCAGCGGCAGGTACGGCTTGCCGGCCTTGGCCGCCTCGGTGGCCTCGACCGAGTTCGAGTACCGCGACCACACCGTCTCCGGCGAAACGGTCTCCGCCTTCTTCCGGTGGAGGGTCTGACCGTTCTTGATGGTCAGGCCCTTGAGGGTGAGGTGTCCACCGCTGCCGACGTTGAGGATCCGGAAGTAGTCGGCGGTGGCATCCCGCACGATCTTGGTGTCGTGCCCCTTGAGCGTGATCCGCTCCTTGATCACCGGCAGGCCGTTGCCGTAGTTGTCGGACCGGGTCAGCTTGTAGGTGCAGTCCTTGGCCAGGTTCAGTTCCGCGCCGTGGTTGTTGTTGGCGGAAACGATCGCCTGGATCAGCTTGTCGGTGTCGCAGGGCACCTCCTTCCCGCGATCCTTGTGGTCCCGGTCCTTGTCGTACCGGTCCCGGTCGTCCCTGCCCTCGCGGCCCTCCTCGCCCTCGCGGCCCCTCTCCTCGCGGTCCGCGCCCCGGTCGCCGTCCATGTTGACCTGGGCGGTGGCCCACTTCAGGCCGTCCGCGCCGACCGCGCCGGCGCCGCTGGCGACACCCACGGCGGCGAGGCTGACAACGCCGGTCAACCCGGCCACACCGCTGGCGAGCCAGAGCTTGCGGCGGCGCTTCGGCGCTGCCGGCCGCTCGGAGTCGTTGTTCGTTAGGTAGTTGGACATCGGAGCTCTCTGCCCTCTCCTCGTACCAGACAGGGTCGCAGCGCCGCAGGCGAGCGTCCCCCGCTACAAATCGGTTGTAGCTCTCGAACCAGACAATATGAGAATCTTCCTCGCCTCGCGGCCATATGCGAAAGAACCCCGCATTCGGCGCGGGGTCCTCGTGCGCGGTGCGGACGGCCCGGCCCGGCTCATCCGCCGCACCGCTGGCGGTAGGTGAGTCGACCGGCTACCAGGTGTAGTCGGCGCAGATCATGCCGATCGGCGAGGGAACGGCCACGAGGGGTGCGGGAGGCTGAGAGGGCTCCTCCACCGCCGTCGGGGCGGCTTGCGGAGGAGCCCTCTCTCTATGTGGTGTCGCTCTCGGGTGTGACCCGGCTGCCGATGGCTCCCCTGACCGGGCGGGCGCTGCGGCTGCCCCCGTTCAGCCGAAGCAGCGGTCGGGGATGACCGGGCTGCCCTTGCAGTTCGTCGGCCGGTTGTCGGTGACGGCGGACTTCCGGTCGATGAGGACGCCGTCGTTGTTGGTGAAGATGCCCCCCGGCGGCCGGGTGGCGACGTTGTGGGCCACCTTCGTGCTGATCAGCTTCGTCAGGCCGAAGTCGTTGAACAGGCCGCCGCCCACCCCGGACTCGCCGGCCGCCTGGTTCGCCAGGACCTCGCTGTCCCGCAGGATGACGGTGCCCTCGTCGTTGAACAGGCCACCGCCGCCGGCACCCGCGGCGACGTTCTCCTTGATCACGCTTTGCTCGATCACGGCGGTGCTGCCCCCGCCGACGCCGATGCCGCCGGCCTCGTCGTCCGCGTAGTTCTTGGCGACCACGACCTTCTCCAGGGACAGCCTGCTGTCGCTGAAGGCGACCAGCCCGCCCGCGTCCGTACCGGCCGTGTTGCCCGTGATCTCGCTCTGGGTGATCGTGGTGTCGCCCCGGTTGTCGAAGACGCCACCGCCGATGTACGAGGTCCGGTTGTGGCTGATCGTGCTCTTCCACACCCAGACGGTGCCACCGCCCACCGTCGGGCCGTTCGGGGCCGTGCCGTTGGCGATGCCGCCGCCGCCCAGCCGGGCGGTGTTCTTCGACACCGTGGATTCCTCGATCCGCAGCACCCCGGCGTTGAAGATGCCACCGCCGAAGCCGTTGGCGCTGTTGTCCTCGACCGCGCTGCGACGGAGGTTGGTGGTGCCGAAGTTGGCGATGCCGCCGCCGTTTCCGCCGGCGTGGTTCTGCGTTATCTCGCTCTGCTCGAGGTCGGCGCGGCCACCCTGCTGGACCAGGATGCCCGCCCCGTCGGCAGTGTCGAGCGTGGGAACCGCCGTCGCGGTGCCCTCGGGCCGGGCCGTCGCCGTGGCGCCGGAGCGAGCCGACGTGGCCGGCGTCCCGGACATGGCGGTGGCCCCGGGTGCGGCCATGGCCGGCCTGCGGGCCGGGGCCGCCGCGTTCTCCGTCGGGTCGGTGAGCCCGGGCGGCGGGGCCGGTGTCGGGACCATCTTCCGGGCGGCGGTCTGCCCACCCTTGATCGTCACGTCCTTCAGCGTCAGGTGGCCGCTGCCGCCGACGTTCAGGATCCGGAAGGGCTCAGCCTCGGCGGCCCTGACAATCTTGGTCTTCTCGCCCTTGAGGACGATCGACTCCTTGATCACGGGCAGGCCGTTGCCGTGCTCGCTGCGCGTCAACTCGTAGGTGCAGTGCCTGGCGAGCTTCAGCGTCGCGCCGTCGGTCCTGTTGGCGTGCGTGATCGCCTGGATGAGCTTGTCGGTGTCGCAGGGCACCTCCGCTACCCGGCCGGCGGGTTTCCGGTCGTCGGCGCCGCCGCTCCAGCCGCCGCCGGACCGGCTGCCGCCGGACCAGTCGTCCTCGCCCTCGCCGGTCCGGTCGCCGCCGGGCTCGTCGGTGTCGCCGGCTTCGTCGGTCTTGCCGGCGTCGCTGACGTTCTGCTTCGGGGCCGACGCCTGGGCGTCGGAGAGTCGGTCGGTGTCGCCGGACTTGTCGTCGCGGGCGGCCAGGCCGCCCAGCGCCGCCAGGCCGACGACGCCGGTCAGCCCGGCCACGCCGGCGGCCACCCAGAGTTTGCGCCGCCCGCGCATCGGTGTGCCCGCGGGCGGGCCACCGTCGGGTCTCGTTACGTCATCGGACATCAGAGCCTTCCGCCCTTTCCTGCTCAAGGCGACCGCACCAAGGCAAGACGGTGCGACCAGCCACAAATCGGTTGCAGCTTCTGTCGACCACCGTATGAGAAGGATCTTCGCGATGAGGACTTATCCGAGAAAGCTCCATATTTGGCTCACATCGGCAGTCCGTCCGCAGCCGGTCCGAGCGAGGACGAAGGCTGCCTGAGCAGCACGAACACCGTCGGGTGGCAGGTGGGCGACGCGACCCCCGTTCGGGGCACCGCAGCCGTTCGGGGCGCCGCGGCCGGGCGGGACGCGGGGCCGGGGAGACTTCAGGCGAGACCCGCGTCGGCTTCAGCGCCCGTCAGGGGCAGTCGCACATGCGGATCCGGCGCCGCCCGGGAAGGGGTGCGACCACGACCCTTCCCGGGCGACGCCGGAAGTCGACTGCTGGTTGCCGGCCGCTGCCGGCTGCCTTCCCGGATCAGCCGAAGCAGTTCGGGATCGGGACCGGGCTGCCCTCGCAGTTGGTGGGCTTGTTGCCGATGATCACCGTCTTGTCGTCCACCGTGACCTGGTTGTTGTCGGAGGAGACCCCACCCGGTGCCAGAAGCGAGGAGTTCCGGGTGATCCGGGACTTGACCAGGGAGATCGTTCCCCCCTGGTTGTAGACGCCCCCGGCGACCTGCTGCTCCGCGACGACGCGGTTCCGGTCGACCTCGCTGTTGAAGACGACCACCCGGCCGCTGTCGTTGGCGATGCCGCCGCCGTTACCCCGGGTCACGTTCTCGTTGATCTTGCTGTTCGAGACCGACAGCCCGCCGAAGACGGCGGCGAGGTTGGCGATGCCACCGCCGTCGCCGTCGGCGGTGTTGCCGCGGACCGTGCTGTGTTGTACGTACATCGTGCCCGCGTTGCGGATGCCGCCGCCGCTCTCACCACTGCTGTTGTCGAACACGCGGCTGTGCTTGATGGTCGTGACGACGTTGGGGTTGCCGCCACTCTGGACGCCACCGCCCGAACCTTCGGCGCCGTTGTGTGCGATCCAGGTGTTGGTGACGACGGCTGAGCCGACGTTCTCCAGCCCGCCACCGGTGTCGCCGCTCTGGTTGTGGCTCACCCGGGAGTTCTCGACGGTGAGTTGGCCGACGTTGCGGATCCCTCCGCCGCTGCTCACGGCGGTGTTGTCGGTGATCTCACTTCCCCGGGCGTCCTTGCCCTTGCCGCCCTTGTCCTGGCCGGGCTTGCCCGCGTCCCGGGCGACGGGCCCTCCGCTGCCGGCGGCCCCTGCCGTACCCCCGTCGGTCGTGCGTTCCCCGGCGCCGTCGACAGCCTCGCCGCCGAGGCTGGGGGTGGTGGGCGCTGTGGTGCCGGTGGGCAGCTCGGCGGTGGCGTCCGGAGCGCCGGGCGCCACGTCGGGAGCGGCAGGTGTGGCGGTGCCGGCGGGCGGTACGGCGTCGGGGGCGGTGGGCGCCGTGGTGTCGGCAGGCGGGACGGCGCCGGAGTCCGGGACGACAGGCGATGCGGCTTCGGCGTCCGGGGCGGGATGCTCCGCGGCGCTGGCGTCCGGGGCGGCTCCGTCGATGCCGTTCACGTCGGGGCCGCTGGCGTCCCGGTCGGCGTCCTCCCTGCCGGGCGGGCCCTTGTCCTGGCCGTCATGGGACTTGCCCCTGCCGTCGTTCTCTTCGCCCCTGCCGTCCGGGCCGGTGCCGCGTGTGGAGAGGATCCTGGTGACGCCGAAGTTCGTGATGCCGCCGCCGGCGCTGCTGCTCTGGTTCCCGGTGATGCGGCTGTCGTGGATCGTCGCCCGGCCGCCCGCCTGCACGAGAAGGCCGCCGCCGCCAAGACCGGTCTGGGCGAACCCGCCCTTGACGGTGAGGTCGTTCAGCGTCAGGTCGCCGCCGGTGCCGACGCTGAAGATCCGGAAGGCGGGGGCGTTCGTGGCGCGGAGGATGGTGGCGTCCTCGCCCTCGATGGTGACCGGCCGGACGATCTCCGGCAGGCCGTTCCCGTTCCGGTTCAGCGTGAGCAGGTAGGTGCAACCGTGGGCGAGCTTGAGCGTGCCCCCGTGGTCGGCATTCACCCGGTTGAGTGCGACGATCAGCTTGTCGGTGTCGCAGGGCACGTCCGTGACGTCGTGCTTCCTGCCGTCCTGCCCCTTCTTGTCGCCCTTTGCGTCCGCACCGGGGTCCTGGCCGCCTGGGCTCGTGTCGGCCTCGGCCTGCTCACCGGGGCCCAGGGGCGTCCTCGCCTGGGCTGCCGCCTCGGTGAGGTGCCGGTCGGACAGGCGATCGAGGCTGCCCGTTGCGGACACGCCCGGCAGCGTCACCACGCCGCTGGCCGCCAGACCGACCGCGCCGGTCAGGCCGGCGACGCCGGTGGCGACCCACAGGACGCGCCGCTTTCGGCGACGGGCGGCCGGACGCTCTGCGCCCGTTTCATCGAATTGATCGGTGGACATGTGCCCTCACCCACATCTCTCATGCTTGTCGGGTGCGTATCGCCATAGATGGCGCATACCGCCCGATATCGGGTAGACAGGTTTGATGTCACCGTAAGTGAGCTGTCTTCGCGATGAGGCAGAAAGTGAAAGATATGCGTTTTCGGGCCGTATCCGGGCGAAGTGCCGCCTCGGCTTCGGCGATGGCGGCGGGCCGCCGGCCCGGCCCGGACGGCGAACAGCCTTGGCCCGGACGGCCAACAGCCCGGCCGGGACGTGAGTCGCGGCCGGGCTGCGGCAAGGGTGGGGCGGGTGAGGTCAGCCGGGCAGGCGGGGGCCCGCCTCACGCTGCTCGGCCAGCCAGGTCTCCACCTCGTCGACGGCGCGCGGCAGCCCGGCGGAGAGATTCACCGCGCCCGTGGCGGTGACCAGGATGTCGTCCTCGATCCGGATGCCGATGCCGCGCAGCTCCTCGGGGACCAGCTCGTCCTCGGGCTGGAAGTAGAGCCCGGGCTCGACCGTGAGCACGTGGCCCTCGCCCAGCGGGCCGTCCCGGTACTTCTCCTTGCGGGCGTTCGCGCAGTCGTGCACGTCGATGCCGAGCATGTGGCTGGTGCCGTGCAGCGTCCAGCGCCGGTAGACCGTCGACCGCCCGTCCATCGCCTCGTCGACGCTCACCGGCAGCAACCCCAGGTCGGACAGTGCCTGGGCGAGCACCCGCATCGCGCTCAGGTGGACCTCCCGGAACGGCACGCCGGGCCGGATGGCGTCGATGCCCGCCTGCTGGGCGGCGTACACCGCCTCGTAGACCTGGCGCTGAAGCGGGGTGAACCGGCCGTCGACCGGCAGTACCCGGGTGACGTCGGCCGTGTACAGGTTGCGGTTCTCCACACCCATGTCCATCAGCAGCAGCTCGCCCGGCCGGGTGGTGCCGTGGTTGTGCACCCAGTGCAGGATCGTGGCGTGCTCGCCCGCCCCGACGATCGAGCCGTAGCCGACGTCGTTGCCGTCGTGCCGGGCGCGCAGCGCGAAGATCCCCTCCAGCAGGCGCTCCGAGACGCCGCGGTCGGCCGGCAGCGCCCGGGCGACGTCCTCGAACCCCCGTACGGTCGCGTCGACCGCGTCCTGGAGTTGCGCGATCTCCCACTCGTCCTTGACCAGCTTCAGCTCCGAGATGGCGGTCGCCAGCTCCCGGTCGCGGGCCGGCCGGCCCTCGGCGCGGTGGCCGTCGTACGGGCGCACGGCCGTGTCCACCCGCGCGTCGAAGCCGCGCAGCACGCGGGTACGCCCCGGCGCCAGGTCGGCCAGCGTCGCCTCCAACTCGGTCAGGTCCGCCGTGGGCAGCCCCAACTCGGTCGACTTCTCGGCCAGCGTGTGCCGCCGGCCGACCCACAGCTCACCGCTGCGGCTGCGGAAGAACTCGTCGGTCAGCCGGGACGACCGGGGCCGCATGTACAGCGTGGCGTCGTGACCCGAGCCGTTCGGGCGCATCACGAGCACGCTGTCCGGGGCGTGGTCGCCGGTCAGGTAGGCGAAGTCGCTGCCCGGCCGGAACGGGTGGTCGGTGTCGTTGGCGCGTACCTTCTCGCCGCCGGTCGGGACCACCAGGGTCTCGCCGGGAAAGGCCGCCGAGAGCGCGGCCCGCCGCTCGGCGTGGTTCGGCACCTCCGGGCGCGGGCCGACCGGCAGGGTGGTGTCCCGCCAACCCTGCCGCATGAACGCCAGGAACGCCTCGGGAAAGTCCGGGTCGTGCGACTCGGTGCCGTCCGTCGGCCTGCTGTCGGTTCCCTCGGTCATGCTCCGCTCCCTCCGCGTCGTTGCAGGTCAGACGCTACCGTGCGGCGACCGGGACCGGCCCGGCCGGGACCGTCCGGAGCGCTGTCCGCGCCGGTGCCGGCCCCGCCCCCGCGCTCGGCGGTACGCGACGGACGTCACCCGGACGCGTCGCCGCCGCGCCCCGGCGGCTTCCCACGGGACCGGACCAGCCGTGGAGCGTCGCGGCGGGGGAGAGCCCAGCGGTGCCGCGACGCTCGCGCGGGCCGCGTGGAAAGATGACCACCATGTGCGGACTCCTGGCCTTCTTCAGCGCGCGCGGCGACGCCGCCGCCCACCGCGACAACATCGCCGGGGCGTTGGAATGCCTGCACCACCGCGGCCCGGACGAGACCGGTGTCGAGGTGGTCGGCGACGCCTCCGGCCGGTACGCGGACGGGGTGTTCGCGCACAAGCGGCTCGCGATCATCGACGTGGCCTCCAGCCAAGAGCCCCTGTCCTACGCGAACGGGCGCTACCTGCTCACCTTCAACGGCGAGATCTACAACTACATCGAGCTGCGCGAGGAGCTGATCCGGGACTTCGGCGCGCAGTTCGCCACCGCCGGTGACGGCGAGGTGATCGTCGCCGGCTACCACTACTGGGGCGAGCAGGTGCTCACCCGGCTGCGGGGCATGTTCGCCTTCGTCATCTGGGACCGGCAGGAGCGTCGCGCGTTCGGTGGGCGGGACTACTTCGGCATCAAGCCGCTGCACTACCTGGAGACGGCCGACGGCCTCTACCTGGCCTCGGAGAAGAAGGCGCTGCTGCCCTTCGCGCACTCCAACTACCAGGGCGACGCCGGCATCGACGCGGCCAACCTCAGCCACTACCTGACCCTCCAGTACGTGCCCGAGCCCGGCACCCTGCACAAGGGGATCAGCCGGATCGGCTCGGGCGAGTACCTGACCTGGACCCCGGGCGGGCGGATCGACGTGCGCCGGTGGTACCGGCCGGTGTTCCGGCCCACCCCGGTCAACGACGAGCAGCGGCTCTACCACGAGATCCGGGAGACGCTGCGGGAGAGCGTCCGGATGCACATGCGCTCCGACGTGCCGGTCGGCTCGTTCCTCTCCAGCGGCATCGACTCGACCGCGGTGGTGGCCCTGGCCCGCGAGTTCAACCCGAACATCCTCACCTTCACCGTCGGCTACGACGTCCCGGGCTACTCGGAGATCGACGTCGCCCAGGACTCGGCCCGGCACCTCGACGTGACGACCATCCCGACCAAGATCGGGCCGTACGACATGATCGAGGCGCTGCCGAAGATCGTCTGGCACCTGGACGACCCGGTGGCTGACCCGGCGCTGGTGCCCCTCTACTTCGTGGCCAAGAAGGCCGCCGAGCACGTCACCGTGGTGCTCTCCGGCGAGGGGGCCGACGAGTTCTTCGGCGGCTACACCATCTACCGGGAGCCGCTCTCGCTCAGCGGCGTCAACGGCCTGCCGGGCGGCGTGCAGAAGGGGCTGCGGGCGGTCTCCAAGGCGATCCCGCAGGGGGTGAAGGGCAAGAGCTTCCTGGAGCGCGGCACCACCCCGATCGAGCAGCGCTACTACGGCAACGCCCGGATGTTCACCGAGGAGGAGAAGCAGCACCTGCTGCGCCGCTACGACCCCTCCGTCCGCTACACCGACGTCACCGCGCCCATCTACGCCGAGTGCACCGAGCTCGACGACGTCACCAAGATGCAGTACGTCGACCTCTACACGTGGCTGCGCGGCGACATCCTGGTCAAGGCGGACCGGATCTCGATGGCCCACTCGCTCGAGGTGCGGGTGCCCTTCCTGGACCGGGCGGTCTTCGACGTGGCGTCGAGGATCCCGGTGGACCTCAAGCTCCCGCCCCGCTCGGACGCCACCAAGTACGCGATGCGCCAGGCCCTCCAGGGCGTGGTGCCGCCGGCCATCGTCAACCGCAAGAAGCTCGGCTTCCCGACCCCCACCCGGGTCTGGCTGCGCGGCGAGATGTACGAGTGGGCCCGGCACGTGCTGTCCACCTCCGGCGCCGGTGACCTGCTCGACCTGTCGTACGCGATGCGGCTGCTCGAGGAGCACAAGCGGGAGGAGGCCGACCACTCCCGCAAGGTGTGGACGGTGCTGATCTTCTGCATCTGGCACGCCATCTTCGTCGCCAAGACCCTCGACCCGGGCATCCAACGCAACCAGTCCGCCCTGCTCACCAAGCCGGTGGTCGGTTCCATGGTCCGCTGACCCCCCACCACCCACCCACACCGGGCCGCGCGCCGGCCACGCCTGTCGATCAAGAGGTTTGCGTCCTCCGGGAGCGATTCCGGTGGCGCAAACCTCTTGATCGTTTCAGGGGTGGGCCCGGTGGGGCGGGGTCAGGGTGGGGTGGGTCAGCGGCCGGTGCAGGTGACCGTGGGTAGGGTGTTGGTGCCGTTGGTGGTGGCGACGAAGCCGAAGGCCGTGGTGCCCTCCGGGGCGATCGTGCCGTTCCAGGCGGCGTTGGTCACGGTGACCGAGGAACCGGATCCGCCCAGCGTGCCGCTCCACAGGCTGTTGATGCTCTGCCCGCTGGGCCACGTCCAGTTGGCCGTCCACCCCGACCACGTCGACGCCGTGTGGTTCATGATCATGACCTCGCCCTGGAAGCCGCCCTGCCAGGCGGTGACCACCTTGTAGACCGCCATGCAGTCACCACTGTGCGGTGGCGGCGTGGTCGGGTTCGGCGGCGGTGTGGTGGGGTTCGGCGGGGGAGTCGTCGGGTTGGGCGGCGGAGTCGTCGGGTTGGGCGTGGGCGGCGGCGTGCCGCCCGGGCCGATCCCCGTCACCTCGCCGTTTCCGCCGTCGAAGGTGACGTCCGAGCAGCCGAAGAAGTTCTCCTGGCTGTCGGAGCGGACCCACCGCGAGTAGATGACGTGCCGGCCACTCTTGTTGGTGGGCAGGTTGCCGCTGAAGTAGTAGTGCCCGTCGTTGGTGCCGACCCCGCCTCGCTGCGGCGGGTTGGTCACCGTCAGGAACGGCTCCTCCAGGTCGCTCCAGGCCAGCGGCCGGTCCGGGCTCCAACTGTCCTTCGTGACGTAGAAGTAGAACGTGCCCGGGTGGTGGGCCCAGTTGCTGTAGCGGAACTCCATCCGGGCCCCGGCTGTCAGGTGGGTCAGCGGCCAGTCGGTGCGGGCCAGGTCGTAGCCGGTGTAGCCGGGATTGCCGCCGCTGCACAGCTTGCCGTCCGGGATGAACCCGACGGTCCGGCCGCCGGCGTCGGAGCGCAGCACGCTGAACCAGTTGTAGAGCGAGTTGGCCCCGCTCTGGGCCACGGCGGCGGAGCAGGCGGGGTTGTTCGGCCTGATCTCGCCGGTGCTGCTGAGGCCGTCCTTCCAACAGAGGTAGGTGCGGCTGCCGGGGGTCATGGCGGCGCCGTGTGCGGCGGCGGGATCGGGGCCCGCCGTCAGGGCGACGGCACCCACGAGCAGAGTGGCGGCCGCGGTGAGCAACGCGGCCGTACGCGATCGATGGGACACGGGTTCTCCTCACTCGCGGGACGCGGGCGCCCCGCGGGCAACGCGGGACGGCAGCGCTGGCCGCCCGCTGCGACGCGGATACGACGGTCGCGACGGACGTGTCCCGGCAATGGCCGGCGTACGTGCGCCGTCGGCGGTCCGACTCGCGGACCGGTGCCCTCGCGTGGATGTGAACCCGGCGCCGGCGGCACGGCAGCCCCCCGTACCGCTCGGCAAGCGCCATCCCACCACGGGACGCCGACGGCGCGCAATAGCCGTTGCCCGATGTGTCAGTAGCGCTCGGCGAGGTGCTCGCGGCCGGGCGGCGGCTCGTAGGGCTCCGGCCAGAACTCGGTGATCTCACGGACGAGACCGGTCTCGTCGAGGTCGAAGAAGCTGGTGGCCGCGAGCTGCGCACCATCGTGGGCGCAGGTGATCCAGGTGGCGGCCCGCCGGCCCGAGCCCACCGCCCGGGTCACCGTCAGGTGCCAACCGTCGGGGTACTCACGGTTGAACCGGACGACCGTGGCGCGGCCGATGATCCGCTCCCTGGTCTGCGGGAGGTGGTAGACCACGTCGTCGGCGAGCAGCCCGGCGAAGGCCTCCCAGTCTCTCGCCTCGCACGCCTGCCAGTAGGCCAATACGGTGGCTTCAGCGCTCGTCATGGCGCGCACTGTGCCAGCCTGGTACGACAAGATCGGCCGGCGCGCGGCGTGGACGGAGGACTCCCATGGGATACGCGGTGGTGCTCGGCGAGGCACTGGTCGACCTGCTCGACGCCGAGTGTGCCGGCGAGCCGGTCTACCGGCAGGCCGTCGGCGGCGGGCCGCTGAACGTGGCGGTCGCCGTCGCCCGGCTCGGCGGTGCGGTGCAGTTCGTCGGGTCGCTCGGCGACGACGTCCTGGCCGGGCGGATCCGCGACTTCCTGACCGGGGCGGGCGTCGGCCTGGCCGGGGTGGTCACCGCCCCCGCCCCGACCGCGTTGGCGGTCGCCACCTTCGCCGGCCCCGAGCCCGACTTCCGGTTCTACGGCGAGCCGCCCTCCTACGGCCTGCTCGGTCCCGACGACCTCGACACCGAACTGGTCGCGGGCGCCGACGTCGTCTACTGCGGGTCGATCGTGCTGCTCCAGCCGCCGGTGCTGGCCGCCGCGCGCCGCGCCTGGGCGCTCGCCCCCGGGCTGCGGGTCTTCGACCCGAACGTGCGCCCCCGGCTGCTCGACGGGCCGGCCGCGTTGACCGGGCTGCGTGCGGTGGTGGCCGAGTTCGCCGCCAGCGCCCACCTCGTCAAGCTGAGCGCCGCCGACGCGAAGCTGCTCTATCCCGGCGAGCCCGAGGAGGGTGTGGCGGCGTACCTGCGGGAACTCGGCGCGGGCACAGCGGTGGTCACCCTCGGCGCCGCCGGCGCGCTGGTCGCCGCCGCCGGTGCCGATCCGGTACGCGTACCCGCGCCGAAGGTCGACGCGGTGGACGCCACCGGCGCCGGTGACTCGGTGATGGGCGCGTTCATCGCGGACCTGCTGGTCGACGGTGAACCCGCCGACCCGGTGGGCTGGCACGAGCGGGTGGCGTACGCGCTGCGGGTCGCCGCCCTCGTCTGCGAGTCACCTGGCGGCGCAACCGCCATGCCCACCCGCACCGAAGTCCTCACCCGCTTCACCCCCTGACTCCCGCCCCGGTCCCCACCCCACCCCCGCCCTCCCGCCCCGCCCTCCCGCCCCTCCCCGCGCTCCCTGCCCGCCGCGATCTTGCACTTTGCGTCCGCGATCTGGGGCATATGCCCTCTTTGTGTGGGCAGAAACTGCAAGATCGGCGAGGCGGGGTGGGGCGAGGCGGGGCGGGGCGAGGCGAGGCGAGGCGGGGTGGGAGAGGGCGGGGAGGGGAGAGGGAGGGCGTGGGTGTCAGGTGGGGTTGTTCAGTTCGGCGTAGCCGCGGTGGGCGGCGTGCAGGGCGGGGCGGGCGCCGAAGGGTGCCTCGACGGCGACGCGCTCGGGCGGGGCATTGTCGGTGTGCCCGGCGCGGATGAGCCGGGCCAGCTCGACGAGTTGGGAGTGCTGGGCGCGGACGAACTCGGCGTCCACCGGGTCGCCGTGCCCCGGTACGACCACGGTGGTCGGGGTGGTCATCCGCAGCAGTTCGGCCACCGTGTCGGGCCACTGCAACGGGTACGACTCCTCGAAGGCGGGCGGGCCGCTCTGCTCCACGAGATCTCCGGCGACCAGCACGTCGGCGTCCGGCACGTGCACCACCAGGTCGCCGGCCGTGTGCCCGCGACCGGGGTGGCGCAACACCACCCGCCGGCCGCCCACGTCGAGCGTGGTCTCGCCGTGCACCGTGTGCGTCGGCGCCAGCAGTACGGTCCCGGCCACCTCCCCGGCCAGCGCGGGATGTGTGTCTCGAATTTCCGCGTACGCCTCGCGGCGCAGCCGGTCCGGCTCGCGCATCGCCTCGGCGGCGATCTCGTGCGCGTACACCGGGCGGGGTGGGTCGGCGGCGAGGGTCGCGTTGCCGAAGCAGTGGTCGAAGTGGTGGTGGGTGTTCACCAGCGTCCACGGGGCGGCGGTGACCGCCCGCGCGGCGGCGGCCAGCGCGGCGACCTGCCCGGCGGTGCTGAGCGTGTCGACCAGCAGCGCGGCCCCGTCGCCGACGACGAGCGTGACGTTGACGTGCAGCAGCGGCTCGCGCAGCACGTGCACCCCGTCGGCGATCTCTGCGAAGCGGGCGGTCACGACGACCGCGTGGCGCGTTCCACGAAGCGCCGCCGGTCGACCAGCACCCGCTCCACCCGGCCCTCGGCGACCGTCTCGTCGCCGTCGCTGACACTCACCTCGAAGTGCAGCCGCCGCCCCTCGACCGCGGTCAGCCGCGCCTGCGCCACCACCGTCCGCCCCACGGGGGTGGCCGCGCGATGGTCGAGCTCGACCCGGGTGCCGACGGTCGTCGAACCGCCCGGCATCCGGGGGGCGGTGGCCGCCACCGTGGCCGCCTCGGCGAGGGCGATCACCCGGGGCGTACCCAGGACGGGCACGTCCCCGGAGCCCACCGCCTGGGCGGTGTCGGCGTCGGTGACGGTCAGCTCCACCCGGGCGGTCAGGCCCGGTGCCAGCGCGGACTCCGGCTGCTCCTGCATGACCAGAGCCTAGACGAGACGGCACGGGCCGTCGGGTGCCCGTGCCGCGCGCCGCCCACCACCGGCGCACGGCTCCGCGCCCCTGACGGCGTGGCGGGTGGTCGGCGTCGGTCGATGCCGTACGCGCCGTTAACCTTGACCGCGATGTCTGTCGCGACCGACCCCCAGCCCCCAGCCCGGACCGAGCCGCCCGCCTCGCCCGACGGCGGGCGTCGCCGTGTGGTCGCGATGACGGTGTGGGGCGTCGCCTTCGTCGCCGGCTGGCTCGGCATCGGCCTGCCCACCGACCCGGCGTACGCGTTCCTGTGGATCTGGGCGGCGACGATCGCCTGGAACAGCAGCCGGCCGTGGCGCAGCCACCTGCGCTTCGCGCGGGACTGGGTGCCGGTGGTGCTGCTGCTCGCCGTATACAACCTGTCCCGGGGCTTCGCCGACAACGGCGCCACCCCGCACGCGTACGAGCTGATCGTCGCCGACCGGGTGATGTTCGGCTGGTTGACGGGCGGGCAGGTGCCGACGACCTGGCTCCAGGAGCACCTCTACCGGCCGCAGGTGCAGTGGTGGGACGTCGCGGTCAGCTGGGTCTACTTCTCCCACTTCGTGGTGGCGCTGGCCGCCGCGGCGGTGCTCTGGCTGCGGGACCGGGGGCGGTGGGCGGCCTTCATGCGCCGCTGGGGCTTCCTGTGCGCCACCGGCCTGATCACCTACTTCCTCTACCCGGCGGCCCCGCCGTGGTGGGCGGCGCAGAACGGGCTGCTGGAGGAGGTCGCCCGGATCTCCACGCGCGGGTGGAAGGCGTTCGGCATGCACGGCGCCGGCAACCTGCTCAACGCCGGGCAGATCGCCTCCAACCCGGTGGCCGCGATGCCGTCGCTGCACACCGCGTTCGCGCTGTTCGTGGTGCTGTTCTTCCTGCGGCAGACCCGCCGCCGATGGTGGCCGCTGTTGCTGGCGTACCCGCTGGCGATGACGTTCACCCTGGTCTACTCGGGCGAGCACTACGTCATCGACGTGCTGGTCGGCTGGGCGTACGTCGGGATGGCCTTCCTGGCGGTCGGCTGGGCGGAACGCTGGTGGGCGGCCCGGCAGGCCAGCCGGGCCCCGGCGCAGCCCGATCCTGAGCCGACCGACCCGCCGGCCTCCGCCGAGCCGCCGCCGGTGCCGGCGACCCGCTGACCGGCGGGTGCGCGAGCCGTTCGGGTGCGCGAGCCGCTCGGGCGCGGACAGTCAGAACCCGTGTGCGCCGGTGCCCGAGCCGTTCGGGTGTGTGAGCCCGCTCGGGCGCGGACAGTCGTCCGTGCGCGCCGGGTCAGCCCGCTCGGCGGGCGGCGTGCGCGCGAGCCGTCAGCTCCGCGGCCAGGGCCCACGCCTCGGCGAGGTCCCGGTCCTGCGCGGCCGCGCCGGCGCCGCCGGCGGTGTCGGCGTGCACCGTCGCCAGCCGTAGCCGCCGCTGCACCGGCCCCTGCACCACCCGCACGCTCTGGATCCGGGCGTACGGCACGAGCGTCAACTGCCGGGTGAGCAGGCCGGAGCGGACGGCGAAGACCCGGACGTCGAGCCCGGCGCCGAGCACGCTCCGGCTCAACGGGTTGAGCCAGCGGGCCCGCGTCGGCGGCGGGCTGAACGGCAGGGCGGCCAGCTGCACCCCGGGCAGCACCTCGGCCACGATCGCCTCGCCGGTCGCCTGGTTGCCGACGGGGAGCAGGCGGTCCGGCCGGTTGCGTTCGTCGGCCTCGCCGGCGGAGTAGCCCGCCACCTCCAGGCGCAGCCGCAGCCAGCCCTTGACCCGCCACAGCAGCGGCCACGTCACGCCGACGGTCTGCACCCGGTCCAGTGGCACGGTCTGCGCGCGGGTCTCCAGCAGCCCGTTGCGGATCCGCAGCGTGCCCTCGTCCCGGGCGAGCCGGAAGTTCCAGTCGTCGAGCACCCGCCGCACCGGTTGCAGCAGCACGCCCGCCATGGCGGTGAGGGTGCTCGCCACCGCGATGAACGACCAGGAGTCCTCGGAGAGGAACTGCGCCACCACGAACGCGACGCCGAACGGGATCATGAACGCCTGCGGGGTCAGGAGTTGGCTGACCAGCAGGTCGTTGTTCCTGACGGAGTGCAGCGGCCGGCCGGGCGGTGGCGCCGGCAACCCCGTCGGCAACCCCGCCGGTCCGGCGACCACCCCGGCGGGCTCCGGCGTGCCCGTTTCGGCCGCGACCCGCCCGGCGAGGGCGAGCAGCCGCCCGCGCAGCACGGTCGCCTCGGCGACGCTCAGGTACGCCAGCGGCGCCTCCGTCTTGCCGCCGCCCACCACCTCCAGCCGCAGCTCGGCCAGGCCGGTGAGCTGGGCGAGCAGCGGGCGGACCACCTCGACGGCCTGGAGCCGCTCCAGCGGGATAGCCCGGGTGCGCCGCCAGATGAGCCCCTCGTACACCCGCAGCTCGCGGCCCACCACGTGGTAGCCGGTGTAGTACCAGCTCACCACTGCCAGCACGGTGGTGCCCAGGGCCAGCACCACCGCCATCAGGGCGAACCAGCCGAAACCGACCCGCGACAGCGTCGACCAGGACAGGCCGGCGATCACCACCACCAGGGACTTGGCGCCGTGCAGGGCGGGGCTGAGCGGGTGCAGCCGCTGCCGCGGCTCGACGCCCTCCGGCGGCCTGGCAGACGCGGCGGGCTCCGCCGGAGCCGGACCGGGTTGGTCCGTGCCCCGGGCGGCCGGGTCGCTCACAGCCCCTCCGCCCGGTCCTCGCCCAGCGCGGTGAGCCGGTCGCGCAGCCGGGACGCCTCCGCCGGGCGCAGCCCCGGCACCCGGGCGTCGCTGGCCGCCGCGGCCGTGTGCAACTGCACGGTGGCCAGCTTGAACGCGCGCTCCAGCGGCCCCGCGCTGACGTCCACGAACTGCATCCGCGAGTACGGCACGATGGAGAGTCGCCGCACCAGCAGCCCGTGCCGGACCAGCAGGTCGTCCTCCCGCTCGGCGTAACCCCAGGCCCGTACGGCGCGGACGATCGTCACGCTCCGCAGGACGCCCAGCAGCAGCACGACACCGAGCGCCGCGCCGAGGAAGCCGTTGCCGCTGAGTGCCCAGCCGACGCCCAGCCCGAGGGCGAGGACGACCAGCACCATCGCCAGGCGGATCAGCTCCACCCAGATCAGGTCGGACGAGATCGACTGCCAGCGGACGGTGTCCGGCCACGGCTCCAGGGGACCTGCCGGGGGGAGGGGCGGCGCCGGCGACGGGCCGGCGGACCCGTCACCACTCACCGGGGGAATCCGTTGTGCGCGCTCACCCTTCGAGCGTAGGCGATCCGGGCGCCGGTACGACCTCCCGGAGGAAGCCACGGGCGTCGAGGAAGTCCCCGAGGGTCGAGCGGTGCTCGGCGCAGGCGAGCCAGGTCTTGCGCCGGTCGGCGTCGTGCAGCCGGGGATTGTTCCACCTCAGCGCCCAGCGGGCGGGGGCGCGACATCCGCGGGACGAACAGACCAGCGGCTCGTCGGCGGGGAGGGGGGTGCTCATCCCGGCCAGTCTAGGGCTGCGGCACCCGGAAGATTTGAGCGCCGGGCGGCCACGGGGGGAGCCGCCCGGCGACGGGGTGAATCGTACACACGCCGGGCCGGTCCGTGTCCACCCCGTGACCGGCTATTCCGTGTCGCGGGACGGCGTGGCGGGCCCGAGATCCGGCCCCCGGGGACGGTGTGGCGAAAATCGGCTTCTCCCCACCTCGGCACTCAGCCGGGCATGCGAGTCTTGACACGCACCACGCCGCGCGACAACCGATCATGCTGTGGAGGACCGGTGGCCCAGCCGACCACGCCCGACGCCCCGACGCCGAACGGGACGGGCCCGGAGACACCCGAGCCGGTGACCACGCCGGCCGAGGACGCGACCCTGCTGGAGCGGGCGCTGTTCGAGATCAAACGGGTGATCGTCGGGCAGGACCGGATGGTGGAGCGGATGTTCGTCGCGCTGCTCGCCCGGGGCCACTGCCTGTTGGAGGGTGTGCCCGGGGTGGCGAAGACCCTCGCGGTGGAGACTCTCGCGAAGGTGGTCGGCGGCTCCTTCGCCCGGGTGCAGTTCACCCCCGACCTGGTGCCGGCCGACATCATGGGCACCCGCATCTACCGGCAGTCGAGCGAGAAGTTCGACGTCGAGCTGGGCCCGGTGTTCGTCAACTTCCTGCTCGCCGACGAGATCAACCGGGCGCCGGCCAAGGTGCAGTCGGCGTTGCTGGAGGTGATGAGCGAGCACCAGGTCTCGATCGGTGGCGCGACCCACCGGGTGCCCGACCCGTTCCTGGTGATGGCGACGCAGAACCCGATCGAGCAGGAGGGCGTCTATCCGCTGCCCGAGGCCCAGCGGGACCGCTTCCTGATGAAGATCGTCGTCGGCTACCCGACCGACGCCGAGGAGCGGGAGATCGTCTACCGGATGGGGGTCGCCCCGCCGCAGCCGGCGCCGGTCTTCACCACCGGCGACCTGGTCGCCCTGCAACGCAAGGCGGACCAGGTCTTCGTGCACAACGCCCTGGTCGACTACGCGGTCCGGCTGGTGCTGGCCACCCGCGCCCCGGCGGAGCACGGGATGCCGGACGTCGCCCAGCTCATCCAGTACGGCGCCAGCCCGCGCGCCTCGCTCGGCCTCGTCCGGGCCACCCGCGCGCTGGCGTTGCTGCGGGGCCGGGACTACGCCCTGCCGCAGGACGTGCAGGACATCGCGCCGGACATCCTGCGTCACCGGCTGGTGCTCAGCTACGACGCGCTCGCCGACGACGTGCCCGCCGACCACGTGGTGCACCGGGTGATGTCCACCATCCCGCTGCCCTCGGTCGCGCCCCGGCAGCAGGCCACCCCCTCGCCGACCGCCGCGCCGCCCGGTGCCGGTTGGCCCGGGCAGCGCCCGTGACCTCACCCGCCCGTCGGCCCGCCGACGTCCCCTCCGAACGCACCGAAGCAGTCCTGTCCCGGCTGCAACTGATGGTCACCCGCAAACTCGACGGCCTGCTCCAGGGCGACTACGCCGGCCTGCTGCCCGGGCCCGGCAGCGAGGCGGGTGAGTCCCGGGAGTACCGCCCCGGCGACGACGTACGCCGGATGGACTGGCCGGTCACCGCCCGCACGACGATGCCGCACGTCCGGCGTACGGTGGCCGACCGGGAGCTGGAGACGTGGCTGGCGGTCGACCTGTCGGCGAGCCTGGACTTCGGCACCGGCCGGTGGCTCAAGCGCGACGTGGTGGTGGCCGCCGCGGCGGCGCTGGCCCACCTGACCGTGCGGGGCGGCAACCGGATCGGTGCGGTGATCGGCAGCGGCGGCGGCGCGAGCGCGCCGGCCCGCCGGTGGCGCGCCGCCCCGCCGGTCGCCGGGCCGGACGTCTACACCCGGTTGCCCGCGCGCTCCGGCCGCAAGGAGACCCAGGCGCTGCTGCGGGCGATCGCCGGCACCGAGATCCGCCCCGGGCGCAGCGACCTGGGCGCGCTGGTCGACATGCTCAACCGGCCGCCCCGGCGGCGCGGCGTGGCGGTCGTCATCTCCGACTTCCTCGCCCCGCCGGCCGGCTGGGCCCGGCCGCTGCGTAAGCTGCGCGTCCGGCACGACGTGCTGGCGATCGAGGTGGTCGATCCCCGGGAGCTGGAACTGCCCGACGTCGGGGTGCTGCCGGTGGTCGACCCGGAGACCGGCGAGCTGCACGAGGTGCAGACCGCCGACCCACGGCTGCGCCACCGCTACGCCGAGGCGGCGACCGCCCAGCGGGCGGAGATCTCCGCGGCGCTGCGCGGCGCGGGTGCGGCCCACCTGCGGCTGCGTACGGACCGAGACTGGCTGCTCGACATGGTGCGTTTCGTGGCCGCGCAGCGGCACGCCCGCACCAGGGGGACGACACGATGATCCGCTTTCTGCAACCGTGGTGGCTGCTGGCCGTGCTGCCGGTGCTCGCCCTCGCCGCGCTCTACGTCTGGCGGCAGCTGCACCGCCGGGCGTACGCGATGCGGTTCACCAACGTGGACCTGCTGCGCAGCCTGGCGCCGAAGGGGTTGGGCTGGCGGCGGCACGTGCCGGCGACGGCGTTCCTGCTCTGCCTGCTGGTGCTGGCGACCGCGCTGGCCCGGCCGTCGGTCGACACCCGGGAGCCGCTGGAGCGGGCCACGGTGATGCTGGCCATCGACGTGTCGCTGTCCATGCAGGCCGACGACGTGGCGCCGAACCGGCTGGAGGCGGCGCAGGAGGCGGCCAAGCAGTTCGTGGGCGAGCTGCCGGAGAGCTACAACCTGGGGCTGGTCTCGTTCGCCAAGTCGGCGAACGTGCTGGTGCCGCCGGGCAAGGACCGGGACGCGGTGACCAGCGCGATCGACGGGCTGGTGCTGGCCGAGGCGACGGCGACCGGGGAGGCGGTGCTCACCTGCCTGGAGGCGATCCGGACGGTGCCGGCGGACGGCGCGGCGGGGATTCCGCCGGCCCGCATCGTGCTGCTCTCCGACGGGTACCGCACCTCGGGCCGGTCGGTGGAGGAGGCGGCCACGGCCGCGCAGGCGGCGAACGTGCCGGTCTCCACCATCGCGTTCGGCACCGACTCGGGGCAGGTGGACATCGGCGGCCAGCTGCAACGGGTGCCGGTGGACCGGCTGGCGCTGGCCGACCTGGCCGAGGCCACCGAGGGCTACTTCTACGAGGCGGCCTCGGTGACCGAGCTGAAGCAGGTCTACCAGGACATGGGCAGCTCCATCGGGTTCCGCACGGAACCCCGCGAGGTCACCCAGTGGTACGCGGGGGTGGCCCTGCTGCTGGCGCTCTGCGCCGGCGCCCTCAACCTGCTGTGGTCCTCGCGGATGCTCTGACGCCCGGGGAACGCCGGCGGCGGTCAGCGGACCGCCGCCGGTCGTCAGTGGACGCCGCCGCCGGCGAGGACGAAGACGACGGCCACCCAGACGGCGGCGAGGGTGAAGCCCAGCGGGGCGACGTAGCGGCTCATGGACGGCTCCGGGTGGCGACTGGACGGTCCGCGCGGGCAGGGGCGGACCGCAGGGGGTGGATCAGGACGCGCACACGAAGTCGTGACCGGGCGGCTCCCGGCGCGGCGCGGTCACCCGGCGCGGGGCCGGTGTCCGGGGCGGTGCGGGGAGCGGAGCTGGGTCAGCTCACCTGCTGAGTCGTGGCTCAGCGGGGCTGACGATCGGCCCGGCCACGACTCGGAGGATCGCTATCTCGCACAGCGATCACCTCCTGCGGTCGGCGGGGCCCGGAACGCGGACCGGCACGGCCCGCAAACGCGGATCATCGTACACCCGTAGATCTCCGCTCCCGCACTCGGCCGAGTGGCCGGAAGGACCTCGCCCGGCGGACGGGCCGGTGCCGGTGGACGGCCGGCGGCCGGCGACGCCCGACCGGCCCCGGACGTGCCCGGCGTTAGCGCTTACCTGCCGGTAACGCCTAGGCTCCGACCGACCGGGGGATCATCGAAACAGAGGGGGAACCGTGGCCCGTACCGTCCTGGTGACCGGCGGCAACCGGGGGATCGGCCTGGCCATCGCGCAGGCCTTCGCCAAGCAGGGCGACCGGGTGGCGGTGACCCACCGCAGCGGTGAGCCCCCCGAGGGGCTGTTCGGGGTCCGCTGCGACGTGACCGACTCCGCGTCGGTCGACGCGGCCTTCACCGCGGTCGAGGCCGAGCTGGGTCCGGTGGAGGTGCTCGTCGCCAACGCCGGGATCACCGACGACACGCTGCTGCTGCGGATGACCGAGGAACAGTTCACCAGCGTGCTGGACACCAACCTGACCGGCGCGTTCCGCTGCGCCAAGCGCGCCTCGGGGAAGATGCTGCGCGCGAAGTGGGGCCGCATGATCTTCATCTCCTCGGTGGTCGGCCTCTACGGCGGCCCCGGCCAGGTCAACTACGCGGCGAGCAAGGCAGGCCTGGTGGGCGTGGCCCGCTCGATCACCCGGGAGTTGGGCAGCCGCAACATCACGGCCAACGTGGTCGCGCCCGGCTACGTCGAGACCGACATGACCGCCGGCCTGCCCGAGGACCGCAAGGCCGAGTACCGCAAGGTCATCCCCGCCGGCAGGTTCGCCCAGCCGGACGAGATCGCCGCCGCGGTCACCTGGCTGGCGGGGGACACCACCGGCTATGTCTCCGGCGCCGTCATCCCGGTCGACGGCGGCCTCGGCATGGGTCACTGACAACTCGACAGGTCACTGACAAGCGGTCACTGAGAACTACGGAGGAATCCCTGCATGTCCGGACTGCTCGCCGGTAAGCGGCTGCTGGTCACCGGCGTCATCACCGACGCCTCGATCGCCTTCTCGGTGGCGAAGCTCGCCCAGGAGAACGGGGCGCAGGTCGTGCTCACCGGCTACGGCCGACTCTCCCTGGTGGAACGGATCGCCCGGCGGCTGCCCGAGCCCGCCCCGGTGATCGAGCTGGACGTGACCGACGCCGACCACCTCGCCGGGCTCGCCGACCGCGTACGCGAGCACGTCGACGGCCTGGACGGGGTGGTGCACTCGATCGGCTTCGCCCCGCAGAGCTGCCTCGGCGGCGGCTTCCTCGACGCCCCCTGGGAGGACGTGGCGACCGCGCTGCACGTCTCCACGTACTCCTACAAGTCCCTCGCGATGGCGGCGCTGCCGCTGATGTCCGCCGGCGGCGCGGTGGTCGGCCTGACCTTCGACGCGACCAAGGCGTGGCCCGTCTACGACTGGATGGGCGTGGCCAAGGCCGGGCTGGAGTCCGCCTCCCGTTACCTGGCGCTGCACCTCGGCAAGCAGGGCATCCGCAGCAACCTGGTCGCCGCCGGGCCGCTGCGCACCATCGCCGCCAAGTCGATTCCCGGCTTCGAGCAGTTCGAGGAGGCCTGGGCCGATCGCGCCCCGCTGGGCTGGAGCCTCACCGACCAGGAGCCGGCCGCCCGGGCCTGCCTGGCGCTGCTCTCCGACTGGTTCCCCGCCACCACCGGCGAGATCGTGCACGTCGACGGCGGCTACCACGCCATCGGCGCCTGAGAAAGGGCCTCTTGCTGACGCTATGCGTCAGCAAGAGGCCCTTCCTTACACCTGGAGCCAGGGGGCCTCGCCCGGCGGGACGGGCCGACCGGGAAGAATGGGGTCATGGCGTACGACGCGGTGGTCCTGGTGTCCTTCGGCGGGCCGGAGCGGCCCGAGGACGTGATGCCGTTCCTGCAGAACGTGACCCGGGGGCGTGGCGTGCCGCCGGAGCGGCTGGCGGAGGTCGTCGAGCACTACCAGCACTTCGGCGGCGTCTCCCCGATCAACCAGCAGTGCCGGGAGTTGCTCGCGGCCATCCGGGAGGACTTCGCCGCCAACGGCGTGGACCTGCCGGTCTACTGGGGCAACCGGAACTGGCACCCGATGCTCGCCGACACCGTGGCGCAGATGCGTGACGACGGGGTCACCCACGCCCTGGCGTTCGTGACCAGCGCCCTCGGCGGCTACTCCTCCTGCCGCCAGTACCAGGAGGACATCGCCGCAGCCCGCGCGGCGGTCGGCCCGGACGCCCCGCTGATCGACAAGCTGCGCCAGTTCTGGGACCATCCCGGCTTCGTCGAGCCGCACGCCGACGCGGTGCGGGCGGCGCTGCGGCGGCTCGACCCGGCGAGACGGGACAGCACCCGGCTGGTGTTCACCGCGCACTCCGTCCCGAACTCGATGGCCGCCAACGCCGGCCCGCACGGCGGCCGGTACGAGGCACAGCTCGCCGAGGTCGCCCGGCTCGTCCACGCGGCGGCAGCCCCGGACCTGCCCTGGGACCTGGTCTGGCAGAGCCGCTCCGGCCCGCCGCAGGTGCCGTGGCTGGAGCCGGACGTCAACGACCACCTGCGCACCCTGGCCGAGGCGGGCACCACCACGGTGGTGGTCAGCCCGATCGGGTTCGTCTCCGACCACCTCGAGGTGGTGTGGGACCTGGACACCGAGGCGCGGGAGACGGCCAGGCAGCTCGGCCTGGACTTCGCCCGGGCCGCCACCCCCGGCACCGACCCCCGGTTCGTGGCGATGGTCCGCGAACTGGTCCGGGAGCGGACCTCCCCGGACGGGGCCGACCTGCGCCGCCGCCTCGGCGAGCTGCCGATGTGGGACACCTGCCCCACGGTGTGCTGCGTCCCGGCCCGCCGCCCCGCCGCCTCCTGACCGCCGCGCCGGCCCCGCCGGCGACCCCGACACCCCTGGAACGAGTGACGATGCAGGATCGCAAGCCGGTGGA
The DNA here is from genome assembly GCF_040652795.1 of Micromonospora sp. NPDC048170. Taxonomy (NCBI): domain Bacteria; kingdom Bacillati; phylum Actinomycetota; class Actinomycetes; order Micromonosporales; family Micromonosporaceae; genus Micromonospora; species Micromonospora sp. NPDC048170. The sequence continues at coordinate 35,699 of NZ_JBEZMR010000022.1, forward strand.
GAGCTGGCTGACCGACATGGACGGCGTGCTGGTGCACGAGGGCCAGCCCGTGCCCGGCGCCCCGGAGTTCGTCTCCCGGCTACGCGCCTCGGGCAAGCCGTTCCTGGTGCTCACCAACAACTCGATCTACACGCCCCGGGACCTCCAGGCACGGCTGAGCCGGATGGGCCTCGACGTGCCGGAGCAGGCGATCTGGTCGTCCGCGCTGGCCACCGCCCAGTTCCTGGCCGACCAGCGGCCGGGCGGCACCGCGTACGTGATCGGGGAGGCCGGGCTGACCACGGCGCTGCACGCGGTCGGCTACGTGCTGACCGACTTCGCCCCGGACTACGTGGTGCTGGGGGAGACCCGCACCTACAGCTTCGAGGCGATCACCAAGGCGGTCCGGCTGATCAACGACGGGGCCCGGTTCATCTGCACGAACCCCGACGTGACCGGCCCGTCGGTGGAGGGCGCCCTGCCGGCTGCCGGCTCGGTCGCCGCGATGATCTCCAAGGCGACGGGCGTCGAGCCGTACTTCGTCGGCAAGCCCAACCCGATGATGATGCGTTCGGCGCTGAACACGATCAACGCGCACTCCGAGACGACCGCGATGATCGGCGACCGGATGGACACCGACATCCTCTGCGGGCTGGAGGCCGGCCTGGAGACGATCCTGGTGCTGACCGGGATCAGCAGCCGCGTCGAGGCGGAGCGCTACCCGTACCGCCCGTCGCGGATAGTCAACTCGGTCGCCGACCTGGTCGACGAGATCTGACGTCGTCGTTCTACCCGCCGGGCGGTCGCCCCGAAGGTCACGGCCCTCGAACGACCGACGTCAGCGGCGACGGCGTCAGGGGCGCAGCGGGGCGTTGCAGGCGGCCACCAGGGCCTGCCGGCAGGCGGTGGTCAGCGGGCGCAGCGCGGCGTCGCGCTGCTGGGCCTCGTAGTTGTTGATCGCGCCGCCCGGCGCGGCGTGCCCGGCCAGCGCGAGCACCCGGTCGAGCACGGCGGCCCGGGCGAAGAGCCGCCGGGCACGTGGGTCGAACCCGGGTGGCAGGTCGGTGGCGCCGTCCGGTCGGCGCAGCGCCTCCAACGCGCCGGCCAGCTCGGGTCGCCACTGGGCGACGTCCAGCCTGGTCAGCGCGGCGGTGGTGTCGGCCAGGGCCGCCGCCAGCTCCGCCTCGGCCTCGGCCGCGCCGGGCAACACGAGGGAGGCGGCCGGGGCGTCGGCCGGCAGCGGGTAGACCCGCCACAGCACCGTCTCGAAGGTGTCGCCGGAGCCGGACGTGTGCGTGCGTACGTGCGGGATCAGCCCGAGGCCCCCGGCGACGACCGCCTCACCGGCGACCAGCGCCGCGCCGGCGAAGTCGCCCGGCCCGGGCAGCCCGCGCGGGTCACCGGGCGCGGGCAGCACCAGCCGGATCTCGTCGGGCGAGAGCTTGGCGAGGGTGGGCAGTGCCTGGGGCAGGGGGACGTCGGTCCAGGTGCCGGGCGCGTCGGCGACCAGGTGCTCCTCGGCGCCGGCGACGGCGTCGGCGACCTCGTCGAAGGGAACCAGCCCGGCGCGCCACGCGCGCACCCAGGCAACGAACCGGCTGGACCGGCGCGGTGTGAGAGTGGCCGCGCCCGCTGCGGGGGTGGACATGCCGAAAGGGTACGTGGTCACCGCCGCCCCTGTCTCGACTGCCGCTCCGACCGTCCGCCGCTCCGTCGATCATGCGACCGTGGTGGGTGGATCGCCCGCCGGGGGCGGGCCGGGTGGGGTACGTCGGCGTGTCGGGTGCGGGTGCGGGGGCGGGCGGTTAGCTTGATCGGCATGGGGCGGCGGTATGCGGACGATGTGCTGTCGGGGGACTGGCGGCGGCGGAGGGTCACGCCCGAGGTGGACGCCGAGCCGGACCTCGTGGTCGAGGACGCCGACTCCGGCTTCTGCGGGGCGGTGGTCGGCTTCGAGGCCGGCGCGGTGGTGCTGGAGGACCGGCACGGGCGTCGGCGCAACTTCCCGCTGCTGCCGGCGGCGTTCCTGCTCGACGGGCAGCCGGTGACGCTGCGCCGGCCGACCCGCGCCCCGGTGCCGGCCGCCCGCCGGCGCACCGCCTCCGGTTCGATCGCCGTCGACGGCGTACGCGCCCAGGTCGCCAAGGCCAGCCGGATCTGGGTGGAGGGCATCCACGACGCCGCCCTCGTCGAGCGGATCTGGGGCGACGACCTGCGCATCGAGGGCGTGGTGGTGGAGCCGCTGGACGGCATCGACGCGCTCGACGCCGAGGTGCGTGACTTCGCCCCCGGCCCCGGCCGCCGCCTCGGCGTGCTCGTCGACCACCTGGTCGCCGGCTCCAAGGAGAGCCGGATCGTCGCGAAGGTGACCTCCCCGCACGTGCTGGTCACGGGGCACCCGTACGTCGACGTGTGGCAGGCGGTGAAGCCCGCCGCGCTGGGCATCCGGGCGTGGCCGGTGGTGCCGCCGGGGCAGCCGTGGAAGGAGGGCGTCTGCGCCGCGCTCGGGGTCGCCGACCCGGCGGAGATGTGGCGGCACGTCCTGTCCCGGGTCGACAGCTTCGCCGACGTCGAGACCCCGCTGATCAACGCGATGGAACGCCTGATCGACTTCGTCACCGAACCGGCCTGAGCGCGTCAGGGCTCCTGGTCGGGGGTACGGGTGAAGACGAAGGTGGCGATGTCGAGCGCCACCGCCCGCCCCGACCCGTCGCGCAGCACCGACAGGATCTCGCCGTCCTCCGGGCCGGATCGCCCCCGCCAGCGGTCGGGCCCGTCCGGGGCGAACGCGCTCACCCGCTCGCCGCGCACGTACCCGACCAGCTCACCCGCGGCAGCGTCCCAGGTCACGTCGAGCGGCGCCCCCATCCACCACCAACGGCCGCCCAACTCGTCGACCTCGGCGGGCGGAGCAGTGGCGGCCGGCAGCCAGGGCCGCGGCAGGGCCGGCTCGGCGTCCAGCACGGTGTTGAGGATCCGCAGCGCGAGCCCGCCGAGCCCGCCGGTGCGGAAGCCGTACGAGTTGGCGAAGCCGATCACGCCGGTGCGGGAGGGGCGGTGCACCGCCAGGGCGGCCACGTAGCCGGGCATCGAGCCGCCGTGCCCGACGTACACCCGTTCGCCCTGCCGGTAGAGCTCCAGCCCCAGGCCGTGCCCGCCGGTCCACGAGTCGAGGTCGCTGATCGACACCGGGAAGCACATCTCGGTGAGCGTGCCCGCCGCGAGCACCTCCGGCGCCGGGTCGGCCAGGAAGGCCGCCCACCGGGCCAGGTCCTCGGCGGTGGACCAGAGTTGGCCGGCGGGGGCCATCGCCCCGGTGTCGGTACGGGGCTCCTCCCGCAGCGTGTCGTGCCAGGGGTGCACCACGTAGCCGCGGGCGAACGGCTCGGTGGCCGCGTACGTGGTGCGGCGCATGCCGAGCGGCTCCAGCACGCGCTGGCGCAGCAGTTCCGCCCAGGGCGTGCCCGTGATCCGCTCCAGCACCCCGCCGAGCAGCCCGTACGCCAGGTTCGAGTAGTGGTAGGCACGGTGCGGGGGATAGGCGATCTTCTCGGCGTTGACCCCGGCCAGCAGGGTGGCCAGGTCCGCGCCCTCGGCGCGCTCCCACCACTGCCCGTCCGGCTCGCGGCGCAGGCCGCTCGCGTGGCCCAGCAACTGCCGCAGGGTGAGCGCGCCCACACCGGTGCCGGGCAGGTGCCGCTCCAGCGGGTCGTCCAGGGCCAGCCGGCCGGCGTCACGCTCCTGCATGACCAGGGTGGCGGTCATCGTCTTGCTGATCGACCCGAGGCGGTACTGGAGGTCGGCGTCGGGGCGCGGGTGCTCGCCGGCGGTGGCGAGGTGCGTCAGCGCGCCGTCCCGCACCACGCCGACCAGCAGCGACGGCGTACGGCCGGCGGACTGCGCCCCGGCGACGAGGGCATCGACCTGACGGGCGGTGTCGGGCAGCAGGGCCACGGGCTCTCCTCGGTGGGATTCCGGCTTCGTCGGGGCGGGCCGACGGCGTGTCGCCGAGCTTACTGATCTTCGCGGTTGGGCTCCACGTGCTTTGACGTGTCACGATCGTGTGGTGGACGCCGTGCTGTGGATCGTGCTGGGTGTCGTTCTGGCGGTCGCCGAGATCTTCACGACGACGCTGTTTCTGATCATGTTCGCGGTCGGGGCCCTGGCCGCCGCGGGAGCGGCGGCGCTCGGCGCCCCGGTCGAGGTGCAGGCGATCGTCTTCGCCGCGGTGTCGGCGCTGACGACATTGGGCATCCGCCCGACGCTGCGCAGACACCGTCGCTCCGCGCTCGAGAGCGGCGAGCAGCCGTTCGGCGTGGAGGCGATCGAGGGCAGCACGGCGCTGGTGCTGGAGCGGGTCGACGCCGGGCAGGGGATGGTGAAGATCGACGGTGAGCTGTGGCAGGCCCGTTCCTACGACGCGAGCCAGAACTTCGCTCCCGGCGAACGGGTGCAGGTGATCCAGGTGCGGGGCGCCACCGCCCTGGTGTGGCGGGACGACGTTTCCCCTTCCGGCGAGCTACCCGAAGCGAAAAGGTGAGTACATGGAACTTGTGATCCCGGTCCTGCTGATTGCCGTGGCACTCATTGGGGTGATCACCCTGGCCAAGTCGGTACGGATCGTGCCGCAGCAGCGCCAGGACGTGGTCGAGCGGCTGGGCAGGTACAAGCGCACCCTCAACCCGGGGCTCAACATCCTGGTCCCGTTCGTCGACGCGGTGCGCACCAAGGTCGACATGCGTGAGCAGGTGGTCAGCTTCCCGCCGCAGCCGGTGATCACCTCGGACAACCTGGTGGTCTCGATCGACACGGTGCTCTACTTCAAGGTCGTCGACTCGGTCCGGGCCACGTACGAGATCTCGAACTTCCTCCAGGCCATCGAGCAGCTCACCGTCACGACGCTGCGTAACGTGATCGGCTCGCTGGACCTGGAGCGGGCGCTGACCAGCCGTGAGGAGATCAACCGGCACCTGTCGGGCGTGCTGGACGAGACCACCGGCCGGTGGGGCATCAAGGTCACCCGGGTGGAGATCAAGGCGATCGAGCCGCCGCCGAGCATCCGCGACTCGATGGAGAAGCAGATGCGCGCCGAGCGGGACCGCCGGGCGGCGATCCTGAACGCCGAGGGGCACAAGCAGTCGCAGATCCTCACCGCCGAGGGCGAGAAGCAGGCCGCGGTGCTGCGCGCCGACGGTGACCGGCAGGCCCGGATCCTCCAGGCCGAGGGTCAGGCGAAGGCGATCCGGACGGTGTTCGACGCGATCCACCAGGCGAACCCGAGCCAGAAGGTGCTCGCCTACCAGTACCTCCAGGCCCTGCCGCAGATCGCCAACGGCACCGCGAACAAGGTCTGGATCGTGCCGGCCGAGCTGACCAAGGCGCTGGAGGGCATGGGCGGCGCGCTCGGCGGGCTGAGCCGGATGGTCGGCGACGAGCCGGCGCCGGAGGCGGCTGACAGCGCGAGCGCGGTGGAGCGCGAGGCGGCCGAGGCGGCGCAGGCCGCGGCAGCCGCCGCGCAGCAGATCCACGACGAGGTACGCGTCGCGGAGGCGCAGGCCACCGGCGGCAAGCCGCAGGGGCTGCCGGCGCCGGAGCCGGTATCCCCGGCGAGCCTGCTGAACGACCCGGCCAACCAGCGCGAACGAGGCTGACCGGGGGCCGGGCGCCGATCCGCCCGGAAATGCGAGAAAGACTCATGGGGCGCTCCGGCGCCTGCCACCATCGGTCCTAGGACGGGCGGTGAGCAGGCACCGGGGCGCCCCGGCGCGTCCCGGCACCGTTCGCGGACGAGCGAGGTGACGCATGAAGGATCCGGCGAAGCGGGCGCGGTCCTCGGCCCCGGTGCCCGGCGCGCACGATCCCACCGGGCCGATCGGCAGCCGGCGTACCGGCGGGGGGTTCGGCGTGCTGCCGTTCGTCGAGCCGACGCCGATCGGGCCGGCCACGAACGCCACCTGGGCCTGGTCGCTACGTCGGCTCGCCCGGAGCGCGGTGTGGCTGCTCCCCGCGTACGCCATCCTCTACGCCGTCGTGGCGATGGGCAGCGACGGCGGGGTGGGCAACGACCCGTACCCGGCCGACGGCCGGCCCCTCTACCTGGTGGGCTGGGTGGCGGCCGTGTGGCTCGGCCTGCTCGCCCTGCTGGCGCTGACCGGGCTGCTGGCGGCGGCCCGCAGCCGCCGGGCGGCCGTCGCCGGCCTGCTCGTGTCCATCGCCGGCACGGTGCTCATGCTGCCCTTCGCGGGGCTGGCGGAACAGACCCCCGTCTTCGGCACCAGCGCCCGGACGCTCGTGCTCGTCGGCGCCACCTGCTACAGCCTGGGCTGGCTGCTGACCGGCTGGTCGGTGGCCCGCTCCGGGATGTTCAGCATCGGCGACGGCGCCATGCTGATGATCGCCGCCCCGCTGCTGGGGGTCGGCGGCGCGCTGGTCGGCGCGTTGCAGACCTTCGGCGCGATCTTCGTGCTGGTCGCCGGCATCGGCATCGGCTACCGTTCCGGCCGCCTGGTGCCCCGGGACATCGCCCGCGACGCCGCGAGCGCGAGCCTCGCCACCGCCGCCGCCCCGGCCACTCCCGAGCCGAACGGCCCCCTGCCCACCTGACCCTCGCGCGGCCCGGAGGCGGCTGCCCGCGTCGCCTGGGGCCACCGGGGCCGGCGGGGCGGGTGGGATGGGAAGTCGCTGGCAGCGGGCGGTGAAGTTGCTGACAGCAGGGCTCCGGGGGTGGCCGGTTGGCCGTATTCGTGGCAATCCTGGAGACCATGGCCCCACCCCGCCCGCCGCTGTCGCGGCTGTTCACCGTGCTGCTCGCCGGCGTGCTCGCCGGCCTCGTCCTGGCCGTCGCCGCGCTGCCGGGAAACCTGCTGCTCGGGTTCGCCGCCAAGGCGGCGGTCGGTACGTTCGCCGCGCTGCCCGAGGCGCTGCGCACCCCGGCCACGCCGCAACGCTCCTACCTCTACGCCAACGACGGCAGGACGCTGATCACCACGTTCTACGACGTCAACCGCACCGACGTGCCGCTCGACGAGATCGCCCCGGTGATGCGGCAGGCGATCGTGGCGGCCGAGGACCGGCGCTTCTACGACCACGGCGGCGCCGACCTGCGCGGGCTGCTGCGGGCCGTGGCGTCGAACGTCTCCGGCGGACAGCAGGGCGGCTCCACGCTGACCATGCAGTACGTCCGCAACGTGCTCAAGACCGACCCCGGCCGCACCGCCGAGGAGCGCGCCGCGGCCACCGAGCAGACCGTCGGGCGCAAGATCCAGGAGATCCGGTACGCCATGGCGCTGGAGCAGAGCCTCAGCAAGGACGAGATCCTCAACCGCTACCTGAACATCGCGTACTTCGGCTCCGGGGCGTACGGCATCGCGGCGGCCAGCCAGCGCTACTTCGCCAAGTCCCCGGCGGAGCTGACCCTCGGCGAGGCGACCCTGCTCGCCGGCCTGGTGCAGTCGCCGGAGGCGTACAGCCCCATCGACGGCGACGCGGACGCCGCGCTGGAGCGCCGCGGCTACGTGCTCGACTCGATGGTCTCCACCGGCGCGATCAGCGCCGAGGAGGCCACGCGGACCAGGGCCGAGAAGCTGACGCTGCGCCCCACCGCCCAACCCAACGGCTGCACCGCCGTCGCCGCCGGGCACGACGACTGGGGCTTCTTCTGCGACTACCTGCGGCAGTGGTGGCTGGCGCAGCCCGAGTTCGGCGCCTCCGTCGAGGATCGGGAGCAGGCGCTGCGCCGCGGCGGCTACACCGTGGTGACTTCGCTGGACCCGCGGATCCAGGCCACCGCCCAGAAGCAGGCCACCAGCGTCTACTCCTACGACAACAAGCGCGCCCTGCCGATCGCCGCCGTCGAGCCGGGCACCGGCCGGGTGCTGGCGATGGCGGTCAACCGGCACTACAGCCTCGACGCCAACCCGGACGGGCAGGCCAACCACCCCAACACCGTCAACCCGCTGATCTCCGGCGGCGACAGCGTGGCCGGCTACCAGGCCGGCTCGACGTTCAAGCTGTTCACCATGCTCGCCGCGCTGGAGGCCGGCAAGCCGCTGTCCACCGGCTTCGACGCGCCCAGCCGGCTGCCCACCCGGTACGCCGCCGAGGGCGAGGGCAGCTGCGACGGCCGGTGGTGCCCGGCCAACGCCAACCCGGAGTGGATGGACGGCTACCGGATGATGTGGGACGGCTTCGGCCGCTCCGTGAACACCTACTTCGTCTGGCTGGCCGAGCAGGTCGGGCAGGAGAAGGTGGTCGAGATGGCGAAGCGCCTCGGCATCACCTTCCGGGCCGACGCCGACGCGAGTTTCGCCGAGAACGACGCCGCCAACTGGGGCTCGTTCACCCTGGGCGTGACCGCCACCACCCCGCTCGACCTGGCCAACGCGTACGCCACCGTGGCCGCCGAGGGGACGTACTGCGCGCCGCTGCCGGTGGTCTCGGTGACCGCCCCGGACGGCCAGGGGGTGCCGGTCGGCGACCCGTCCTGCCGGCGGGTGCTCGACGCCGACGTGGCCCGGGCCGCCACCGACGCCGCCCGCTGCCCGGTCGGCCAGCAGTCCACGCGTACGCAGTGCAACGGTGGCACGGCCACCTCGGTGAACCGGATCCTCGACGGCCGGCCGGTTGCCGGCAAGACCGGTAGCTCGGAGAAGAACGCCACCGAGACCTTCGTCGGCTTCACCCCGCAGGTGGCCGTCGCCGGCATCGCCGCCAACCCGGACGACCCGACCGACTCGGTGGGCGCGGCGGTGCAGGCGAAGGTGATCGACGCGGTCGCCCGGGTCATCGGCACCGCCGTCGACGGTGAGCCGGAGAAGGCCTTCGCCGCCCCGAGCCGCGAACTGGTCGGCGATCCGCGCCGCCCGGTGGAGCGCCCGCAGGTCGAACAGCGCCGCCCGGCCGAGGAACGGCGGCCCTCGAACGACCAGCGCCAGTCCGACCTGCGTCGCTGGCTCGACCGTCGCGGCTGACCGCCGGCTGGCGCTTCTGCGGCTGGTCGTCGTCCGACCCTCCCGCGGCTGACCGTTGGCTGACCTCCGCGGCCCGTACCAGCGGTCCGTACACCGGTCGTGGTCGCCGGCTGTCGTCGTGGTCGCCGTCGTCGATAGGGGACCAGGACCGCCCTGTCGAGCTGCCCCACCCATGGGACCCGGACCGCCCTGTCGAGCTGCCCCACCCATTGGACCGGCCCAGCAGCGGGTACTGATCGACCTGCGGATGCCCGGCACGGACAGCATCCAGGCCACCCGGGCGATCACCCGCGCACAGCCCGGCCGGGAGACCGCCGGGAGACTCGCCGTCTCTGCGGTCCGCCCCATCTGTGGGGCAGCTCGACAGGACGTGAGCGGTACATCTGTGGGGGACACGTCGACAGGGTGTGATCTCGGTCGTGCGTCGCTTGTGGGCCGGCGGAGCGGCACCGCCCAGGCCTGTAGCAGCTACGGAAAGAAATCTGGAAAGGTGTGTCCCGAGGCTGTCGGATTCGGCGCCGCCGCTCCGACCATCTGACGAGAACGCCCAGAGGGGCGTCCGAGGCCAGGAGGAGCAGCGCCATGCGGAGGATCGTCTACGGGGTGCACCAGTCGCTCGACGGGTTCATCGAGGGGCCGAACGGCGAGTTCGACTGGCCGCAGATGGGCGACGAGTTGTCCGCGTACTCGCTGGCGCAGTGCGACCAGGTCGACGCGTTCCTCTACGGCCGCAGGGTCTGGGAACTCATGGCCGGGTACTGGCCGCAGGCCGAGTCGATCTCCGACCACCCGCACGACCTTGCCTTCGTGCCGATCTGGCGACGTACGCCGAAGGTGGTCGTCTCACGCACGCTCACCCGGGCCGAGCACGGCGCGCAGGTGGTCGGGGGTGTCGACCTCGGCAAGGAGGTCACCGCGCTGAAGGAACAGCCGGGCGGCGATCTGCTGCTCCTCGGCGGTGCCGGGGCCGCCGCCGCGCTCACCGCACTCGGACTGATCGACGAATACCAGATCTTCGTGCACCCGGTGGTGCTCGGCGGCGGCAAGCCGGTCTTCTCTGTTACGGAGCGGATCAACCTGCGTCTGGTCGAGTCGCGGACCTTCGACGGCCGTACGGTGCTGCTGAGTTACCGCCGGGCCGACTGACGCCGGTGGGACGGTGCCGTCGGGGCGGGCGCCCGAGCGACGCGCGGGGCCCGCGCCCGTCAGCGCCGGCCGCGCCCCGACCGTAGCGTGGCGACCGTCGCGGGCAGACCCCGCCGGATGATGCCCGCCCAGTCGGTGTCGCCGCGCAGCACCGCCGCCGCGGTGTTGCGGGCCTGCTCGGCGGTGAAGTGCGGCGGCAGCATCAGCTCGGCCGGGTCGACCAGCGCGTTGACGACCACGGGCCGGTCCGCGCTCAGCGCCCGCTCCCAGACGTCCGGCACCTGCTCCGGCGCGTCGACCAGTTCACCGTGCAGGCCCAGCACCTCCGCCCACCGGTGGTAGCCGATGTCGGGCAGTTGCTGGCTGTCCGGGAACATCGGCGTTCCCTCGCTGGAGCGCTGCTCCCAGCTGACGAAGGCCAGGTCCCGGTTGTTGAGCACGAGCACCACGAACCGGGGGTCGGACCAGCTCCGCCAGTACTTGGCCACCGTGATCAGCTCGTTGATCCCGTTCATCTGCATCGCGCCGTCGCCGATCAGGGCCACCAGCGGTCGGTCCGGGTGGGCGAACTTGGCGGCAAGCGCGTACGGCATCGCCCCGCCCATCGAGAGCAGCGTGCCGGAGAGGCTGGCCAGCATGCCCGGGCGGACCTGGACGTGCCGGGCGTACCAGGCGGTCGTGGTGCCGCAGTCGACCGAGATCATCACGTCGTCGGGCAGCCGGTCGCTGAGGGTGGAGAAGATCAGCTGCGGGTTGACCGGGTCGGCCGCCTGCCCGGCCAGCTCCCGCTGCGTCCGGCGCCAGGCGGTGGTGGCCTCGGCGAGCGTCGCCCGCCACCGGGTCGGTCCCGGCCCGGGGCCCAGCTCGCGGAGCAGGGCCCGCAGGGTGGGAGCCGCGTCCCCGGTCAGGTTCACCTCGGTCGGGTACCGCAGCCCCAACTGCGTGCCGTCCCGGTCGATCTGCACCGCCCGGGCCCGCCCCTCGGGCGGATAGAACTCCGAGTACGGCATGTTGCTGCCCACGATCAGCAGCCGGTCGCACCCGTTCATCAGCTGCCAGCTGGGCCGGGTGCCGAGCAGCCCGATCGCGCCGGTCACCCACGGCTCACGGTGGTCGACGGCGGCGAACCCGAGCAGCGCGGTCGCCACCCCCGCGCCGAGCCGGTGGGCGATCTCGCGTACCTCCTTCTCCGCCCCCAGCGCGCCCTGCCCGACCAGCATGGCCACCCGCTCGCCGCCACGCAGCACCTCGGCGGCCCGGCGCAACTCCGCCTCGGGCGGCACGGTCGGTTCGCTGCTGGGCACGTCGCTGGTCTGGTAGTAGCCGTGCGCGTGCGGCGGTTCCGGCACGGCCGGCGCGTCCTGGATGTCGGACGGCAGCACCAGCGCGGTGACCGTACGCCGGGCCAGCGCGGTGCGGCACGCCCGGTCGACCAGGTGGCGGACCTGGCTGGGATGGTCGAGCTGGGCCAGGAAGGCGGCGGCGACGTCCTTGTAGAGGGCGAGCAGGTCCACCTCCTGGTAGTAGCCGCCGCCCTCTGCGGTGAGCGCCGTGTGGCCGACCAGGGCGACCACCGGCTGGTGGTCCAGCTTGGCGTCGTACAGGCCGTTGAGCAGGTGGATCGCGCCCGGACCGCTGGTCACCAGCGCGCAGCCGAGTGGCCCGCCGCCGTACTTCACGTGTGCCGAGGCGGCGAAGCCGGCGGTCTCCTCGTGCCGGACCTGGACGAACTGAGCCCGTTCCCGGGTGCGTTGCAGCGCGGACGTCAGGCCGTTGATGCCGTCGCCGGGATAGCCGAAGTAGCGGCGGACGCCCCAGCCGGCCAGCCGGTGCACGATGTGGTCCGCGACGGTCGCGTCGCGGGGCAGTGCGCCCAGGTCGACGCGTCGACCGTCCGGGTAATCGATCCTGGCCGGCCCCGGCGTACCCGTGGGGTGTGCGTTCACCTGACTGTCCTTCCCGTCGGTTCCCGCAGTTCCCCTTCTTTATCGGACAAAACGCCGTAAGTCGTCCCGGCTGCCGGCGGTCCGGGGGGCGCCGCGGCGCGTCCGGCAGAATCGGCGGGTGCCCATCCACCAGATCACCGACCCCGACGACGACCGGATCGCCGACTACCGCGCCCTGACCGACGTCGAGCTGCGCACCCGCTGGGAGCCGCCGCACGGCCTGTTCATCGCCGAGGGGGAGCTGGTGCTACGCCGGGCGCTGCGGGCCGGCTATCCGGCCCGGTCGTACCTCGTGGACGCCAAGCGGGTCGACCAGCTCGCCGACCTGGACACCGGCGAGACCCCCGTCTACGCCGCCACCCAGGACGTGCTGCAACGGGCCACCGGATTCCACGTGCACCGGGGCGTGCTGGCGTCGTTCCGGCGCAAGCCGCTGCCGGCTGCCGCCGAGGTGCTGGCGTCCGCCCGGCGGGTGGCGATCCTCGAGGACGTGAACAACCACACGAATCTTGGCGCAGTGTTCAGGGGGGCCGCCGCGCTCGGCATCGACGGGGTGCTGCTGTCGCCGACCTGCGCCGACCCGCTCTACCGGCGCAGCGTCCGGGTCAGCATGGGGGAGGTCTTCGCGGTTCCGTACGCCAAGTTCGAGCGCTGGCCCGCGGGCCTCGACGAGGTGCGGGAAGCGGGCTTCACCGTGCTCGCCATGACGCCGGCTCCGGACGCCGTGCCGATCCAGCGGTTGTCTCCGGCGCAGCGCGAGCGGGCGGCGCTGCTGCTGGGCGCCGAGGGTCCCGGCCTCACCGCGGCGGCCCAGTCCGCCAGCGACGTGCGGGTGGTCGTTCCGATGCGGCGCGGAGTGGACTCGTTGAACGTCGCCGCCGCCGCGGCGGTGGCGTTCTGGGAACTGGGGCGTGACGACCCGCCGTACGGCGGCGCGTAGCCCGTCCCGCCGAGCGCCACCCGTTTGCATGGCCATGCGGCGTGGTGCATAATCTTCCTTGTGTCCAAGGTTCTCACCTCCCTGCCCACCGGTCAACGTGTCGGCATCGCCTTCTCCGGCGGCCTCGACACCTCGGTCGCGGTCGCGTGGATGCGCGACAGGGGCGCCGTTCCCTGCGCCTACACCGCCGACATCGGCCAGTACGACGAGCCCGACATCGCCTCGGTGCCCGGCCGCGCGCTCAGCTACGGCGCCGAGGTCGCCCGACTGGTCGACTGCCGCGCCGCCCTGGTCGAGGAGGGCCTGGCGGCGCTGACCTGCGGGGCCTTCCACATCCGCTCGGGCGGACGGGCGTACTTCAACACCACCCCGCTGGGCCGGGCCGTGACCGGCACCCTGCTGGTGCGGGCGATGATCTCCGACGACGTCCAGATCTGGGGCGACGGCTCGACCTTCAAGGGCAACGACATCGAGCGGTTCTACCGGTACGGCCTGCTGGCCAACCCGCAGCTGCGCATCTACAAGCCGTGGCTCGACACCGACTTCGTCACCGAACTGGGCGGACGTAAGGAGATGTCGGAGTGGCTGCTCGAACGCGGCCTGCCGTACCGGGACAGCACCGAGAAGGCGTACTCCACCGACGCCAACATCTGGGGCGCCACGCACGAGGCGAAGACCCTCGAACACCTCGACACCGGCATCGAGACGGTCAACCCGATCATGGGAGTCCGGTTCTGGGACCCGTCGGTGGAGATCCCGACCGAGGACGTCACGATCGGCTTCGACCAGGGCCGGCCGGTGACGATCAACGGTAAGGAGTTCGGCAGCCCCGTCGACCTGGTGCTGGAGGCCAACGCCATCGGCGGCCGGCACGGCATGGGCATGTCGGACCAGATCGAGAACCGGATCATCGAGGCCAAGAGCCGGGGCATCTACGAGGCGCCCGGCATGGCGCTGCTGCACGCCGCGTACGAGCGGCTGGTCAACGCCATCCACAACGAGGACACCCTGGCGAACTACCACAACGAGGGCCGCCGCCTCGGTCGGCTGATGTACGAGGGGCGCTGGCTGGACCCGCAGGCGCTGATGCTGCGCGAGTCGTTGCAGCGCTGGGTCGGCACGGCGGTCACCGGCGAGGTGACGTTGCGGCTGCGCCGGGGCGAGGACTACTCGATCCTGGACACCACCGGCCCGGCGTTCAGCTACCACCCCGACAAGCTGTCGATGGAGCGTACCGAGGACTCGGCGTTCGGCCCGTCGGACCGGATCGGCCAGCTCACCATGCGCAACCTGGACATCGCCGACTCGCGGGCGAAGCTGGAGCAGTACGCCACCCTCGGCATGGTCGGCGGCGCGGCCCCGCAGCGGATGGTCGGCGCCGCCCAGGCAGCCTCGACCGGGCTGATCGGCGCGATGCCGCAGGGCGGCGCGGAAGCCATCGCCTCCCGGGGCGTCTCCTCCGCCGACGACGAGGCACTCGACCGCGCCGCGATGGAGTTCGGCGTCGACTGAGCGTCGCCGGACGTTCCCCGAGGGGCCCATCGGCGGGAGGGCCCTGCGACGCCGGCAGGTGAGCGTCACGCGGCCCGAGGGCCCCTCGGCGGGAGGGGCCCTCGGGCCGCGTCGCTCGCGTTCTACCCGACCCTGAGGGCCAGCTTCCCGACGTAGTGATCGTTCAGGGCGCGATGCGCGTCCCCGGCCCGCTCCAACGGGAAGGTCCGGGCGATGTGGACCTCGAAGGGGCTCGCCTCGATGATCGCGTTCAGCCGATCGGTGGCGGTGCGGCTCCGATCCCCGTCGTAGTGGGACAGCGTCGCGCCCGGCGACGTCATCGGCGCGGGGAACACACCGTTCGGCCAGGCGATCCGTCCCGACTTCCTGATCGCGCGGAGCGATCGTTCGGCGACCTCGCCGCCCACGGTGACCAGAGCAGCGTCGAGCCCGCCCGGTGCGAACTCGAACGCCGCAGCCAACACGTCGTCTCTGCGACCGTCGACGGCGTCGTCGGCGCCCAGTCGCCGGGCCAGGGCGACCCCGTCGTCACCGGAGGCCACGGCCAGCACCCGGATGCCGCTGTGCCGCGCCAGCTGCACGGCCATGTGCCCGATACCCCCGCTGGCCCCGAAGACCATGAGCGTCTCGTCCGGCCGCAGGCCGAGCAGATCGAGACCGCTCAGTGCGGTCAGGGCGTCCCAGGACATCGCGCCGGCCTGTCCGGTCGGCAGCCGGTCGGGCACGCGAGCCACGAACTCCGCCTCGACGACGGCGTACTCGGCGTAGGAGCCACCACGCGGCACCGGCATCGTCGCGGCATAGACCCGCTCTCCCACGTCGAACCGCGTGACGTTGCGGCCGACCGCGGCCACCGTGCCCGCCGCGTCCCAGCCGAGGACATAGGGGAAGGTCGACGCGACACCGAAAACGCCGTCGTATTCCCCCTCCCGCTCGCCCGCGTCCCAGGACCCGACCCCGGCGAACTCCACCCGGATGAGGACGTCGTCGTCGCCGACCTGCGGGAGCGGTATCCGGCGCGACGAGAGTTCGTCGACTCCGCCGAACCGGTCAAGGACGACCGCGTTCATCTGCGGCACCACGATCGCGCCGCCCGTTGTGCGCTCGACTCTGCTCGCCATCGGCCCCCCTCGTTTGCTTGAGTGCATCAAGGATCATTGGACCACGGGTATTTGAGTGAATCAAGTAACTCGTCTAGGCTGGGAACATGGCGCTGCCGAACGGACCCGTGACCGCCTCGTCCGAGGCCGAGGCCGTCCTGTTCGACCTGGTCGACGTGTACGACCGCGCCTACGAGGCGGCGGCAGCCGAGCTGTCGCTCAGCCCGGCGCAGGCATGTGTGCTCGGGCGGCTCGACGAGCGACGGGGCATGGGCGCCCTGGCCGAGGAACTGGGCTGCGATGCCTCCAACATCACCCAGATCGTCGTGCGTCTCGAAGCGCTCGGCCTCGTGGCCCGCGAGCCGGATCCCCGGGACCGTCGCGCCCGACTCGTCGGGAGAACCCCCCGGGGAGACGAGGTCAACCAACGGTTCGCCGAGGCCTTCACCTTCGCCCGCACGGCGGTCGGACGACTCTCACCCGACGAGCAGGACCAGTTGACGGCGCTGCTACGCAAGGCGCTGGGCTGACCCGCACCCCGGCCGCACCCCGTCACGCTGGAGACAACGCTTCACGCGGGCGGGCCGTAGCAAGTCAGCCGAACCTTCACCGGACCCGATCGACGACTTCCCGAACACGCTCTCCGGCGCGCTCGGCGGGAAAGCCCCTGGGCCGCGTCGTCAGGCGCGCTTGGCGAGGTCGAGGGTCCTCGTCGTCGACCACGGCCCTGCCGAGCTGGTGTTCCAGGTACCCGACCCACCCGTCGGGCCCGAAACTGAGCAGCGCGGGTTGGGACCGAGCAGCGTGGGCCGATACCGGGCGGCGCGGGCCGAAACTGAGCGGCTGTCCGTGCGGAATTGATGTCACGGACGGTAGCGTGTCGCCCGTGTTCCCTACCGTCCGTGAGGTCCTCGCGCTGGACCCGGTCCGCCACGGCGCTCCGCGTCTGGTGGCCGGGGACGTGGGGCTCGACCGTCCGGTTCGCTGGGTGCACGTGAGCGAGGTGCCCGACATCGCCCCCCTGCTCGGCGGCGGTGAGCTCGTCCTCACCACCGGCATCGGGCTGCCCGCCGACGACGCCGGCCTGCGCGCGTTCATCGGCGACCTGGCGGACGTGGGGGTCTCCGGCCTGGTCGTCGAGCTGGGCCGCCGGTACGTCAGCGGGGTGCCCAGGGTGATGGCCGCCGCCGCCGAACGGCGCAGGCTGCCCCTGGTCGAGCTGCGGCGGGCCACCCCGTTCGTCCGGATCACCGAGGCGGTGCACGCGCTGATCGTCGACGCCCAACTGACCGAGCTGCGGGCGACGGAGGAGATCCACCAGCGCTTCACCGAACTGTCGGTGGAGGGCGCCGGCCCCGGCGAGGTGGTCCGGCAGGCGGCCGAGCTCTCCGGCTGCCCGGTGGTGCTGGAGAACCTCTCCCGGCAGGTGCTCGCGTACGACCCGGCGGGGGAGAGCGCCGAGCTGCTGCTGGACTGCTGGGAGCAGCACTCCCGGCGGATCCGGCCGGCGGGGCGGACCGCGTACGACGGCGACAACGGCTGGCTGGTGACCACGGTGGGCGCCCGGGGACAGGACTGGGGCCGGCTGCTGCTGCGCTGGCCGGGCGGGGGCGACCTGGCGGCCGGCCGGCGCGTGCTCGACCCGTCCGAGGAGGGCGGTGTGCCCGTCGGGACCGTCACGCCACCCGTGGCCCCGCCCACCCGGCTGACCATCCTGGTCGAGCGGGCCGCCTCGACGCTGGCCCTGGGCCGGCTGATCCGGCGCGACGCCGAGGGCCTGGAGCGGCAGATCCACCGTACGCTGCTCACCGCCCTGCTCGACCACTCCCTGCCCGTGGACGAGGTCGCCCTGCGGGCCCGGGCGCTCGGCGTGGTGCTGGAACGGCGGCACCTGGTCGGGGTGGTCGTCCGGCACCGCGCCGACGACCCGGCGGGCGAGGGCGGCCCGGCCACGGAGACGCCGCACCCGGCCGACCCGGGCGCGGGCGGTTCGGCGGCCGGCCCGGCGCGGCTGCGTGATCTCGCCGAGGCGGTCGGGCACGCGTTGCGCGAGGCGAAGCTGACCGGCCTGTCCAGCGCCGTCGACGACCATGCCGTAGGCGTGCTGCTCGCCCTGCCGGAGCCGGCGGCCGAGGAACGGGCGCTGGCCGCGTTCGCCACCGCCCTGCGCCGCACCCGCCCGGACACCTCCACCCGCCCGGCCGGTCATGCCCGACCGGACGGCTCCGTCCGCTCGGACGGCCTCGCTCGCCTGGATGGCCATGCTCGCTCCGACGGCCATGCTCGCTCCGACGGCTCCGCTCGCTCCGACGGCTCCGCTCGCTCAGACGGCCAGGCCCGCTCCGACGGCTCCGTGCGCCCGGACGGCCAGGCCCGCCCGGGCGCCCCTGTCCGTGAGGACGGTCCGGCCCGGTCCAACGGGCGAGCGAACGAGGTGGCCCGGCCGGCGGGCGGGGGACTGCTGATCGCGGCCGGGTCGGGCGTGCCCGGCCTGCGGGAGGCACGCCGGTCGCTGATCGAGGCCCGGCAGATCGCCGACGCCGCCCGGCGGGACCGACGGGACCTGCCGGTCTTCCGGCTGCCGCACGTCGGCCTGGCGGGGCTGCTGCACCTGCTACGCGACGAGCCCCGGTTGCAGACCTTCGTCGAGCGGGAACTCGGGGCGCTGCTGACCTACGACGCGCAGCATCCCCGGGAACAGCTGCTCGGCACCCTGCGGGCGTATCTGGAACAGGGCCGGAACAAGTCAGCGGCGGCCGGCGCGGCGCACCTGTCCCGCCCGGCGTTCTACGAGCGGCTGGCCCGGATCCGCCGCGTCCTGGACGTGGACCTCGACTCGGTGGAGGCCTGCCTCTCCCTCCACGTCGCACTCCTCGCCCTCGACGCCATCCGCACCCCCTGACGCACCCACCACCCGCCCAGCCCACACCCACCTACCCACCCGGTCACCTGTCCGCCCGCCCGCGGGCGTCCTGCCCTGTTGACCAAGAGGTTTGCGCGACGCCACCGGGCGTGTCGTGACGAAAACTTCTTGATCAACAGGGAGGGGCGGGGGGAGGGGGAGAGCGGGGGAGGGGCGGGTGGGGGTGGTTAGGGGAGGGTGGGTAGGGACTTGGTGTAGGGCGGGGGGATGTGGTTCGGGCCGCCCGGGGTGAAGACATCGGAGCTGGCGGCGGTCGACCAGGCCGTTTCCGGTACGGCGTCGACGAGCGCGCGGACGACCGGGGCGTCGCGCCACTGCTCCTGCTCGGCGAGCAGGCTGAGCGCCACCACCGACTCCTCGACCTCGCCGACGCACTCGAACGGCTTGTGCCCGTCCACGCCCAGCAGTTCCCGGTAGCCGGGGATCTGCGTCTCGTCGGCCAGCAGGTCGCCGCCGAAGATGCCCACCACCCGCTCGCGGGGCATGAACGGCGCCATGGCCAGGAAGACGAAGCGGCACTTCGGGCAGTTGCGGCACCAGCGTTCGCTGGCGTCGCGCAGCTTGAACGCGGCGTTGCAGCTCGTCACCACGTCGTCGTAGCGGTCGATCGCGGCGAACAGGCGGGCGATGTGCAGCTCCGACAGCGAGCGCAGCAGCGAGAAGTACGGCTCGGTGAGCCCGGCGTGCTCGGCCAGCGCCGCCCGCAGCAGCCCTTCGGCCTGCACGCCCTTGGACCACTGGTGGTTGATCTCGTGGCCGTTCCAGACGAGGTTCGGGTCCGACGCCGACCGCTCGTTGGACATCACCACCGGGCCAAGGCCGTGCAGCACCGCCGTGGCGACCGCGATCAGCGAGTTGATCGCGGTGACCGGGATGTGGCCGTTGAGCGCCCCGGCGGCGTTCAGCTCGAACAGCACCGGGTCGATGCGCCGCCTGGCGGCGAGCGGGGTGAGCCCGGACGCCTCGTTCACCGAGACGATCACGTGGTTGGGGTTGACCGAGAACGGCACCGGGTCGAAGCCCGCCCGACGCAGCGCCTCGAGGCTGACGATGGAGTCCTTGCCGCCGCCCACGGCCGAGAGCGGACGCCGGTCGGAGTCGTCGTACCGCCGGGGTGGGGAGACCTCGCCCGGCGGCACCTCCGGGCGCAGTTCGAGCACGTGCGGCAGTTGGTTGCGGTACGCGTACTCCGCGAGGCCCTTCGTGTAGACGGCGGTGACCAGCTCGGCGGCGGCCGCGCCCAGCGGCGCCGGCAGCACGAGGCGGGGCGGCGCGGCGGCCTTGTAGTAGCTGACCCCGGCGACCACGTGCAGCAGCTCCAGCACCCGGCCGAGGGTCGCCACGGTCTCGTCCGACGGCGGCGCGTCCGGCAGCGGAAGGGTGACCACCTCGGTGAACCGCTGCTCGCCATCGGGACCGGTGAGGGCGTAGTCGAACAACACCTCCCCGGTGGAGAGGTCGATCGAGTAGGACGGGAAGGTGAAGGCGTCCATCCGCCGCAGCTGCTCATTGGGCACACGCCATACTAGGCCCTGGTTCGTCCGGCCGTGTCCGGCTAGTGCCGGACGTGCCCCTGCCCCGCCGTCGACACCCCGAGGAGAGCCAGTGCGCCTGTCTGACCTGCGCGGACGTACCGTCGCCGTCTGGGGGGCCGGCCGGGAGGGCCGGGCCGCGGTGACCGCGATCGCCGCGCACGGCCCGGCCGACCTGGTCGCCGTCGACGACAGCGCCAACTTCCTCAGCCTGCCCTGGGAGGGGCCACTGGCCGAGGCGGCGCCGCTGGTCACCGGCGAGGACGGCTTCGCCCGGCTGGCCGCCGCCGACGTGGTGGTCCGCTCGCCCGGCGTGCCGCAGACCCACCCGTGGCTGGTGGAGCTGCGCCGGCGCGGCGTGACCGTCACCCAGGGCACCGCCCTGTGGATGGCCGACCACGCCGCCCGTACCGTCGGCGTCACCGGCAGCAAGGGCAAGAGCACCACCTCCAGCCTGATCAGCCACCTGCTCGCCGCCGCAGACCGGCCGAACGTCTTCGGCGGCAACATCGGCGTGCCGACGCTGGACCTGCCGGAGGCGGAGCTGTACGTGCTGGAGCTCTCCAGCTACCAGTGCAGCGACCTGACCGACTCGCCCCGGGTGGCGGTGGTCACCGCCCTCTTCCCGGAGCATCTCGACGCGCACGGCGGCGAGCGGGAGTACTACCGGGACAAGCTGAACCTGCTGGCGCACGGGCCGCGGACGGTGGTGGTCAACGGCGCGGACCCGCGGCTCGCCCTCGAACTGGGCGACCGCGCGGCGGTACGCGCCGGCCTGCCGGACACCGTCCACGTGGCCGGCGGTGCCGACGGCACGCCCTGGTTCCACCTCGGCGACCGGCCGCTGTTCCCGCGCGCGGTGCTGCCCCTGGTGGGCCGGCACAACGAGGGCAACCTCTGCGTCGCCCTCGCCGTGCTCGACGCGCTCGGCGTCGACGTGGTGGCCCGCAGGGACACCCTGGCCGTGGCGGTCGCCGAGTTCCAGGGGCTGGCCCACCGGCTCACCGAGATCGCCGACCCGTCCGGTCTGACGTTCGTCGACGACACCCTCGCCACCAGCCCGTACGCGGCCATGCACGCCATCGACGCGTACGAGGGGCGGCCGTTGACGGTGATCGTCGGCGGCACCGACCGGGGCCTGGACTACGCGCCGCTGCGCGAGCACCTCGCGGAGCGCGAGTTGACCGTGCTCGGCATCCCCGACAGCGGTGCCCGGATCGTCGAGGCGCTCGCCGGGCTGCCCAAGGTGCGCACCGACGTGGTCGACGACCTCGTCGACGCCGTCCGGCGGGCCCGCGAGCTGACCCCGGCCGACGGGGTGGTGCTGCTCTCCCCGGCAGCGCCCAGCTACGGGCGGTTCCGCAACTTCGAGCACCGCTCCGAGGTCTTCGCCCAGGCCGTACGCGACACCGCGGCCGGCTGACGCCGGCTCGGCGGGGCGGGGCGATCCTCAGCCGAGGGCGGTGTGCAGGGCGCGCAGCGACCGGATCGCCGAGCGGATCTCCTGGAGGTAGCGGCCCGGGGTGAGCGTCGGCTCGGGCAGCCCGGCCAGGTCGGGCAGCGCCGGGTCGACGCCGACGGTCTCGATCACGCAGCCGTACGGCACGGCGAGGGTGCGCAGCGCGTCGCAGTGCTGGAACGGCACGTAGATCGGCGCGGTCACCATCAGCACCGGATCGCCCGCGCGCAGGCGCACGTGTCCGGCCCAGAACCGTTGGGTGTCGGCGGTGTGCGCGCGCCGCCGCGCGGGGTCGCCGGACGGGGCGGCGAGCACCCGGACGGGCGGGCCGCCCACGGGCCGGTAGGTGCGTGAGGCCCAGGAGTGGTGTGGGTGCGCGGCGTCGTGGCCGTCGTCCTCGGCCGGGGCGGTCACCCGGAACTCGCGCCGTACCGCCGCGTCCAGCGCCGCCACCTCGGTGTCGCAGGGCGGGACGCCGGCCGCGGCCAGGTCCCGGTGTTCCACTTCGGACAGCGGGCGAAAGCTGCCCAGCACCGCCACCTCGCCGGTGATCCGGATGCCGGCGCGCAGCAGGTGCGCCGCGTACGCGACCCGGCGCTGGCAGGCGTGCGCCAACCCGCCGAGCACGACCAGGTGGGCGTACCCGGGCTGGGCGGGTTCCGCCGGGCGGACCATGCCGAGCGCGGCGGCGGTGGCGAGCACCAGCCCCGCGGTTGCCGGGTCGAAGGCCGGCTCCCGGGCGTCGGGGCGTTCCCGGCCGCCCCGGAAGTCCCAGTGCCGGGCCGAGAAGTCGTCGAGGCCGGCGAGCACCGCCGCGACGTCCCCGTCCGGCCAGTCGCCGCCGAAGTGCCCGACCAGGTCGCGCAGCGGCGCCGAGCCCACCCAGGACCGAATGCCGGCCGTGATCCTCTCGGCGTCCGTGCCCGTCGCGCCGGTCGGCAGCGCCGCCGCCGTACCCGGCGCCTCCTCACCGATCCGCACCGCCGGATCGTACCGGCGGCGCGGGCCGCTGGCGGGGCGGACGGGTTGACGCGCTGTCAGGCGGTCCCGGTTGCCGCCTACACAATGGCCCTTGTTCCCACCGCCCGGTGGTGGCAGCGTGCGGGTACCGCGAACGCCGCTGAGAGGGTGCCACGATGACCACCGACGACCTGCTGGCCCGGCACCGGGCCGTGCTCCCGTCCTGGATGCCGCTCTACTACGACGAGCCGATCGAGCTGGTCTCCGGCTCCGGACGCCGGGTCACCGACGCCCGGGGCCGCACGTACCTCGACTTCTTCGGCGGCGTGCTGACCAACATGATCGGCTACGACGTGCCGGAGATCCGGGAGGCGGTCGAGCGGCAGCTGCGTACCGGCATCGTGCACAGCTCCACGCTCTACCTGATCCGGCAGCAGGTCGAGCTGGCCGAGAAGGTCGCCCGGCTCTCCGGCATCCCGGACGCGCGGGTCTTCTTCACCAACTCGGGCACGGAGGCGAACGAGGCCGCGCTGCTGGTCGCCACCAACCACCGCCGCTCGCACCAGATCCTCGCCGTGCGCAACAGCTACCACGGCCGGTCGTACGCGGCGATGGGCGCGACCGGCAACCGGAACTGGTCGGCCAGCGCGCTCAACCCGCTCCAGGTGGCCTGGCTGCACTCCGGCGAGCGGCTGCGCGGCCTGCTGTCCCGGCTGGGCGAGGCCGAGCGGGTCGAGGCTGCGGTGGAGGATCTGCGCGAGGTGCTAGCCACCCAGACCGCCGGCGACGTGGCCTGCCTGGTGGCCGAGCCGATCCAGGGGGTGGGCGGCTTCGTGTACCCGCCGGACGGGCTCTTCGCCGCCTGGAAGAAGGTCCTCGACGAGCACGGCATCCTGTTCGTCTCCGACGAGGTGCAGACCGGCTGGGGGCGCACCGGCGAGCACTTCTGGGGCTACCAGGCGCACGGCGTCACCCCGGATCTGCTCACCTTCGCCAAGGGCATCGGCAACGGCTTCGCGCTGGCCGGTGTGGTCGGCCGCGCGGACGTGCTGGAGTCGGTGCCGGCGATCAGCTTCTCCACCTTCGGCGGCAACCCGGTCTCGACGGCCGCCGGCAACGCGGTGCTCGACTACCTGCTCGACCACGACCTCCAGGCCAACGCGGCCCGCACCGGCGCGATCCTCGCCGACGGGCTGCGCGCCGCCGTGGGCGGTCTCGACGGCGTCGCGGAGGTACGCGGCAAGGGCCTGATGCTCGGCGTCGAGTTCGTCCGCCCCGGCACCGTCGAGCCGGATCCGGCGCTGACCGCCCGGGTGTTCGAGGCGTGCCGGGCCGGCGGGCTGCTGACCGGCAAGGGCGGCCTCTACGGCAACGTGCTGCGGATGGGCCCGCCACTGACGTTGACCGAGGACGAGGCCCGCGAGGGCCTGGCCATCCTCGTCGACGCCATCCGTTCCTGCGTGGCGGCGGAGCAGGCGGCGTGAGCGTGGGGGAGCCCGACGTGGACGTGCTCGGCCACTTCGTCGACGGCAAGCCGTTCAGCGGCTCGTCCGGGCGGCACGGGGACGTCTTCGACCCGGCGACCGGTCGGCGTACCGCCCGGGTGGAGTTGGCCTCGGCGGCGGACGTCGCGGTCGCGGTGGAGGCCGCCGGGCGCGCGGCCCGGCTCTGGCGGGACGTGTCGCTGGCCAGGCGGACGGCGGTGCTGTTCGCCTTCCGGGAACTCGTGCACGCGCGGCGGGACCGGCTCGCCGAGGTGATCACCGCCGAGCACGGCAAGGTGCTCGCCGACGCCGCCGGCGAGGTGCAGCGCGGCCTGGAGATCATCGAGTACGCCTGCGGCATCCCCTCCGCGCTGCGCGGCGGGTTCAGCGAGAACGTCTCCACCGAGGTCGACTCGTACAGCCTGCGGCAGCCGCTCGGCGTGGTCGCGGTGATCTCCCCGTTCAACTTCCCGGTGATGGTGCCGCTGTGGTTCCTGCCGATCGCGGTGGCCTGCGGCAACGCGGTGGTGCTCAAGCCGAGCGAGAAGGACCCGAGCGCGGCGCTGCTGCTGGCGCGGTGGTTCGCCGAGGCGGGCCTGCCCGACGGGGTGCTCAACGTGGTCAACGGCGACGCCGCGGCCGTGGACGCGCTGCTGGACCACCCCGGCGTGAAGGCGGTGTCGTTCGTCGGTTCCACCCCGGTCGCCCGGTACGTCCACCAGCGCGGCACCGCCGCCGGCAAGCGGGTGCAGGCGTTGGGCGGCGCGAAGAACCACATGGTGGTGCTCCCCGACGCCGACCTGGACCTGGCGGCCGACGCGGCGGTCAACGCGGGGTTCGGCTCGGCGGGGGAGCGGTGCATGGCGATCTCGGCCCTGGTCGCGGTGGAGCCCGTCGCCGACGCCCTGGTGGCCCGGATCGCCGAGCGGCTCGGCCGGCTGCGTACCGGCGACGGCCGGCGCGGCTGCGACATGGGCCCCCTGGTCACCGCCGCGCACGCCGCCAGGGTGCGGTCGTACGTCGAGGCGGGGGTGGCCGCGGGCGCGATCCCGGTGGTGGACGGCCGGGACGTCGAGCCGGACGGCGACGCCGGAGGGTTCTGGCTGGGCCCGACGCTGTTCGACCACGTGACCCCGGACATGTCGATCTACACGGACGAGATCTTCGGCCCGGTGCTCGGCGTCGTGCGGGTCGGCTCGTACGACGAGGCGGTGGAACTGGTCAACGCCAACCCGTACGGCAACGGCACGGCGATCTTCACCAACGACGGCGGCGCCGCCCGGCGCTACCAGCACGAGGTGGAGGTCGGCATGGTCGGTGTCAACGTGCCGATCCCGGTGCCGATGGCGTACTACTCGTTTGGCGGCTGGAAGTCCTCCCTCTTCGGCGACCTGCACGCGCACGGCGAGGACGGGGTGCGCTTCTTCACCCGGGGCAAGGTGGTCACCAGCCGATGGCTGGACCCCCGGCACGGCGGGGTCAACCTCGGCTTCCCCACCCAGACCTGAGCAGCCGCAGGATGCCGGCCCCGGCCAGGTACGCCACCAGCGCCGGCGCCGGCAACCCCAGCGGCTCGGGCGCCGATTTCGGCGTCTCGGCGTTCACCACCAGCGCGTACACCACGGCGGCGAAACCGGCGGCGGTGAGCGCGGTGCGCGCGGTGGCCCGCCACCCTGGGCCGGCCGGCCCGCGACCCGACGCGGCCCCGCCGGTGGGCGTTCCGGTGGCCCCCCGGGCGGCGCCGGTGCGGGTGGTGCGGGCCTCGACGGGGCCGAAGACGGCGACGAGGGCGGCCAGCACCACGGTCAGCATCAGCACCCACGGCACCCGCCAGGCCAGCCAGGCTGCCGACCCCACGGGCGGGGTCGGCAGCTTCCCGGCCGCGTCGAGCGCGCCCACCAGCAGGATCGCGGCGGTCAGGTGCCAGAGGAAGACGGTGAGCACGACCGCGTTCACCGCGATCACCGCCTGCCACGGGCGGGGTCGGCGCAGCCAGCGCTCCGCCGGGCCGCGCAGCAGCAGGATCAGGCCGAACTGGGCGGTGGTCAGGGTCAGCAGGGCCAGGCTGGGCGGGGCGGCGTTGTCCAGGCGCTCACCCGGCACGTTGAGCATGGCCACCGGGTACGGTCCGACGGTGGTCAGCAGCACCGTCGCGGTCAGCCCGCCCAGCAGCGCCGCCGCACCCGCCCGGCGGGACAGCGGCAGCCGGCGTGCCGGCGTTCCCTCGCGCGCGGGCGCGGCCCGCGGGTCGGGGTGGGCGTCGTGACGCCCGGTGTCGGACTCGCGCCAGGCGATGCCGAGCTGGTGCACGGCCAGCCAGCCGAAGACGTAGTTCGGCAGCGCCAGCTCGTCGTGGCCCAGCGCCCGCCCGACGTCGCCCGCGACGACCAGTGCGGCGAGGGTCGACGGGACGAGCAGGCCGAAGCGCCGGTGCAGGGCGTACATCGCCGGGGTCAGCGGCACCACGATCAGGTAGGCGGCGAGGAACCAGAGCGGGATCGTGGCGAACCAGGCGACGGTACGCACCAGCGCCGCCTCGACGCCGGCCAGCGACGCGAGGGCGGCACCGGCGGCGATGACCAGCAGCAGCGCGGTGGTGGGGCGCAGCAGCCGGGCGCCCCGGTCCAGCAGCCAGGCGGTGGCGTCGACGCCGGCGGCCCGGCGGGCGGTCAGCGAGGCGGCGTTGGCGTACCCGCCGACCAGGAAGAAGACCGGCATGACCTGGGCCACCCAGGTGAGCGGGTACGCCCACGGCAGGTCGGGCAGCGCCGATCGCCCCGTCGGCCGGCCGGCGGCGTCCTCGCCGATCGCGGCGACCGCCCAGTGGCCGAGAACGACCATGCAGATCGCGAGTGCCCGGAGCAGATCGACGTAACGTTGCCGACCAGCCGGGGTGCGCGCGGCGAGTTGCCGCAGGCGGCGCATGGCCCGAGGGTACGCCAGGCGTGGACTGGCCGGTGCTGATAACGGTTCGGTCCCCGGGGGTTGAAGTCCGCGCCCTCCTGCCGTAGAAATTCTTCAGCAACATATTGCCAGCTGAAGACAAATTCCCCCCGCGCCTCGTGCGGCGGCTGCCATCCCCCATCCGGCGACCGCCCGGACCGATCCGAGGAGAGACCATGAACAGGCGTGACATCCTGCGGCGCACCGCCGCCGCCGGCCTCCTGGCCACCCCCGCCGCCGGCCTGCTGGCCGGCTGCGCCACGGGCGGTGGCGACGACAAGGGCGACGCCGAGACCTTCAAGGGCACCAAGAGCGAGCAGAACCCGCTCGGTGTCAAGGAGGACGCACCCCTCGAGGTGGTGATCTTCAACGGCGGCTTCGGCGAGGAGTACGCCAAGGCCCACGAGGCCATGTACACCGAGAAGTACCCGAAGGCGAAGATCAGCCACTCGGCGACGCAGGAGATCAGCAAGACCCTCCAGCCGCGCTTCGTCGACGGCACCCCGCCGGACGTGGTCAACAACTCCGGCGCCGGCCAGATCGACTTCAACGGCCTGGTGTCGCAGGGTGCCCTCGCCGACCTGGGCGATCTGCTCGCCGCGCCGAGCCTCGACATCCCGGGCAAGACGGTCAAGGACACCCTGCTGCCGGGCGCCGTCGAGGTCGGCTCGTACGACGGCAAGTTCCTGGTGATGAACTACACCTACACCGTCTACGGCATCTGGCACTCCACCAAGCTTTTCACCGAGCGCAAGTGGGAGTACGCCAAGACCTGGGACGAGCACATCGCCCTGTGCAAGCAGATCAAGGCCGCCGGCATCGCCCCCTGGACGTACGCGGGTGCGCACCCCCGCTACATGAGCTGGCCGGTGATCTCCACCGCGATCAAGCTCGGCGGCCCGTCGGTCGCCACGGCGATCGACAACCTGGAGCCCAACGCCTGGAAGTCCGACGCGATGAAGACCGCGGCCGACGCCTGGCACCAGATCGTCAAGGACAAGTACATCCTCGAGGGCTCGCCCGGCCTCGACCACAAGCAGTCGCAGACCGCGTGGTGCCAGGGCAAGGCGGCCTTCATCTCCTGCGGCTCCTGGCTGGAGAGCGAGCAGAAGGACGTCACCCCGGCCGGGTTCAACATGACCATCCAGCCGACCCCGAGCCTGGGCAGCGGCGACAAGCTGCCGTTCGAGGCCGTGCGGGGCACCGCCGGTGAGCCGTTCATGGTGCCGGCCAAGGCCAAGAACGTCGCCGGTGGCCTGGAGTACTTCCGGCACATGCTCTCCAAGAAGGGCGCGCAGGACTTCACCAAGAAGGTCTCCAGCCTGACCGTGGTGGCCGGCGCCAGCGAGGGCGTCGAGCTGCCGTTCGGGCTGAACACGGTGGTGAAGGCGCTGGACGCCTCCGCCAGCAACGGCTTCAACTGGGTCTACCCCAACTACTACCGCAAGCTGGAGCGCAACCTGATCGACGCCGCGTGCGGCGAGTTCTTCAGCGGGCGGATCGGCCCGGCGGAGTTCCTCGACCAGTGCCAGAAGGGCGCGGACTCGATCGCCCAGGACAGCTCGGTCAAGAAGTACAAGCGGGCCGTCTGACACCCCGGCCGGTGGGAGCGGCTGAACCGCTCCCACCGGGCCGCCGCTGAAGAGGTAGGACCCCCATCGTGAGACATGGCAAGTACCCGCTGATCGTCACCTTCCTGGTGCCGCCGGTGCTGCTCTACGTCGTCTTCGTCGTGTCGCCGTACCTGCAGGCGTTCCAGATCTCCACGACCGACTGGCTCGGCTACTCGGCCGACGCCAACTCGGTGGGACTGGCGAACTTCAAGACGCTGTGGAAGGACGACTACGTCTGGAACGCGTTGAAGAACAACGCGATCCTGCTGGCGCTGGTGCCGGTGCTGACGATCGTGCTCGGCCTCTTCTTCGCCGCCATGCTCAACATGGGAGGCCGCAAGGGGCGGGCGGGGGTCAGCGGGGTGCGCGGCTCGTCGTTCTACCGCACGGTCTACTTCTTCCCCCAGGTGCTCTCCGTCGTGATCATCGCGCTGCTGTGGAAGGAGGTCTACCACCCGAACAAGGGCCTGCTCACCAGCGCCCTGAACAGCGTCGGCCTCGCCGCGCCCACCTGGCTCGGCGATCCGAAGACCGCCTTCTGGTGCGTCCTCGCCGTGATGATCTGGAGCAACGTCGGCTTCTACGTGGTGCTCTTCGGCGCGGCCATGTCGGCCATCCCGAAGGAGATCTACGAGGCGGTCATGCTCGACGGCGCCTCCCGGCTGACCACGCTGTGGAAGGTGACCATCCCGCTGCTCTGGGACACCGTCCAGGTCGCCTGGGTCTACCTGGCCATCTTCGCCCTGGACGGGTTCATCCTGGTGCAGTTGATGACCAACGGCGGCCCCAACTTCTCCACCGACGTCATCGGCGTGCGGATGTACGACACGGCGTTCGGCAGCGAGACCAAGTTCGGCTACGCCTCGGCGATCGGCGTGGTGATGTTCTTCCTGACCCTCACGGTGGCGGTGCTGGCGCTGCGGGCCAGCAAGCGAGACAGGATCGAGTACTCGTGACGACTCTGGACAAGCCCGCCTCCCTGGCGCTGCCCGCCGAGCCCCCCGGCCCCGCCGACCGCCCGGTACGCCGCGAGCTCGGGGTCGCCAACGTGCTGTCGCACGGCTTCCTGCTGTTCTGGGGCGCGCTGACCGTACTGCCGCTGCTCTGGATGTTCATCAGCTCGTTCAAGAGCAACGCGGAGATCCTCTCCGACCCGTGGAGCCTGCCCGGCGCGCTGCGCTTCGACAACTGGTCCCGGGCCTGGAGCGGGGCGCACATCGGCCAGTACTTCCTCAACAGCACGGTGGTGGTTGCCGGCTCGGTGACCCTGACCATGCTGATGGGCGCCACCGCCGCGTACGTCTTCGCCCGCTACGAGTTCCGGGGCAAGCAGTTCGTCTACTACCTGTTCGTCGGCGGGCTGATGTTCCCCGTCTTCCTCGCCCTTGTGCCGCTGTTCTTCGTGGTACGCAACGCCGGCCTGTTCGGCACCTGGACGGGGCTGATCCTGGTCTACTCGGCCTACTCGCTGCCGTTCACGGTGTTCTTCCTGACGGCCTTCTTCCGTACCCTGCCCACCGCCGTCGCGGAGGCGGCCCTGGTCGACGGCTGCGGTCACTTCCGGCTCTTCTTCCAGGTGATGCTGCCGATGGCGCGTCCGGGACTGATCAGTGTCGCCATCTTCAACTTCCTCCAACACTGGAACCAGTTCCTGCTGCCCCAGGTGCTCATGCAGGGCGACGAGTCCAAGTGGGTGCTCGCCCAGGGGCTCGCCGCGCTCTCGGTCAACCAGGGCTATGCCGGAGACTACGCACAGCTCTTCGCCGGCCTCACCATCGCGGTGGTCCCGGTGCTGCTGGTCTACATCCTCTTCCAGCGCCAGGTCCAGTCCGGCCTGACCGCCGGCCAGCTCAAGTAGCCCCCGCCCGCACCCGATCGCCCATCGGCCCGGTTCGGGCCGTCCGGCAGGTTGATCGCCGCTGATCGCCGCTGATGGCCCCTGATGCCCTCTGATGCCCCTGATCGGCTTGTGGTGCGACGCTCGTCGCGGGTCGCGTCAGCTGATCGCGTGGCGGATCCCGGTCAGCCGGTAGAGACCGATTCTGATCACCGCGACCCCGGGCCCGGCGGACTCGCCGGGCCCGGGAGGCGGTGGACCCAATTAGTACGCCGCACGCTGTCGAGCTGCCCCATCTGTGGGACCGGGCCGTCAGACCCGGCCTTCGCCCTGGGAACCGCCCGTGCGGTGCTCGTGCCCGTGCGGTGCTCGTGCCCGTGCGGTGCTCGTGCCCGTGCCCGTGCCCGGCGCTCGTGCCGTCCCCTGCCGCGTCCGGCGCTCGCCCCCCGCCCGGTGGCCGCTCGCGGGTGCCCGCCCGGCGTCCGTCCCCTGGCCTCGTTCGGTTGTTCCGCTTCCGGCGTACGACCCAGGGGTGTTCTTCGGACATGCCGGTTGGCCCGACGGTGGTCCTACCGACGGGGCAGCTCGACAGTGGCCGACCGACTCGTTGCCGGGCCCACGCTGAATCGGGTGGCGTCCTGCGTGACGCTTCGAGGAGGCTGGCGGGGGGCAACCAAGCCTTACGGACAACGGTCATGCAGGCCACTCTGGCCACGCCGGGCCTTGGCCCACTTGGCTCCCGAGCCCCCGGCCCGAAGCAGGCCCCGAGCAGCCCTGACGCGGGCCCGGTCGCCGGTCACGGCGTCCGGCTCGCTGGTCGAGATTGCCCGTCCGCGCTCTGCGGGCTGCGGGCGGGGCCGGAGGGGCGATCAGGTGGGTGGGGGGACCAGCAGGGCGTGCAGGGCCTGCGGATCCGCCACCTCGGGCAGGTCGCGGGCGGCGAGCCAGGCCGCCGCGGCGGCACCGTCGCCGGCCGAGCGCAGCGGCGCGTCCGGCCACTGCCGGCCGACCTCGGCCCGAACCGCCGCGGCGAGCGGGGTGTCGCCGGTCAGCAGGCCGCCACCGAGCACGATCGGGGAGGCGTCGCCAGCCGGGCGGATCCGCGCCGCGCTCTCCGCCAGGTGCGCGGCGGCCTCGGCGATCAGCGTGCCGGCGACCGGCTCGCCGTCGACGGCGGCAGCGACCACCAGGGGCGCGAGCCGGGCCAACTCCACCGGGGGGCGACGGGTCACCGCCTGGACCAGCGCGTCGACGGTGTCCCGGGGGCGGGCCGCCACGTCGGTGGAGCCGAGAAGTTCGGTGAGCACCCTGGTCGCCAGCCGGCCCGGGGCACGGTCCCGGTCCAGGTCGGCCAGCAGCCGGCGGACCGCCTCACGGCCCAGCCAGAAGCCCGAGCCCGCGTCGCCGAGCAGCCAGCCGTGACCGTCGGCGACCCGGTCCAGCCGTAGCTCGCGTATGCCGGCGGCGATCGCCCCGGTGCCGGCGATGAGCACCGTGCCCTCGGGGCTCGCGGTGCCCGAGGCGTACGCGACGAGTGCGTCGCCGTGCACCGCGTACGGGCAGCGCAGGCCGGCGTCGTGCCAGGCCCGGTCGAAGGCGTCGCGGCCGGCGGGGTCGGCGAGCAGCCGGGC
The DNA here is from genome assembly GCF_040652795.1 of Micromonospora sp. NPDC048170. Taxonomy (NCBI): domain Bacteria; kingdom Bacillati; phylum Actinomycetota; class Actinomycetes; order Micromonosporales; family Micromonosporaceae; genus Micromonospora; species Micromonospora sp. NPDC048170. Next base: position 67,673 of record NZ_JBEZMR010000022.1, read on the forward strand.
CGCCCCGGCCAGCCCGATGGTGCCGCCACGCACCCGCGCGGGATCGACGTCGGTGAGCGCCTCCCGCAGGGCGGCCAGGAGTTCGCCGGCGGCCCGCTCGGCACCGTGGCTGGTGGGGTTGCCGCCACCCGCCCGGCCGTCGCCCAGCCGCCGCCCGTCCAGGGTCAGGGCGGTCGCCCGCGTTGACGTACCCCCGACGTCGAGACCGACCACGACGGTGTCGGACATCCGCACCCACCCTCCGTTCGATGCCGCGTTCATGCTGGTCGGCCCGGCGGCGGCGGGCAAGAGGCGGACGGCTTCCGGGGCTGTGCGCCAGGTAACAGTTTGAAAACTTCGCCCACGGCCTTGACACGGAGGGGCCTTTAGTAAGAACTTTTACCACTAACAGTTAACAGTCTTTTCGGAAAGGTGCCCCATGGTTGATCACGAGGTGGACATCTCCGCGGGGACCGCGGTGGTCGACGCCGACGCGGTCGACCGACGGGCCGCGCTCGGGGTCGCCTCCGACGGCGTGCTGGCACGGGTCCGGGCCGGCGCGGGCGAGCTGACGGGGGCGCTACGCCGGGTCGCCGAGCACGTGCTCAGCGACCCCGAGGCCGCCGCCCGGGCGACGATCGTGGAGCTGGCCGAGCGCAGCGGCACCTCCCCGGCGACGATCACCCGGTTCTGCCGGGCGATGGGCTTCGACGGCTACGCCGACCTGCGACTGGGCATCGCCGCGGAGACCGGCCGGGCCCGCTCGGCGGGCTGGACCGTCGACATCGGACGCGAGATCCAGCCGAGCGACCCCCTCTCCCGGGTGCTCGACCAGATCATGGCCGCCGACACGCGCGCCATGCACGACACCGCCGCGCTGCTCGACCTCGCCGAGGTGGAACGGGCCGCCGTCGCCATCGCCGGGGCGACCCGGGTGAACATCTTCGGCGCCAGCGGCAGCGCCCTGGTCGGCGAGGAGATGCAGTTCAGCCTGCACCGCATCGGGGTGGCGGCCTGGGTCTGGAACGACGTGCACGAGGGCCTCGCCAGCGCGGCCCTGCTGCGCCGGGGCGACGTGGCGCTCGGCATCTCGCACACCGGCCAGACCCGGGAGACCATCGAGATGCTCGCCGAGGCGGGCAGCCGGGGCGCGACCACCGTGGCGCTGACCGGGTTCCCGCGCTCGCCGCTGGCCGAGCTGGCCGACATCGTGCTGCTCACCGCCAGCCAGGCCACCACCTTCCGCCCCGACGCGCTCTCCGCCCGGCACCCGCAACTGGTCGTGCTCGACCTGCTCTACATCGCCGTCGCCCAGCGCACCCACGACCGCGCCCACGCGGCCTTCCGGCGTACCGCCCAGGCCGTCGACGGCCACAAGGCCGCGAAGGGGGCAACCGCATGATCAGCGCCCAGGGGTACGCCGACGCCGTCCGCCCGGTGCTCGACCGGCTCGTCGACGCCAGCGCCGACGGGATCGGCGCCGCCGCCGACCTGATCGCTACCAGCCTGCGCGCCGGTGGGGTGCTCCAGGCGTTCGGCGCCGGCCACTCCGAGGCGTTCGCCGCGGAACTGGTCGCCCGGGCCGGCGGGCTGGTGCCCACCAACCGGCTCTCCCTGCACGACCTGGTGCTGCACGGTGACGCCCCGCGCGACGTGCTCGCCGACCCGAAACTGGAGCGCGACCCCAGCGTCGCCCACCAGCTCTACGCGCTGGCGGCCCCGCAGCCGTCGGACGTGTTCGTGGTGGCGTCCCAGTCCGGCATCAACGGCTCGGTGGTCGAGCTGGCGACGCTGGTCACCGGACGCGGTCATCCGCTGATCGCGGTCACCTCGGTGGCGCACACCGCACGGGTCGCCCCACGGCACCCGTCCGGCAGGCGCCTCGCCGACCTCGCCGACGTCGTGCTGGACAACGGCGCGCCGTACGGCGACGCACTGCTGCCGCTCGAGGGCGGCGGCGCGGTCTGTGCGGTCTCCTCGGTCACCGCGGCGCTGCTGGCGCAGCTGCTGACCGCCGAGGTCGTACGACGGTTCCACCAGGCCGGGGAGGTACCCCCTATCTACCTCTCCGCCAACGTCCCCGGCGGGGACGAGCACAACCACGCCCTCGAGTCGCGGTACGCCGGGCGCCTCCGGCGGACCGCCTGACCCGAACACCACAAGGAGAGACGACGATGTCGATTAACCCCGACAACCCGGCCGACCTGAGCCGTCGGACCGTGCTGCGCCGGGCTGCGGCGGTGGGCCTGCTCGCCACCCCGGCTGTCGGCCTGCTGAGCGCCTGCGCGACCAGCGGCGGTGAGAAGGAGAACGAGCAGGTCGCCGGCGGCACCAAGAGCGCCACCAACCCGCTCGGCGTCGCCGAGGACGCCCCGATCGAGGTGGTCATCTTCAACGGTGGCTACGGCGAGAAGTACGCCACCGACGTGCACCAGCCGCTGTACAAGAAGGCGTTCCCGAAGGCCGAGGTCAAGCACCAGTCGACCCAGGCCGTGTCCACGGTGCTCCAGCCGCGGTTCGCCGCGGGCAACCCGCCGGAGTTCGTGAACAACTCCGGCGAGAAGCTGATGGACTTCGGCGCCCTGGTCGCCGACGGCCAGCTCCAGGACCTCACCGAGCTGTGGGACGCCCCGTCGGTCGACGACCCGAACAAGAAGGTCCGCGACACCGTCGTGCCGGGCACCGTCGACGTCGGGTCGTTCAACGGCAAGCCGTACGTCCTGTACTACGTCTCCACCGTCTTCGGCATCTGGTACTCCGGCAAGCTGTTCAAGGACAACGGCTGGGCGCCGGCGAAGAACTGGAGCGAGTTCACCGCCCTGCTCGACCAGATCAAGGCCAAGGGCATCACCCCGTACGGCTACGCCGGGGCGAACGCCGCGTACTACCAGTGGAACGTGATCCTCACCCACGCGGCGAAGATCGGCGGCCCGGACGTGGTGAAGAACATCGACAACCTGGAGGACGGCGCCTGGCAGCAGGACGCGGTCAAGCAGGCCGCCGAGGCATGGGCCGAGATCGGCGCCAAGTACGTCGACAAGAGCTTCGAGGGGCTCAAGCACACCGACGTGCAGCTGCGGCAGAACCAGTACAAGCTGGCGTTCTACCCCAGCGGCGACTGGCTGGAGGGCGAGCAGAAGAAGGACACCCCGAACGGTTTCGACTACCAGCTGATGCCGGTGCCGAGCCTGTCCGCGTCGGACAAGCTGCCGTCGACGGCGCTGCGGGCGACCGCCGGTGAGGGCTACTTCGTCTCGGCCAAGAGCAAGAACCCCAAGGGCGGCCTGGAGTACATGCGCCAGATGCTCTCGGTGGCTGGCGCGAAGGGCTTCACCGAGACGGTCAAGGCGCCGACCGTGGTGACCGCCGGCTCGGACGGCTTCGCCTTCCCGCCCGGTGTGGCCAGCTCGCAGGCTGCGCTCAAGGCCGCCGGTCAGGACGTGTTCAACATCTACTTCGACGGCTGGTACAAGGAGCTCGACACGGAGGCGCGCACGGCCACCAACGAGCTGATGTTCGGCCGGATCAAGGCGGACGCCTTCGTGGAGCGGATCCAGAAGCGCGCCGACGCGGTCAAGAAGGACAGCTCCATCACCAAGTTCAAGCGCTGATCGATCGGAGCGTAGGGGTCATGCGGCACGGCAAGTATCCGTTCGTGATCGGGTTCCTCTTCGTCCCGGTCACCCTGTACGTGGTCTTCGTCATCGCGCCGTACGCGCAGGCGTTCCAGATCTCGATGACCAACTGGCGGGGCCTCTCCGCCCCGCAGTGGGTGGGCTTCGACAACTTCCGGAGGTTGTTCGACGACGACAACTTCTGGAAGGCGGTCCAGCACCACGGCGTACTGCTGCTTGCCCTGCCGCTGATCACCATCGCCATCGCGCTGTTCTTCTCGTTCCTGCTCAACGTGGGCGGCAAGAGCAGTGGCGGGCAGCGTCAGGGGGTCTGGGGGTCGAAGTTCTACCGCGTGGTGTTCTTCTTCCCCCAGGTCCTGGCGGTGGCCATCATCGCGGTGCTGTTCCAGACGGTGTACCGGCCCAACGAGTCCGGCCTGATCAACGGCGTGCTGATGAAGCTCGGCTTCGACCCGGTGCTCTTCCTGGTCCGGCCGAACCTGGCGCTCTGGTCGATCCTCGCGGTGCTGGTGTGGCAGGCGGTCGGCTTCTACGTGGTGCTCTTCTCGGCGGGCATGGCCTCCATCCCGGGCGAGATCTACGAGGCCGCCGAGATCGACGGGGCGAGCCGGGTGACGCTCTTCTTCCGGGTCACCCTGCCGCTGCTCTGGGACACCCTCCAGGTCGCCTGGGTCTACCTGGGCATCGCCGCGTTCGACGCGTTCGCGATCGTCTCGGTGCTCTCGGTGGACGGCGGCGGCCCGGACGGCGCGACCACCGTGCTGGCCATGGAGATCTACCGCAACGCCTTCGTCTACTCGAAGTACGGCTACGCCTCGGCCATGGGCGTGGCGCTGTTCTTCCTCACCCTCACGTTCGCGGCGTTGACGCTGCGGCTGACCAAGCGGGAAAGCGTGGAGTACTGATGAACCCGCAGACGACGCTGCCGCCGACACCGGCGGCGACACCGCCGAAGACCGCCAAGTCGGGTGCCGCGCATCGGCGCGGGGGCCGCCGCTCGGAGGTACGGCTGTTCGCCAACCTCGGGCACGTGGCGCTCGCGGTCTGGGCGGTGATCGTGATCGTGCCGATCCTGTGGACCTTCCTCGCCTCGTTCAAGAACACCACGGAGATCTTCAGCAGTCCGTGGACGCTGCCGGCGGAGCTGCGGTTCGAGAACTACGCGCGGGCGTGGAACAAGGCGAACGTCGGCCGCTACTTCCTCAACAGCGTGATCGTGGTCACGTTCAGCACGTTCGGCACCATGCTGCTCGGTTCGATGGCCGCGTACGTGCTGGCGCGCTACAAGTTCTGGGGCAACCGGGCGATTTACTACCTGTTCGTCTCGGGGTTGGCGTTCCCGGTCTTCCTCGCCCTGGTGCCGCTCTTCTTCGTGGTGAAGAACCTGGGGCTGCTGGACACCCACACCGGGGTGGTGCTTGTCTACATCGCCTACTCGCTGCCGTTCACGGTGTTCTTCCTGGCCGCGTTCTTCAAGACCCTGCCGGCGTCGGTAGCCGAGGCCGGCATGATCGACGGCTGCTCGCACACCCGGCTGTTCTTCCAGGTGATGCTGCCGATGGCCAAGCCGGGCCTGATCAGCGTCGGGATCTTCAACATCATCGGCCAGTGGGGGCAGTACCAGCTCCCGCTGGTGCTGCTCTCCAACGCCAAGGAGAAGTGGGTGCTCACCCAGGGCATCGCGGACATCTCGGTGAATGCCGGCTACGAGGCGGACTGGTCCGGCCTGTTCGCCGCCCTGACCATCGCCATCATCCCGATGATCGTCGTGTACGCGATCTTCCAGCGCCAGATCCAGTCCGGCCTCACCTCGGGCGCCGTCAAGTAGCTCCCGACGCGCGGTTCTTCCGACACCGGGTGGCCATCCCACGGGGGGATGGCCACCCGGTGTCGTAGGGGCGAGGCAGAATCGCCTTCGTGCTGGTGGCGGTGGTCTCCGACGAGCGGGGCGGGGGAGTGTTGCAACCCCTCGACGTCGCCGGATGCCCCGCCGGCCCGGCGCGGCCGGTCACCGATCTGGCCGCCGCCGTCGCCGCGTGCGAGGCGGCGGAGGGGCCGCGCTGGGTGTGGGCCTCCGGCGCGTCGGTCTACCCGGCCCTGTTGCGCGCGGGGGTGCGGGTCGAGCGTTGCCACGACGTGGAGCTGACCGAGTCGCTGCTGCTCGGCCACGCCGGCCGCTGGGGTGAGCCCCGCTCGTTCGCGGCGGCCTGGGCCCGGCTCACCGGCGCCCCGGTGCCGGCCGACCCACCGCCGCGTCCGGCCGCGCCGCCCGGCCACGGCCAGGGCGCGCTCTTCGACGCCCTGCCCGGCCCGCCGGGCCCCGGCGTCGAGGCCCTTACCCGGGTGTACGCCGACCAGCTCGCCCGGATCGCGGCGACCGGGCATCCCGGCCGGTTCCGGCTGTTGGTGGCCGCCGAGTCGGCCGGCGCGCTGATCGCGGTGGAGATGGGTGCCGCCGGGCTGCCCTGGCGGGCCGACGTGCACGACGAGGTCCTCGCCGAGCTGCTCGGAGAGCCGTCGCCGGTGGGCGGTCCGCCGCGTCGGTTGGCCGAGCTGGCCGCGCGGATCGCCGACGCGTTCGGCGTACGCCAACTGCACGCCGACTCCCCGGCGGAGCTGTTGCGGGCGTTCGCCCGGGCCGGCGTGGAGGTGCCCAACACCCGGGCCTGGGTGCTGCGCGGGGTGGACCACCCGGCGGTGCCCCTGGTCCTGGAATACAAGGAGCTCTACCGGATCTGGACGGCGCACGGCTGGGCCTGGCGCGACGCCTGGGTGCGTGACGGCCGGTTCCAGCCGGAGTACGTCCCGGGTGGGGTCGTCTCCGGTCGCTGGGCCACCAGGGGCGGCGGTGCGTTGCAGATCCCCAAGGTGATCCGGCGGGCGGTGGTGGCCGATCCGGGCTGGCGGTTCGTGGTCGCCGACGCCGGCCAGTTGGAGCCGAGGGTGCTCGCGGCGGTCTCCGGCGACGCCCGGCTGGCCGCCGCCGGTGGCGCCGGTGACCTCTACGCCGCCCTCGCCCAGGACGCCTTCGGTGGCGACCGGCCGCGCGCCAAGTTGGCGCTGCTCGGTGCGATGTACGGCCAGACCGGCGGGATGGCGGTGCCGGCGCTGGCGGTGCTGCGGCGCAACTACCCGGTCGCCTTCGGCTACGTGGAGGCCGCGGCCCGCACGGGCGAGACCGGCGGGCTGGTGCGTTCCTGGCTGGGGCGCACCTGCCCGCCCGGCAGTGCCGGGTTCGGTGACGCCGACGCCGACCTCGCCGACGGTGGCGCCGATCCGCAGTCGCCGCGGGCCCGGGCGGCCCGGTCCCGGGGGCGCTTCACCCGCAACTTCGTCATCCAGGCCACCGCCGCCGAGTGGGCCTCGACCCTGCTGGCGACGCTGCGTGGCCGGCTCGCCGGCACCGGCGCCGAGCTGGTCTTCTTCCAGCACGACGAGGTGATCGTGCACTGCCCGGCGGAGCGGGCCGGCGCGGTCGTCGACGCCGTCACCCGGTGCGGCGAGCAGGCCGCCGCGCTGCTCTTCGGCGACACCCCGGTCCGCTTCCCGCTGGACCTGTCCGTCGTCGACTGTTACGCCGACGCGGCGTGACGGCTCCTCCGGCGGGTCAGGAGACGCCGGATCCCGGGTTGGCGGCGTCCCACGCGTGCCGTGACTCGGCGATCGCGTCCTTGTGCGCCAGTGACCAGTCGGCCAGCTGCCGCACCAGGTGGGTGAGGCTCCTGCCGCGTTCGGTCAGCTCGTAGGTCACGGTCACCGGCACGGTCGAGTACGCCGTGCGCAGCACCAGGCCGTCGCGCTCCAGGCGGCGCAGGGTCAGGGTGAGCATCCGCTGGGAGATGCCGTGGATGGCCCGTTGTAGTTCCCGGAACCGCCGGACGCCGGAGGAGAGCTCGACGATCGCGAGCACCGACCACTTGTCGCCGATGCGGTCGAGCACGTCGCGGATCCCGCAGTCCGGGTGCTCCGGCAGGCCGCAGGGCGGCAGCGCGCCGGTTACCGCCGTGTGCCCTGCTGACATCGAAGTGCCTCCTTGTGCCCGCTTCCATGGTTCCCGACGATGAGGTTAGTTCCGATTCGGTACCACCGAAAGGCTCCCCTCATGCTGTTGGTCACCGGCGCCTCCGGGCACCTGGGCTCCCTCATCCACGCCGGACTGGCCGAGCGGGGTCTCGCCCCGCTCGCCGGCACCCGTACCCCCGGTCGCTTCGCCGCCGCCGGGCGGACCATGGACTTCGACGACCCGGCGGGGCCGGACCTGACGGGCGTACGCGTGCTGGTGCTGGTCTCCGCCGGATACGGCGAGGACGACGTCGTCCTGGCCCGCCACGACCGGGTTCTCGCGGCGGCGGAGCGGCACGGGGTGGAGCACGTGGTCTACACGAGCCTGGTCGGCGCCGGCGACCACCTGGCCTTCGCGCTCGCGCACCGGTGGACGGAGCGTCGGCTGCGGGAGAGCCGGCTGGGCTGGACGATCCTGCGCAACGGGCTCTACGCCGAGCTGTTCGGTCAACTGGCCGCCCCGGTCGACGGCGCGGTCACGGCCCCGTTCGGCGCGGGAGCGGTCGCCGCGGTGGCCCGGCAGGATCTGGCCGACGCCGCCGTACGGGTGACCGCCGACCCTGCCGCCCACCGTGGCCGCACCTACGAGCTGACCGGGCCGGTCACGCTCACGGCGGCCGGCCTCGCCGCCGAGCTGGGGGTGCCCTACCGCCCGGTGTCGCTGGGTGAGCGGCGTGCCGCGCTGGCGGGCCCGGGACTGCTGCCCTTCCAGCCGGCCATGCTCATGTCGATCTACTCCGCCACGGCGGCCGGGTTCCTCGCGGAGACCCGCGGCGACCTGCCGCGGCTGCTGTCGCGTCCGCCCCGCGACCCGATGCCGGTCGCGGTCGCCGCTGCCACCGGGGCGTCGTCCTGACCGTCGGCGCAGCCGGTCCCGGCCTTCCACGCCGGTAACAGTTGCACTATTTTCCCTTTTCGCCCCGCTACCCGGCCCGCCTCCTCCTCGTTGCTCCCGATGTCCGTACGACGGAGCGGGCCGTGCCCTCGCGCCACGGCCCGCTCCACGGTGGAGGGGGCCCAGCTGAACCGGATCGCAGGAATGATCATCGCCGCGGGCGGGGGCCGTCGCATCGGCGGCCCGGAGGCCCTGCTGCACCAGGGGGAGAAGCCCCTGGTGAACCAGATGATCGACACGATGACCGAGGCGGGCTGCGAGCGGATCGTGGTCGTGCTCGGCGCCGCGGCCGACCAGGTCCGCGAGACGGCCGACCTGAGCCGGGCCACGGTGGTGATCAACCGGGCGTGGGGGACGGGCGTCGGCTCGTCCATCCGGGCCGGCCTGGCCGCGCTCGACGACGAGGGCATCGAGGCGGTCGTGGTGGTGCCGGTCGACATGCCCGGCCTGACCGTCGCCGCCGTACGCCGGGTCACCGCGCTGCCGTACCCGGACGTGCTGGTCTGCGCGACCTACGACGGGCTGCGCGGCTACCCGATGCTGTTCGGGCGCCGGCACTGGTCCGGCATCGCCACCCTGGCCAGCGCGGACGTCGGCGCCCGGCCATACCTGCTGGCCCACAAGGACCAGATCGTCGACATCGCCTGCGACTCGGTGGCGGACGGCAGCCGGGTCGACACCCCGGAACTGATGGCGCTCTACGGACTGACCGTCCCACCCCAGCGCGTCGGCGCGTAGCTGGCTGGTGTGCGACGCGGGTTGCGCGGAAAGACCGGTCAACCCGCGTCGTGGTTGGGCCGTGGCCAGCTTTCAGACGCTACTACGGGTGGCCGCCAGGGTTGGGGCTGGCCGGGACAGGTGGCGGGCGAGCGCAGCCTCGGCGCCCCTCGGCTCTGCCGTGGCGCTGTCACAGCGCTGGCGTTCCATCGGGATCGATTCGGAACGGCCGCCCGTGCACCTCGAACCGGATGCCGCCGGAGATCTCAAGGCACTCGGCCCAGACGACGAGGGCACGCTGGCCGGTGCCGGCCTCGTCAAGGACCGTCGCCACCCGGGCACTGCGCCGGTCGCCGACGGTGGTCTCGTTCAACTGGATCTCCCCGTTGATCGACCCCTGGGTCGCGGACATCACCTTCGCGATGACGCTCGGGCTGGTGGAAAAGGTCTCCGCGCTCGCCTGTATCCAGGCCGTCAGGAAACGCCCGCCCGGCAGCGCCGACAACGCCGGTGGCTTGCAGGCGATCCCCCCTGCGCCGCTGATCCCCATCGGCACGTTCCGGTCACTGCCGTCGGCGTTGAACAGGTGCGCCTCCACGCTGCTCGTGGGGAGGCCGAGGTCACTGGGGCTGCCGGCGCGGAGGTGCGCGACGGCGAACCCGTCGTCGACGACGGTTGTCGCCATCCCCCCGACGAAACCGAACAGGTTCGGCCTCAGCTCGTCACTTCGGGGGATGCCCTGAAGATCGAAGAGCCGGAAGACGAGGGCGCCTCCGCCAACCTGCGCTGGGTCGTTGCGCCAGGCGATGACGGTGTCCCCGCCAGCGAGCCGGGTCACGGTCGGATCGAGATGCGCACCGGCGGCCTGCGGTACGTCGAACTCCTCGCCGATCGGTGTGACGTCCGGACCGAATCGCCGCGCCCGGATGCGCTGCTCGGACGAGCGGCCGAGCCAGACGACCAGGTAGCCACCGTCGATCATCCCGGTGATGGCCGGCCGCTGTCCCGGGTCGATGTCGCCGGTGCTCACCCGGATCTCATTGCCGATCTTCTGCCCGTCCGGATCGAACCGCTGCAGCTTCACCTGCGGGACGGGCGGCCCCGGTGGATTGAACGGTTGCTCGATCCAGACGACGGCGAGGCCGGAACCAGCGTTGGCGACCGCGGGCCACTGCCGGTCGGTGTTCGGGGTGTCCGGGGTGGGCGTGTTGACGGAGAATTCGTCGTCGAGCGGCGTGCCGTCCGCCCGGAGGATGCGCCCCTTGATGGTCGCGTCGTTGCTGTCGGCCCAGACGACCAGGAAATGCTGGAAGCTGAGGCCGGCGACCGCCGGCTGGTGTTGCAGACCGGTCGTTGCACTGCTGATCACGATCTCGCCCATGGGACCCCCCGAGACTCACCGTAGGCCAGCTGATGCCCAGGTCACCGCTGGTTTCAAAACCGCACGCGCGGCCTGAGGGGCTGTCAGGGTGCCGCACGTCGTACGACGAGGTCCGGCGACGGCGTGGGTCCGGACGGGCTGATGATCTGTTTGGCGGCGGCCAGGATGGCCGGCTTCTGCGCGATGATCGGGGGGCCGGGGCACTTGTCGTGCCCCCAGGCGGGGCCGCCCATGCTGTGGTGGCCGAGGCCCATGCCCGACGGGTCGGCCGTCAGGGCGAGAGGGGCGCCGTACACCTGGTGCACCTTGGCGAAGATCCGGCCGATGGCGGCGATCTGCTTGTTTGTCAGCTTCTCCCAGCCGGGATGGCTGGCGTGGTGCTCGCTGCCGACGCTGAACCCGGAGCACTCCACCGAGATCCAGTGTCCGTTACCGGCCTTCTGGGTCCAGGCCTTGTCCGCGGTGTCGACCATCTGCGCGATGTCACCCTCACGACTGACGATGAAGTGCGAGGAGTTCTCGGTGTCCGGGTCCCGCTGGTGGCTGATGGTGCCCTCGTAGGTGCCGTCGGCGATGTGTACCACCAGGCCGCGAACCTCCACCATGCCGCCCGGGACCCGGTTGGCGGTGGGGCCACGCCAGTCCGCAAGATCGGTCCAGAGGGCCATCGGACGCTCCTTTCGGCAGACGTCGGTGCGAATGGCCGGCCGGCGGCCCGACAACCTGAAGGTATCGTTCTCCGAACTCTCGTTCCTGGCGTTCGGTCAACTGAAGAGGAAACGCCGTCAGACGTCGATGTTGAAGCGTTGCAGCACCGACGGGGCGACCAGACCGACCGCCGCGAGCACCGAGATCGCGGTCAGCACGGCCCGGACGACCACCACCTCGGTCTTGCCGCCGGCCCGCAGGGCGATCTTGTTGGGCAGCCCGATCGGCGTCCACATCCGACGCTTGATCGGAATCGGCCAGAGGATCGGCACCCCGGCCCGGGTGATCATGTCGCCGAGGATGTGCACGAAGCAGCCGACCCCCACGGCGGTGCCGATCAGCGGGTAGCCCCGGCCGCCGGGCAGGTTGGCGAAGGTGTACCAGGCTGCGCCGGCCGACGCGAGGGTCACGATGACCCAACCGGCGCGTTCCGCCCACTTGTCGAACAGGCCGCGCAGCGCCAGCCCGAACATGAAGAACAGGATGCCGATGACGGCCCACTTGCCGTACGCGGCGCAGAGCGTGGTGGTGCCCCAGCCGACCAGCAGGGTGAACGGGATGGTGTGGGTCAGGGTCCGATGGCCGTTGTTGCGGCGCGGGTCCTTGCTGAGCTTGGTCGCGTAGTAGACCCCCAGCGAGATCTTCTCCATCACCTCGGCGATGAAGAGCGAGAACACGCCGAAGGTGCGGGCGACGGTCGCCCCACCCTGGTTGCGGGTCACCTTGCCGGACAGGTCGAGATCCGGGAAGAGCGCCCCGCCCGCACAGACCGCGGTGCCGACGGCGAGTTCCAGCGGCGACTGGTGGTAGTCGGCGAACTGTTGCAGCGCCCAGGACCCGGCCAGCCACACCGCCGCGCCGGACAGCGCGTGGGACGGTCCCATCATGTCGGCTCACCCTCCCCAGGGATCTTGAGCGCCAAAACTACGCCACTGTAGTTCGTGTCGCACCGCAGGGGCATCGACCGGACGTCCACCAGGGACGGTGGCAGGGAGGGGGCGGGCGGCTGCGCCGTCCCGGCAGGAAGTATGCCGCGCCGGGCGGCGGACGGGCCGGTCTGGCGGTCACCGGACGGCGGCCTGCTCAGCAGGCGGCACCGCCGACCGCGAGGAGGTTCCCCTCGGGAATGGTGATCCTCCGGCGGGCCTCGCCGAGCCGGGAGGCGGCGCGTCGGGCCTGCGTCGGGCCGTGCTCCCGGCGGGCCGTCGCGTACGTGTCGACGGTCCGGGCGGCGATGGCCGCCCAGCCGTACCGCCGGCCGACCATGACGCGGGCCCGCCGGGCCACCCTCCTGGCGAAGACCTCGTCGCCGAGGAGCTGGTCGACCGCCTCGCCGAGGGCGTCCGGGTCGCTGTGCGGGAAGGTCACCCCGGTCACGCCCGGTTCGACGATCTCGGCGAGGCCGCCGGTGCGGGCCACGGCCAGCGGCGCCCCGGCGGCGGCGGCCTCCAGGGCCACCATCCCGAACGGCTCGTAGAGGCTGGGCACCACGGTCGCGTCGGTGGCGCCGAACAGCGCCGGAAGCCGAACCGAGTCCAGGAAACCGACGAAGCTGACGGTCTGCCCGAGCGTGAGGCGGCGGGCCTGCTCCTCCAGCTCGGCGCGGTAGGGGCCGTCCCCCGCGATCACCACCCGCAGCCCGGGGTGCCGGTCGCGCAGGTACGGCACCGCGTGCACCAGGTGCTGCACGCCCTTCTCGTAGACCAGCCGGCCGGCGTACCCGACGAGCGGGCCGTCGGCGGCGAACCGGGCCCGGGCGGCGGTGACGGCCCCCGGCCGGGCACGCCAGGCCCGGTCGTCGACCCCGTTGGGCACCACGTCGATCTGCCCGGCGGGCACGCCGAAGAGCGTGGTGACCTGGTCGCGCATGTAGCCGGAGCAGGCGATGATCCGGCCCGATTCGCTGGTGAGCCAGTGTTCGACGCCGTGGATGGTGCGGTTCATCTCTTCCGGCAACCAGCCCTGGTGTCGGCCGGCTTCGGTGGCGTGGATGGTGGTGACGAGGGGGATGTCGAGGTGTTGGCGCAGGGTCATCGCGGTGTGTGCGACGAGCCAGTCGTGGGCGTGGATGACGTCGTAGGTGTTGGCTTCGGTGGCGCGCAGGGCGGCGCGGGTGAGGGTGTGGTTGAAGGCCATGGTCCAGGCCAGGAGGGAGGGGGTGGCCAGGGGGAAGGTGACCGGGTCCTCGGTGGCGCGGATGATGCGGACGCCGTCGGCGTATTCCTCCAGGGGTGCGCCGTCGGTGTGTCGGGTGACGACGGTGACCTCGTGGCCGGCGGCGGCGAGGGCCACGGAGAGGGCGTGTACGTGCCGGCCCAGCCCGCCGACGAGGACCGGCGGGTACTCCCAGGAGAGCATCAGCACCCGCTGTCGCCGGGCGGGGTGGATGTCGATCACATCGGCGTCAGGTGACATGGCGGCCCCTTTGAGTTGTCCCCGAGTGCGCACCGGCGGGCACCGGAACCGGCGCCCGTCGCGGTCGCGACCGGATCGGGACCCATCCTGCTGGTGGCTGGCTAACCAGCGGAGACGCCTTCGTTGCGGTCGTGTAAAGCGCTACCGGCCGTTCCTGCGGGCGCGCAGCAGCTCGGCGACCGACCACGCCTGGAACGGGCACCCGGTCGCGGCGTGCGGGGCGAGGCCGTCGGCCGTCTCACTCACCGACCCCAGGCCGAACTCGGTCAGGTGGGCCTCGACGCCGACGAAGAGGTCGTCGACCGGCATCCTCGCCCGCCGGGCGGCGTCGGCGTACGGGCCGAGCAGCCACGGCCAGACGGTGCCCTGGTGGTACGCGCCGTCCCGCTCGGCCGGACCGCCCCGGTGCCGCCCGACGAACTCCGGCGAGTCGGGGGAGAGACTGCGCGGGCCCAGCGGGGTGAGCAGCCCGCCGGCGACCCGGCGCACGGTGGGCTCGTCGGGCACCAGCGGGGCGTACGGCAGCGACCAGGCCAGCAGCTGGTTGGGGCGCAGCAGGTCGTCGTCGTGGTGCGCGGCCCCACCCAGCGGGTACGCGGGCGCGGGTGCGTCCACCACGTCGTGCAGCCAGCCCGTCGGGGCGGGGAACCTGTCCCGGAACGCGGCGACGGCCCGCTCGTGCAGCCGCCGCAGGTCGGTCGCGTCCCGCCCCGCCAGCTCGGTCAGCTCGGCGAGGCCGGCCAGCCCGTTGACCCACAGCGCGTTGACCTCCACCGGCTTGCCGGTGCGCGGCGTGACCGGCACCCCGTACACCCGGGCGTCCATCCAGGTCAGCGCGGTGCCGGGGGTGCCGCCCTGGGTGAGCAGCCCGTCGGCCGGGTCGACGGCGATGCCGAACCGGGTGCCGGCCAGGTGCGCGTCGACCACCCCGTGCAGGGCGGGCAGCAGCTCGTCGCCGAGGTCGGTGTCGCCGGTGACGGTGACGTGCCGGCTCACCGCGTGCAGGAACCACAGGGTCGCGTCGACGGTGTTGTACTCCACCCGGCCGGTGTCGGCGGTGTTCGCGAGCATCCCCTCCGAGAGCGTCGCGGCGTACGCCCGCAGCAGCTCCCGGCCCTCGTCGGCCCGGTTCGTGCAGAGGAACAGCCCCTCGTAGGAGATCATCGTGTCCCGCGACCAGGCGCCGAACCACGGGTAGCCGGCCACCACGTCCGGCCCGGTGGGCGTGCCGATCACGAACGCGTCGGCGGCCAGCGTGAGAGTCGCCTCGACGGGGTCGGCCGGCTTCGCCGCGGCCACCACCCGCCGGTTGCGGGCCCGCGCCGCCGCCACCACCTCGGTCGCCGGGGGCGGCTCCTCGGCCAGGTCGCCGGCCCAGGCGAGCACCGACACGGTGTCACCCGGGCGCTGGAGCCCACCCGAGAAGCGGCCCGCGTACCAGAGGTCCTCGTCCGGGTTCAGGCCGCGCGCCGCCTCCTCCCGGTGGTGCACGCCGAGCCACCACTGGCCCTCCGGGCTCCAGCCCGGCCCGGCCAGCCGGAACCCGCTCTCGACCACCGCCCCGCCCGGCACCGGCTCCATCCGAGGGGTCGGGCCGTCGGCGCGGCGCTCGCCGTGCGCGTCCCGCCAGGTGCAGACGGCCGCCAGGTCGAGGCGCACCGGCCCGCCGGAGACCAGCCGGTGCACCACGGCCACGCACGGGCGGCCGTGCGTCATCGCCAGCTCCCGCTCGATCACCACGTCGCCGATCCGCCAGCGCCACCGGGGCAGCCCGTCGGTCAGGTCGAACCGCTCCAGCAGTTCGAAGCCGCGCGGGTCGACGTCGCCGGAGGACCACTCGTGCGCGCCCAGGCGCACGCGGGCGCCGGAGGGGAACAGCACGGCCGGGTCCAGGCCGACCAGTCCCACCCGGCGGGACGCCGGCGTCTCGCCCGCCACCACGAGCAGGCCGTGGTAGCGGCGGGTGCGCAACCCGCTCACCGTGCCGGTGGCGTAGCCGCCGAGACCGTCGGTGACCAGCCACTCCCGGGCGGCGCCGCCGGTCAGGTCGCCGCACACCTGCGAACCGAAGCGAATCTCGATCAACTTTCCTCCACCGGCGGCGGGGTGCGACAGGCCACGGCGAGAATGGCTCCTGTGGTGAAGTCCTCCGGCGGCGTCGAAGATGTGCGAGTGATCACCGACGTGCCACCCCCCGACGACTCCGCGCCCGACCCCGAACGGCTCCGCCTGGCTCAGGCCGACGCCGGGGAGCAGGACTGGCGCGCATGGGGTCCCTATCTGTCCGAGCGGGCGTGGGGGACGGTACGGGAGGACTACAGCGAGCACGGTACGGCCTGGGACTACTTCCCGCACGACCACGCGCGGTCCCGAGCGTACCGGTGGAGCGAGGACGGCATGGCGGGCGTCTGCGACGACCGGCAGACGTTCTGCTTCGCCCTCGCCCTGTGGAACGGCAGGGACCCGATCCTCAAGGAGCGGATGTTCGGCCTCGGCGGCGACGGCGGCAACCACGGCGAGGACGCCAAGGAGTACTGGTGGTACGAGGACTCCACCCCCACCCACTCCTGGATGCGCTGGCGGCACCACTACCCGCAGGCCGCCTTCCCGTACGACGAACTGGTCGCGGTGAACGCGCTGCGCGGCCGGGACGACACCGAGTACGAGCTGGTCGACACCGGCATCTTCGACGACGACCGGTACTGGGCGGTGACCGTCGACTACGCCAAGGCCAGCCCGACGGACATGTGCGTCGTCGTGACCGTCGCCAACCGCGGCGACCGGGCGGCCACCCTGCACGTGCTGCCCACCCTGTGGTTCCGCAACACCTGGGCGTGGGGGCTGCCCGGCGGCGACCGGATGCCCCGGCTGGTCGGCGAGGGGTCGCGGCTGGTCGGCGAGCACCGGGTGCTCGGCCAACTGCTGCTGGAGGGTGACGGGGAGCCCACGCCGCTGCTCTGCGACAACGACACCAACGCCGAGCGGCTCTGGGGGCTGCCCGGCCGGTCCCGCTACCCGAAGGACGGCATCAACGACCACGTGGTCGACGGGGCCGCGACCGTCAACCCGGCGCGGGAGGGCACCAAGGGCGCGCTGCACTACGTGCTGGACGTGCCGGCGGGGGAGCAGCGGCGGATCCGGCTGCGGCTGACCCGCACCGCCCCGCCACCCGGTGGCGCCCCGCCGCCGGCGGCCGACCTGGGCGACGGCTTCGACGCGGTGCTGTGGGCCCGGCGGGCGGAGGCGAACCGCTTCTTCGCCGGGGTGATCCCGGCCGCCGCGACCCCCGACGAGGCCCTGGTCGCCCGGCAGGCGATCGCCGGGCTGATGTGGGGCAAGCAGTTCTACCACTTCGACGTCAAGCGCTGGCTGGAGGGCGATCCGGGCTCCACGCCCCCGCCCTCCGGCCGCCGGCACGGGCGCAACAGCGCCTGGTGGCACATGGCGAGCTTCGACGTGATCTCCATGCCGGACCCGTGGGAGTACCCCTGGTACGCGGCCTGGGACCTGGCCTTCCACTGCGTCAGCATCGCCCGGGTCGACCCCGGCTTCGCCAAGGAGCAACTGCTGCTCCTGCTCCGCGAGTGGTACCTGCACCCCAACGGCCAGATCCCGGCGTACGAGTGGGCGTTCGGCGACGTGAACCCGCCCGTGCACGCGTGGGCGGCGCTGAAGGTCTTCGAGATCGACGGTGGCCGGGACCACGACTTCCTGGCCCGGGTGATGCACAAGCTGCTGCTCAACTTCACCTGGTGGGTCAACCGCAAGGACACCGGCGGCAACAACGTCTTCGAGGGCGGCTTCCTCGGGCTGGACAACGTCGGCCCGTTCGACCGGTCGGCGGCGCTGCCGGTGGCCGGGGTGCTGGAGCAGTCCGACGGCACCGGCTGGATGGCCATGTACGCGCTGAACCTGCTCGACATCGCCGTCGTGCTGGCCGAGCGAGACCGCACCTGGGTGGACACCGCCACCAAGTTCTTCGAGCACTTCACGTACATCGCCGCCGCCGCGTACGAGCAGGGCCTGTGGGACGACGAGGACGCGTTCTTCTACGACGTGCTGCGGCTCGCCGACGGCACGAAGGTGCCGCTAAAGGTCCGCTCGGTTGTCGGCCTGCTGCCGCTCGCGGCGACGACCCGACTCACCGCCCGCACCCTGCACCGGCTGCCCGAGCTGAGCGCCCGGCTGCGCTGGTTCCTGACCAACCGCCCCGAGTACGCCGACGTGATCGGCGCCCGGCGGCTCGGCCCCGACGGGCGTCAGCACCGGCTGCTGTCCATGGTCGGCCCGGAGCAGATCGTCAAGCTGCTCGCCCGGATGCTCGACACCGACGAGTTCCTCTCCGAGTACGGCCTGCGCACGCTGTCCCGGGCACACCTCGACAAGCCGTTCTCGGTGACCCTCGGCGGCCAGGAGTTCAGCGTCGGCTACGAACCGGCCGAGTCGACCAGCGGCCTGTTCGGTGGCAACTCGAACTGGCGCGGCCCGATCTGGATGCCGACCAACTTCCTGCTGATCAGCGCCCTGCGCGACTACGCGGCCTTCTTCGGCGACGACCTCCAGGTGGAGTACCCGACGCGCTCCGGGGCGAAGCGGACCCTCGACGAGGTCGCCGACGACCTCTCCGCGCGGCTGATCTCGCTGTTCACCCGCGACGACTGGGGCCGGCGGCCGATCTACGGCGCCGCCCAGCTCTTCCAGACCCACCCGGACTGGCGGGACCTGATCTGCTTCCCCGAGTACTTCCACGGCGACAACGGCGCCGGGCTGGGCGCCTGGCACCAGACCGGCTGGACGGCGTTGGTCGCCGACCTGATCCTCACCCTGCGCCGCTGAGCCCGCGCGACCGGGGCCGCCGTGCCGGAGGCCGGACAGCTCGCCGGCCCGCGATCCCGTCGCGGGCGGCGGCCCCGACGAAACTCGGATGAGTGGGCCGGCGGCCCGCAGTACCGTGGCCCCGGCCAGCACCGGGGAGGAAGAACATGGGGAACGTGAGCCGCCGACGCGACGGGCAGGTGCTCGTCTTCGACGCCGACGACACACTCTGGGAGAACAACGTCCTCTTCGAGCGGGTGATCGGCGACTTCCTGGAGTGGCTGGACCATCCGACCCTCGACCGGGCCGAGATCCGGGCGATTCTCGACGACATCGAGCGGGCCAACGCGGTCGCCCACGGGTACGGCAGCAAGGTCTTCCTACGCAGCCTGGGGGAGTGCCTGGAGCGGCTGCGGCAGCGACCCGCCACCGAGGCGGAGCGGCGCGAGATCGATGGCCTGGCGGCGGCCCTGGTCGCGCACCAGGTGGAGTTGATGCCCGGGGTCACCGAGGCCTTGGACGCCCTGGCCGGTCGGCACGAGCTGCTGTTGCTGACCAAGGGTGAGCGTGCGGAGCAGCAGCGCAAGCTCGACGCATCCGGGCTGCTGCACCACTTCCGGGCCGCGCACATCGTGCGGGAGAAGGACGTCGACACCTACCGGTGGCTGACCCGGGAACACGGCGTCGACCCCGCGGTCACCTGGATGATCGGCAACTCCCCGAAGTCCGACATCCGGCCCGCCCGCGCCGCCGGGCTGAACGCCGTGTTCATTCCCAACGACAACACCTGGGTGCTGGAGCACGACGAACTGGACCCGGCCGACCCGGGCGTACTGCGGCTGTCTGCCTTCCCCGAACTGCTGCGCCACTTCTGACCGGCCGACGGTCCGGCGCCCGGCCAGGTGCCGTCGCGACGGTTGTGTCGACCTCGGTGCCAACCGCGTGCCGGTCAGGGCTCGATCGGACGGACCCGATCGCGGTACCGCTCCTGGAGGGCGGCGTTGCGCGCGTCGCCCCAGGCGAGATTCGCGGAGGTGTGTACCGGCGGGTTGATGCCGCGCTCCAGCAGCCGGCGGCAGACCAGTTCGGTGAGGAGCTGCGCGATGAGCACCCCCGTGAACGACGAGACCGCCCCTATCCGAACGCCTGGGGTGATCTCCAGTGCCGCGTCCCCCGCCGGGGCCAGGTTGTCGATCACCACGTCGGCCAGGTCGGCGAGATGCGGCCCCTCGGTGGTACGTGCCCCGGCGGAGCGGGTGTGTGCGAGTGAGGTGACGGCGACGATCGGATGTGCCCGCTCACGGGCCAGCGTCGCCATCTCGACAATGGCGGCGTTGATGCCGGAGTTGGAGACGATCAGGAAGGCGTCCTGCGCGGCGGGCGCGGCGAGCGCGTAGATCCGTTCGGCCAGGCCGGACTCGCGCTCGTACGTCGGGTCGAGGATCGGTCCCGGGTCGGCGCCGCCGAACATCACGAGGTCCTTCACCGCCAGCATGCCGACGGGGGCGAGACCACCGGCGCGTGCCGCGAGTTCGAGGGTGACGATACGTGAGTGGCCGGTCCCGAACGCCTGGAGGACACCGTCGGCGGCGATGGTGTCGGCAACGAGCGTGGCCGCCGACTCGATGGCACCGAGCTGCGTGGCGAGGATCTGTTCGAGTGCGGTCCGGGCGATGTCGGCGTAGGCGGGTTCAGACACTGTTCCTCCTGGAACGGTCGCGGTCGCGGGCGGCTTCACGGGCGGCCTCGACGGCGGCCTCGACGAGGATCTCTCCGCTGCCGGCGCTGACCGGGCTGGCATAGGTTTCGTAGCAGGGTGGTGTGTCGCGGGTGGGTAGGTAACCGAGGTAGCCGTTGGTGTAGCCGAGGACGACGACGTCGGAGACCTGGTCCGCCGCCGCCGAGCGGATCGCTTCGCCCAGTTCCAGGAACAACTCGCCGGGGACACCGACGACCGTGACCCCGTCGAGGTCGACCGCCGCGACCTCGGCCACGTACGGTTCGGTGCGCTGGCGGGCGGCCTGCTCCTCCGCGATGCGCAGTCCCTGTTGCAGGACCAGGCGGATCCGGTCGTCTCCGACCTGGGGGGCCGGCAGGGCGGACGCGTCGAACTCCACCGGCTGTTTGGGCCGGAGCCGGACGTTGCGCGAGACCGGTGGCCGCACCGGCGCCGCCGGAACGTGGCCGTCGGATGGTGGCGGCTCCACGCGGCTGGCCACCCGGGCGCCGAGCCGGTCCACCTCCGGTCGCCCGTGTCCCTGGCGGGTGTGCCGGGTGCTGATGTCGCCGGCGGCACCGGTGGCGACGACCACCCACCTGTCGGGCGCGGACAGTGCTCGGCGGATACCGCCACTCAGGTCGGCGCTGACCTGGTTGTTGTCGGCGGGCAGGACGGTCGGGTGGACCGGGGAGACCACGATCAGGCCGACCACGGCGTCATCCGCGGTGACCGCGATGGTGTCGACGGGAATGTCCATCGGCGGTGTGGCCGCGAGGTTGCGGCGACCCGCGAGCCCGGGAACCAGGGTGCGGGTGGCGCCGAGCCTGGCTGCCCGCTCGGACGCCACGGCGTGGCGCGCGGCCGTGAGTGACGCGGCGACGAGCCGGTCGCCGACGGATCGTGGCGTGACCCCGCCGCCGGGGAAACAGCCCGACTCGGGGCTCGCGTGCGTGTGCGTGGCAGCAACCCAGCAGGAGGGCACGCCGATGCCCCGCATGGCGGTCCGGATGCGATCGACGACGTCGACATTCACGCAGATCAGGTCCGCGACCACCAGCGCGAACCGGTGGCCGTCGTCGGCGAAGGTCACCACGTGGACCTCGAGCGCGTCGAGGACGCCCTGGACGCCCTGGGACCGGTCGATGTATCCACCCATGGGTTCTCCGGGCACGGCCGCGAAGCGGGCCGTCCCGTGTCCGACCCTCACGCGTCTCCGCCCGGGTTCTGGTCCGCCAGCAGGCGGGCGTAGGGGCCGGTGCCGCGCAGGAGCGTGGGGCCGCCCTCGAGCGGCTTGGCCCTGGGGCTGACCAGCGGCACTCCTCTGGCGTCGAGCTCTGTGGACAGTGCCCGGTAGAGGGCGTTCCCCGGGGACAGGAGCCGCCCGCTGTACGAAACCCGGCGGTCCGCCCCGTCGAGGCGGAGTCGGCTTGTCGCCGCCGCCACCGCGTCAGCGAGATCGGTTGCGGCCGTGGCGCAGATGCGGGTCGCCACCGGGTCGCCCTGGGCGGCCGAGTCGAGGACGTCGAGAGCGAAGGCCGCCGTGCGTGGGATCATGGCGGGGTCCCGGTAGTACCGCTGGAGCGCCGCCAGGTCGCTGCCCCCGAGCGCAGCGACGAGGCGGTCGACCAGCGCGGTTTCCGGGCCGACCCGGTCGTACGACGCCGTCGCGGCGCGCATTCCGGCCAGCCCGATGGCGAACGCGCTGCCGCGGTCGCCGAGATGTGGGCCCCACCCGTCGAGCCGGGCGTAGTTTCCGTCGGCGGCCACCGCCAGAACTGTCGTCCCGGTGCCGACGCACAGGAGCACGCCGGCACCGGCGAGGGCACCGGCGTGGGCGAGGACGCTGTCCTCCACGATCGTGGTGGGGCCGCCGAGGAGTCTCGTGATGGCGAGGGCGAGGTGTCGACGCTCGGCGCGATCACCCGGTATGCCGGTCAGTCCGGCGAGCACCCCTGCCACCTCTGTGGGAAGGGAGATGGTGCCCGCAGCGCCGCGGATGGACTCCAGGATCCTGGTGACGCCGTCCTCGCCGGGCTGGTGGACGAAGCCGGGCCCGACCCCGAGGTGACGGCCCTCCGGGGTGCTCAGCAGCATCCTGAGCTGCGATTTTCCGCCGTCGATGGTGATGGTGGCTGTCATCGTGACATCCCGGCGGTCAGACCGGCGACGATCTGCTTGGTCGCCAGTGCGAACACCACGGCCAGCGGGACCAGAGCGATCACGAGCCCGGCGAACAGGGTGCCGCGATCGGCGGCGAACTCGCCGAAGAACCGGGTCAGTCCGACGGGGATGGTGTACTTGTCGCCGCTGCGCATCAGCACCAGCGGGTAGAAGAAGTCGTTCCAGGTCGGCGCGAACTGGAAGACCGTGACCACCGCGAGCGCCGGACGCATCAGGGGCAGCACGATCGACACGAACAGGCGTCCCTCGTGCGCTCCGTCGAGCCTCGCGGCCTCCTCCAACTCCCCGGGGAACCCCCGCATGAATCCCATGATCACGAAAACGGAGAACGGAACGCCGCTCGCCGCGTAGAGCAGCACCAGCCCGATCCGGCTGTCGATGAGACCCATCGACTGGAACATGTAGAACACCGGCAGCAGGCCGAGCTTCGCGGGAATCATCAGGCCCGACAGGAAGAACGCCGCCAGCAGAGCGCGTCCCCGAAATCTCCACCTGGCCAGGGCGTAGGCGGCCAGCGCCGACACGCCGACGCACAGCACCACCGAAGCGCCGGTCACCGTCAGGGAGTTGATCAGGTACGTCGAGATCGACGCGGTCTCCCAGGCGCGGACGTAGTTGCTCACGTCGAGCGAACCGGGCAACCCGACCGGTGCGCGAAGGATCTCCGCGTTGGAACGGAACGAACCGATCAGCACCAGCAGCAGCGGGCCGAAGGCGATGCCGGCATACGCCCACAGAACGACCTGGACAGCGATGCCGCGGGTGAGTGGACGCTGGCGGGTGCTGTCCGGGCGTGAGGGCCCACTGGCGGTTCCCGGCGTCGTGCGAGGGGTGGTCGTCACGGCGTTCATCTAGGTGACCTCCCGGCGGCGCAGTGCCCGCTCCAGTAGGACGGAGATCCCGAAGATGAGTACGAAGATCAGCATGGCCAACGCCGAGGACTCTCCGATCGCGTTGCTGCCGCCCTGGAAGGCGGTCCGGTAGTAGAGCAGGCCCAGCACGTCCATCGCGCCGCCGGGTCCGCCGTCGGATCCGCCCAGCGCGTAGACGAGGTCGAAGATGTTGAAGCTCCCGATGAACGTCAGAACGGTGATCACCCCGACGGCCGGCATGAGGAGGGGGAACCGGACACTCCAGAAGGCCCTGGTGGCTGATGCGCCGTCGATGGCGGCGGCCTCCTCCAACTCGCGTGGGACACCGGCCAGGGCGGCGCCGAAGATGAGCATGGGCCCACCGATCCACTGCCAGGCGTTGACCAGGATCAGTACCGGCAGCGCGGTGTCCGGCTCACCGAGCCACGGGCGTGCCCACGAGTCCAGGCCGACAGCCCTGAGCACGTGATTGATCGGGCCGAAGGTGGGGCTCAGCAGGAGCGACCAGATGTAGCCGACGATCAGCGGGCTGATCAGGTAGGGAAGGGAGAAGAGGGTCTGGAACAACCGCTTCCCCCACGGGTTCCGGTGGAGGAGTACGGCCAGGCCGAGCCCGATGGTGTTCTGGATCGCCATGGTGCCGACGAAGAAGAGCACGTTGTGCCCCAGCGCGGTGGTGATCTCATCGCTCAGCGGATAGCGGGTGAGGATCTCCCGGTAGTTGCCGATGCCGACGAAGCCCGCCTGGCGGGTGCCCTCCCAGCGGAACAGCCCGTAGTAGAAGGCGGTGACCAGAGGCACCACGACGAACAGGCCGTAGAGGGCGAATGCCGGTAGGCAGAATGCCGCGATCCACCCCGGAGGGGTCCGTCCTGCCTGGCGGCGTCGCCGCCGGGCAGGACGGACATTCAGTTCTTGGGCCGGAACCACTGATCGACCCCTCGCTGGATGTGTCCGGCCGCATCAGCGGCGTCCCGTCGCCCGAGCAGATAGTCGGAGAAGGCCGCCGAGGCGAGGTCCCAGGCCGTGGGCGACCCACCGGAGAAGTACGCGTAGGTGACGTACGGGCTCGGGTTCTCCTGGTAGCCCCGCAAGGCCTGGGCCAGGAGCTTGTCCTGGGGCTGGACGTTTGGCACCGCGGAGATCTGGCGCAGTTCGTCGGAGTACGCGCGGCCGAACTCCTCCGACGCCATCCATCGCACCAGGTCCAGCGCGGCCTCCCGCTTGGGGGACTTCGCCGAGACTCCGAACGAACCGTCGACGTAGCCGGGAACGAGCGTCTTGTCGACCGCCGCGCCGGGTGCGGGCGGCACGTTGAAGATGCCCATCTTCAGGTCGGGGTTGGCCTTCTCGAACACGCCGAGCTCCCAGATCCCGCCCGGGAACATCGCGGCGCGGCCGGAGGTGAAGAGTGCCTGTGCGTCGGCGTAGCTCACCCCGGAGGACTGCGGTGGCCAGTACTTGTTGGTGCCCTTCCACGCCTCTACCGACTTCACCCAGGGGGCGTCGGTGAACTTCGCCCCGCCGGCGAGCATCTTGGTGAGGTAGTCGGTGCCACCGTACGTCGTGGCGCCGAAGATCTCGTGCTGGATCGGCAGCATCCAGGTGTCGGTGACCGTGCTCGCCAGCGGGATGACCTTGGCGCTGTTGAGCTTTTCGAACGCCGCGATCATGTCGGCCCAGGTGGTGGGGGCCGTGATGCCGTGATCGGCGAAGAGCTTCTCGTTGTAGATCACGTGCAGGGTCTGGAGTGCGAAAGGCACTCCGTAGACCTTTCCGTCGCTTTCGCCTCGGGCGCCGTCGAGAACTGGTTTCGAGAAGCCGGACAACTCCTTGATCTGGTCATCGAGGGGTACCAGACCGCTGGCGGCGACCAGCGGCTGGAGCAGGCCGTAGGAACGGAGCTGCGCCACGTCGGGGCCGCTGGCGTCGGTGAGCCCTGTTTTGAGGATCGTGTCGTATTCGGTGTTCTTGTAGGGGACGTATTCCACGGTCACACCGGGGTTGGCGTCCTCGTAGATCTGGAAGATCTTGTTGTATGCCGCGACATCCTCCTGTCGCCATCCCCAGACCTTCAGGTTGACGGCGTCACCGCCGCTGTCACCGCTCTCGCCGCTGCCTGGTGCGCACGCGGCGAGGGTGACGGTGAGCAGCGCCGCTGCTCCCAACACACCGCACTTCCTGGGCATCCGTGTCTCCGATCGTCGTTGTCGGCACCCCAGCCGACCCGGGGAGAGCTCGACTGTAATACTGGTATAGACCGCTGGTCAACGGGTAGGGCGATGCCATCCGAGGTGCGCGGTGCTGCCCGTACGATGGCGTCAATCGCATAGAAAGGAGACGAACTCGTGCCAAGGACGCGACACGAGCCGAGCGACGGAGCGCTTGAGTCGGTACTGGCGGAGCAGAGCCGCGGTAAGGGCAGGCACATCATCGACGTGCTCACCGCCTTGGTGCTGAACTCCCGAGACGGCGCGCTGCTCCCGTCCGAGAGGGTCCTCGCCGAGCGGTTCGGCGTGGCCCGGATGACTGTCCGAGGCTCCATCGACGCGCTGGAGACGAAAGGAATGGTCCGGCGGGTCCCTGGGCGTGGCACCTTCGTGCAGCATCCGACCCTGACCCATTCGGAGATATTCCGTTCCTTCAGCGAGGACATGCGAATGCGCGGCATGACGCCGGGCGCCAAGAGCTATCGCAGTCGCACCCGCCCGGCCACCCGCACCGTGGCCGTCAACCTCGGCATCGCTCCGGGCGAGCCGACCCACTACATCGAGCGGATCCGTACCGCCGACGAGATCCCGATGGCGCTGGAGCGGACCAACCTCGCCGCGGCGCGATTCCCCACCCTGCTCGACGTGTTGGGGCGCGACGACTCGCTCTACGACGTTCTGGGGCGCGCCTTCGGCGTACGACTCGAATCGGCACGGCAGACCGTCACCATCGCGCGGCTGACCGCCACCGAGGCGAAGCGGCTCGAAGTCGCCGAGGACAGCCCGGCGTTCCTGATCGAGCGCATCTCCGTCGACAACATGGGCAAGGTCGTGGAGTTCGGGCGGTCGCTCTACCGTGGGGACCGCTACGCCATCCAGATGCGCGTCAGCCCACCGACGCAGGGCGGCTGACGCGCATCCGGATGATCTGGCTACCCGATTCCGGCGAAGTAGTGCTCCTGGATCTCGGTCGCCGTCAGCGCGCGATCATAGATCGCCGCCTCGTCGAGGTCGCCCTGCAGCCGCTGGGACGAGTCGTCTCCGCGGCCACCGAGCTTGACGCTGGCCGTACCGCTGCCCGGGGCCACCGTCGTCGCGACAGTGTTGTCCGCGACGCCGTCGAGGTACACGGTCAGCCGCGATCCGTCGAACACGGCGGCGACGTGGTGCCACTTGTTCGGCGTCAGCTGGGTGCGACCGGACACGACGCCGTGTCCCTTACCCGGAGAGCCGAGCGACCACGCCTGCAGGACGCCGCTGCTCGCCCTCAACGCGTACCCGCTGTGCGCCGGCCCGGTGTAGCTCTCGATGATCGCCTGCCCGGGCGACGGAACGAGCGTGTCGAGCTTGACCCACGCCTCCAACGTGAAGGGCCCGGTCAGATTGGTACGCGGGGCACGCGGCACGTCGATGTAGCCGTTCGAGATGTCGGCCGCACCGTTGCCGGCGAGCACGCCCCCGACACCCGGCACCGCACCCAGGTAGGTTCCGTTCTGCCCGCTGGTGGAGCTGTCGACGGCAGTCGTGGAACCGGCCGCGTCGCCCAGCCTCCAGTAACCGGACGGGTTGGCCGTGGTCACGAGTTCCGGATAGTTGCCCTCCCCCACGATGATCGTCAGCGGCAGGTTCACCGGCGCGACGCCATCCTTGTGGAACGTCACTGTCACCTGGTGCCGGCCCGGGGCGGTGCCGGCCGGGACGGTAACGGCGACCGGCACGCTCGTGACGATGGTCCGACCATCCGGTCGCGCCTGGAGAACCTGCGTCGCCGGGGTGACGGTCCAGCCGTCCGGGCCACTGGCAGCGACATTTGCCTTCACCCGGCCCTCGTCGAACACCTCGAGAGCGACCTGGAACCGTTTGGTCGCCCCGGGCGCGATGAACGCGCCCGACGGTTCGACCGAGACCCGACCGCGCAGCACGTCGGAGTAGTACGGGACGATCTCGTAGACGCGCGGCGCGACGCTACCGGGAGTCCACTGGATCCGGACCGCGCTGGCTGTGACGTCCTTGGCCGGCACCTTGGTGAATCCGTCGGCGAGCTGCCCGAGGTCCACCCAGGTGTCGCCCACGAGCGCCTGGATCATGCCGTCCGCGGGGGCGGTCGCGTCCTGTACCACGGTCACCGCCGAAAGCTTGTGCGGCTTGGTGATCGGGACCGTGATCGCGTCCCCGGCCTGCGGCGCGCTGGCGGCGACGTAGGCCGTGTCGTCGCGCCGGTCGGTAAGATTCGCCAACCGGGAACCCGATGCGGCAGCCGGGGTACCGGTGGGGGCGCCAAGGTCCCCGTACCAGCGGTCGCCGATATAGGCGTCGTTCTGGGACGCCGCGAAGCTCAGCAGCTCGTCGACCGGACCGGGGCTGATCTGGTGCCAGGTGCGGTCGAGGATGAGACGGGCGTTCGACTGGTCCCGTCGGGCCACCCAGGCGGCTTCGCTGGCACCCTTGTCCTGAGCCTTGAGAATACGCAGGGCTGCCCGACCGGCCTGGCCGGTAACGCCGACGCGGTCCAGCCAGGGCGCGATCTGCTTGAGCAGGACGGGGTTGTCGAGCTTTGCCCGGAGTTCGGCGGGGAGCGCCTCGAGGCGGCGCAGCTCACGGTCGACCCGGTCGAGCTGGGCGGTCACGGGACGGCCCGCCCGGTAGTCGGCGATGAGACGGTTGATGAGCGCCGCGAACTCCGGCCGGGTGGTGGCGTCCAGGACGCTGGCCCGGTTGTTCTCGGCGAAGAGCCTCAGCTCCTCGTACGCGTCACCGCCGAGAATCTGCAGCGTGTGTGTCCACGAACGTTCCGCGTCGTAGGCCCCCGGGTTCCAGGCGTAGTCGGCCTGGGTGCCGAGGGCGATCTGCGAGGCATCCTGGAAACCGACGAGCTCGTTGAACGAGATGCCGATCGTCTTGTCCGCCATGCCGGCGTCGCGGTTCTTCAGCGGGCCCAGCAGCAGCCGGTTGGTGCTGTAGTCGTTGACCGGGTAGTTGTCCCAGAGCATGATCCGGTGCCGCGACCACACCTCCTGGGCAGCCTGGAGGTCCGCTTCGGTGATGCTCGGCGAGACCACTGCCGGACCCGTCCAGTAGAGGTCGACCTCGGTGCTCAGCAACTCGTCGAAGCGATCCGTGTACGGGGTCTTCGTCATGCCCCAGTACTCCGTCGGCACGGTCACCATGCGGCTGGCGCCGGGGCGCTTCTCGATGAACTCCTTCTGCACGAAGTTGGTGACTTCGGCCTGGGCGATCGCGAGCGGTGACCGGTCGCCGCGGTAGGCGTCCCGGTCCTCCTGGCAGGCGAAGTTG
Source organism: Micromonospora sp. NPDC048170 (assembly GCF_040652795.1). Classification (NCBI taxonomy): domain Bacteria; kingdom Bacillati; phylum Actinomycetota; class Actinomycetes; order Micromonosporales; family Micromonosporaceae; genus Micromonospora; species Micromonospora sp. NPDC048170. Next base: position 96,557 of record NZ_JBEZMR010000022.1, read on the forward strand.
CCTGACACGTCGTCCCAGGCGATGACGTAGCTTCGGACACCGATGTCCCACATCTGCTCGAAGCGTGCCAGCAGCTTGGCCCGATCGGTTTCGCGTACGTGACAGATCCCCTTGCTGGGCGCCATCGGCGCCTCCGGCGAGATCCGGTACACGAAGTCGACATGCCGCGCCTTCGCCAGGTCGACGATCTCCTTCAGCAGGGCCAGCTCGGACGCGTCGTACAACGAGGCCCAGTTCGAACCGGTGCGCAGGTCGTCCGCCGGCCCGTAGAAGAACTGGTTCATCTTGTGCCGCGCCAGGAACTCGATCTGCGAGCGCCGGTCTTCCTGCGACCAGACCGGTCCGTAGAAGGACTCCATACCGCCACGGATCTGATACCCCGGCCAGTCGCGGATCTGTACGCCGTCGACGACCACCCGGGAGCCCTTGGCCACGAGCAGTTGGCGGAGCGACTGGACCGCGTAGAAGGTGCCGGTGCCATCCACGCCGGAGAGGACGATCCGCTGTCGGCCACGCTCGTCGTGACCAGCCGCCAACACGTACCCCTGACCGGGTAGCGACTCAGGGCCCGCGACCTTGAGGGCGCGTAGCGCATCGGTGCTCGCCGGCGTCTCGCGCGGCCCGCCCAGGACGATCATCGGCGCGCGTGTCGCCAGGTCGGCGTGGTGCACGATCCGGGCCGTGACGCCGTGCGCGGACAGCAACTCCACGAGCGATGTACGCGCTGCCGGGTCGGCGGCCTCGCCCACGACGACATCGATGTTCCTGGGTAGCGCCACGGATCCCGGACGCGAGTCGATCTGCTGCGGCACCGGAAGGATCCGCGCCGCCTGGCTGGGAGCCGGTCGCTCGGCGCTGGCAGGCAGGGGGGCCAGCACGCCCACGGTGAGCGTGACCGATGCGGCGAACGTGACTATGCGGCGACAACCGCGAGATGTGCGTGAACGGAACACGCGACCTCCACTTTCGTTGGTCCAGGTGGCTGGCTGGCGCCGGTGTGCGCCGGCTCGGAGTGCGGTGGTGTGGCACGCAGGGGCTGGCCGGCGCAGGATCCGCCGGTCCGTCGGGTCGACGGGGGAGCCGATCGGACCGTCGGGGCCGGAGCCTTGGTTGAGGGTTGACAATTGGTCTATGCCAGTAATGAGAATCCATGCCGCTCCTGGTTGCGTCAAGACCTCGTCCACCAGATGGAGGTTGTCGAGATCCAGCCCCGGATCGTCACGTGCCTGGTCGTTGCCCGATTTCCGCTGCTCACAAGCGATATGCGGCGCTGGTTGGGGCGTTTCATACTGGTCTAGCCCTCAGGTCAGCCGTGCGGCGGGATGCGACCAGGATCGAGAGATGTCGAGAGCTGCTGTCGTCGCCGCGAAGGCCCCAGTTGGGTACGGATACTCAGCACCGGCCCGTGCGACAGCTCAGGCACCCCTGGCCGGGCACCCCGAGGATGCTGTCATGGCCGAGACGCTGCTTCGACACCCTGATCCGTCCCCCCTCGCGGCACTGAGTCTGACGGCCGGCGAACGCTGGCGCCGGGCACGTCTGACGATCTTCGGTCGCGCACTCGGGGCGGCGGTGCGGCTCGCCGGTCGGCATCCCACGTCGTGGCGGTGGCTGGCCGGGCGGCACCACCCGATGCTGGACCTGCTCGCGGCGGCCAACGCACGTGCGGGGTGCGCGCTCGCCGCGCTGGACGTCCCGGCGTACCGCGCCTTCCTGCGTGCTCGGCCGGGCGGGATCCGCCGCCGGCTGCGCGACTTCCCGGAGACCGACAAGGTGAGTTACGTCGTCCCCTTCGACGCTGCCCGGCGCTGCCGGGGTGGACGACTGCCGGCCCGGGGCGTGGTGGTCGACGAGTCGGCCGGCTCGTCCGGCCGGCCGTTCAACTGGCCGCGCGGCGAGCGGGAACTGCGTGCGGTGCACCGCGACATCGCCGGCTACACCAGCCTGGTCTTTCCGATGCGTCGCCCGTTCGTCATCAACGCGTACTCGATGGGCGCCTGGGCGACCGGGACGACGACCGGCGCCGCGATGGCCCGCATCGCGGTGGTCAAGAACACCGGCCCGGACCTCGGCAAGATCGTCGACACGCTCCGCGAGTTCGGCCCGGACTTCGACTACCTGGTGACCGCGTACCCGCCGTTCCTGAAACACCTGCGGGACCGGCTCGACGCCGAGGGCTTCGACTGGTCGCGCCACCGCATCTTCGCCAGCTGTGGGGGAGAGGGGATGACGGAGGCGCTGCGCGGCTATCTGGAGGAACGCTTCCTGCGGGTCCGGTCGGCGTACGGCGCCTCGGACCTGTCCATCGGGATCGGCGCGGAGACCCGGTTCACCGTGTGGTTGCGGCGACGCCTGCGTGACGATCCCGAGCTGAGGGCGGCGCTGCTCGGCGCGGACGAGCAGCGGTTGCCGATGGTGTTCCAGTACAACCCGTTGGCCACCTATCTGGAGACCAACGATCGTCGGGAACTGCTCTGCACGATCACCAGCCCCGACGTCCTCCAGCCGCGGCTGCGGTACAACGTCGGCGACGAGGCGCTGCTCGTCGGCTACCGGCGCATCCTCGACCTGCTCCGCGGCGACCCGGACCGGTGGGCCGAGTGTCGTACGGCGTTGGCCAGCGAGCGGATGACCCTGCCGGTGCTGCTGCTGTTCGGCCGGCGCGACTCCACGGTGTCGTACCTGGGCGCCAACCTCTATCCGCAGGACGTCGAGTACGGCCTCTACACCGGCAACCCGTACGCCGCCGAGATCAGCCGGTTCTGCCTGGCGCTGGCCGAGGACGCCGCGCTGGAGACCCGGCCGGTCGTCCACCTCGAACTGCGACGCCCACTGTCCGGGGCGGCTCGCGAGGATCTCGTCGCGGCCTGCCGGACCGGGGTGCGCCGGCACCTCGCGGTGGTCTCCCGCGACTTCGCGCAGTCACTGACCGAGGACCCGACCGCCGGTGACCTCCGCGTCGAGCTGCACGAACCGGGCACCGGCCCGTTCGCCGGACAGCAGAAGCTCAAGAACGTCTACCTGGTGGGCTGAGTGATGCGTACCCGTGACTTTTCCCAGGCCCCGGCGCAGGCGCGGGCCGGCGCCATGTTCGTCGGCGCGACCCGCTACCGCGGACCGCTGGCGATCCTGCGGCTCGTCCCGGCCTGGCTGCGGATGGTCCGTGACCTGCGCCGGATGTCCGGATACCGCTGGCACACGGTGTACTGGGAGTTCCCGTTCACGCTCGGCACGATCGCGTTCTTCGCCGACCGCGACGCCATGCTGCGCTTCGCCCGCTCCCGGCACCATCGCCGGCTGATGACCTGGGTGACAGACGGCAACCGCAACGCGACCGCTGGCTACATCCGGCTCTTCACCGCCGAACCCGACGGCTACTCCAACGGGCTGTGGCGGGCCGAGTCCACCGAGATGGCGCTCATCCCGACCTTCACCCCGCTGGGCTCGGAGACGACCGGACCGGCGGTGCGGCGGTGACCGCCACGAGCGGGTTCGAGCGGGTCGTCGACCGGCGCGGCCTGCGGGAGTTCCTCACGCTCACCGACCGGGTGTACGCCGACGAGCCGCGCTTCGTGCCGCCGTCGCGCCAGCAGGTACGCCGCTGGTGGCGCGACGGGGTGCCGATGTACCTGCTCCGGGACGGCGCCACCGGCGCTGTCGTGGGCCGGACCACCCTGCACACCGACGCCGCCTTCGACGCCAGGCTCGGTCGCCGGTGCCAGCTCTTCGGGCTCACCGAGTTCACCGACCCGGCGGCGCGACCCCTGTTCGAGGCGATCGCCACCGCCGCCCGCGCCGCCGGGGACCGGGACGTCCTCTTCGGCCCGGTGGCGTTGCTGCCCAACCAGTCGGGCGGGGTCATCACCTCCGGGTACGCCGACCGGGGCTTCATCGACAGCGCCTGGAACCCGCCGCGATACGTGAGCGCGTACGAGTCGTACGGATTCCGCCGGCGCTTCGAGTCGGACACCTGGATCTGCCCGGTCCCCGCCGGGGAGGACGCCCCGCTCCGCACCGACGCGGACGGCGCGGAGCTGGCGGTGCACCGGGGCGACGTCCGTCGGCTCGCCGACCAACTCGACCTGCTGCGCGAGCTGCTGAACGCGTCCTTCGCCCAGCTCGGCTACTACACCGAGATCTCCGCCGCGCAACTGCGCCGGCAGACCGACGGGCTCGCGTACCTGCTGGACGAGTCACTGCTGCTCTACCTGACCCGGGCGGGGCGGCCGGTGGCGTTCGTGCTGTGCGTACCGGACATCAGCGAGTTCGTGGTCCGGGTCCGGGGCAACCTCAACCTGGTCAACCAGCTCCGGCTGCTGGCGGTCCGCCGCCGGTACCGGCGGGAGGCGGTGCTGATCGTCAAGGGCGTGCTGCCCGAGTACCAGGGGCGCGGATACCAGCGGCTGCTCTCCGCCGTGCTGCGCCGCAACCTGCACAGCGGCGGGTACACGACGCTGCGCAGCACCTACGTCGGACGGGACAACCCGGCTTCGGCCGCGCAGTACCGGGCGCTGGGCGGCCGGCCGCTGCACGGGTACACCTTCTACGAGAAGGCGCTGTAGATGGAACTCGCGGCGTTCCGCGCGCTGGAGCCGCTCTGCTGGCGGGCGCCGAGCGCACACAACACCCAGCCGTGGCGGCTCGACCACCAGGACGGGGCGGTCCGGGTGGGTTGGGAGCAGGCGTACACGCTGCCGGCGGCCGATCCCTGCGGTCGGGATCTGCGGCTCTCCCTGGGGGCCTTCGTCGAGACCTGCCTGGTCGTGGCGGCCGACGCCGGACTCCGGCTGGAGTTCGTCGCAGACCACTGTGCCGAGGACCGCCGGGTGGGCTGGCTTCGGGTGTCCCCGCACCGCTACGACACCCCGTTCGGCGCGGCGCAGGTGCGGGCCCGGCGCACCCACCGGGGCCGGTTCTCGGCCGGCCCCGACGCCGAGGTGACAGCGGCCGTCGACGCGATCGCGCGGTCGTCGGGCGGGACGGTCCGGACCATACCGGACGCCGGCCTGCTGGCCCGCCTGTTGCGGGTCGCCGACCGGCAGGTGTACGCGGATCCCGCGGTGGTCGGCGAGTTGCGGTCGTGGCTGCGGCTCACGCCCGCGCACCCCGACTACCACGCCGACGGGCTCACCGACCGCTGCCTGGGGCTGTCCCGGGGCGAGGCGGCCATGCTGCGGGCGGCGCTGGCGGCGTACCCGGTGCTGCGCCGGCTGGGCCTGCCGCGGCTCCTCGCGGCGGCGTCCGGCAATCCGCTCGCGCTCGGTGGCGCCGTGATCATCCTGGTCGGACCGCCCGGCTCGAACGACGCGACGCAGGTCGAGTTCGGGCGGGTGCTCGCGCGTGCCTGGCTGACCCTGCACACGGCCGGGCTGGCGGCGCATCCGCTGAGCCAGCTCATCGACGCGCCCGCCACCCGTGTCGCCCTCGGCTCGTTGCTGGGCGTGGCGTCGGAGCGCCTGCTCCACGTCGCCCGGGTAGGCCGGCCGGTGAGTCCCGCGGAACCCTCGGCGCGCCGGATCGGCGGTGGTCGCCTCGACGGGAAATAGCGCCGGCCCGTGGGGTCGCGTTACGTCGACATGCCGCTTTTCCACCTCGACATCAATCACGCCCGGTCGGCCCCGGTTCGTCCTTGTCCGGCTCGGAGCGGCGCGCCTAACCTGATCCGGCGCTCGCGGCTCGTCGGGGTGAGTCGGGGGCGTGCCGAAGTCCGGTGGTCGGGCACATTGAGCTGAGTGCAGGCGGCAGGCTCGCCGTGTTGAGCCCGGCGTGGGCGGCGTGCCCTGCCCACGCGCTCATCCGGCGCGCCCGCCACGACACCGGACGGCTGGGGCAGGACCGGGGAGTTGCGGCCCCGGTCCTGACCACCCCGTGCTCGGCGGCCGTCGGCGGTGCGGCACGGCGACTCCCCGTGGGGGCAACGCTCTCAGGAGACCTCGCGGCGCACGATCGCCACCGCCACCCGGCAGAACTCGTCCATGTCCGGCTGGAACCCGGCGGCGATGTCGGGGTGCAGCCCCGAGCGCGTCTCGTCCAGCAGTCGCTGGCAGACCTGCTCGACCGGCTCGCCGGCGTAGCTGGCGCTGACCCGCTCCGTGGCGGCCTGCAACGCCGAGGTCAGCTGGTCCTCCAGCGGGCCCCGCAGCTTCTGCTGCACGGGATCCAGCCCACGGGGGTCCAGCGTGACATGTGGCTCCGACATCGGCGCTCCCTTCGTCGGCGTCGCGGTACCCCACCGCCGCCCTCGGTCAAACCACGTGCGGTACGGCGGCCACCCGCACCTGGTACGAGAAGTCCTCCGCCGGCTCCTCCGCGTACGACAGCCGGCGGATCTGCCGGTCGTCGTCGTAGAGGGCGACGTCCACGAGGACGCCGAGGTGGGCCAGGCCGATGCTGGTGACCCGCTTCTTGTCCTGGAGCACCGCGCACACCCCGCCCAGCAGGGTGCTGGCGTCGGAGGTGCGGTGCCCGGGCGGGCAGCGCAGCACGAGGTCCACCTCGACCGGCCCGGACAGCGGGGTCCAGCCGGTGCGCTGGGCCGCCGCACAGGCCGCCTGGAGCAGGGCGTGGACCCTCGTCGCCTGCCGATGCCCGGCGGCGAAGATGGACAGCGCCTCGGCCTTGACCGGTGGCAGGCCGCTCACCTCGAACGTCAGGGCGAGAGCGCGGGTGTCCTGCACGACGACACCTCCTCGTTGGGGACGATCCTGCCCAACCGGTCCAGCGGTGGAGGGAGGTTCCCGCGAGAACCCACCGATCGGGCAGCTCACCCGTCCACGGACGGTCGGACCCACCACCCGTATCGCGGTGATCTGCGCCACATCCGGCGTTGTCGGCGCCGTCCCATCAGCGTCAGGTTTCGCAACTTCGCAGGTCGGGCAGTGTTGGGGCCACGAAACGTCCGGGGCGACGAAAGCACTGGTCAGACGCTCCGAGCGGCTCGCCGTGCGCCGGGGCACGAAGCCTCACCCCGGCCTTGGCCGACACGAGGGGAGGGGCGATGAGCGGCCCTGACAAGGCCCGCCGCCGACGGCGGCCACGCGTGCGCGCGGTGGCCGCCGCCGCGGCGTTGACGCTGGTGGCGCCGATGGCGGCCGCCTGCGGTTCCGGCGAGGACGGCGGCACGCCCACGATCAACCTGTACCACCCGCCGGAGCAGAACATGCAGAAGGTGGTCGACGACTGCAACGCGCAGGCCGGGGGACGTTACAAGATCGTCTACCGGGTGCTGCCCCGGCAGGCCGACGACCAGCGGGTGCAGATGGTGCGTCGGCTGGCCGCGCAGGACACCGGGATGGACGTCCTCGGCCTCGACGTGACGTGGACCCAGGAGTTCGCCAGCGCGGACTGGATCCTGGAGTGGACCGGGCAGGACAAGGCGGAGGTGGAGCGGGGGACCCTCGCCGGACCGCTGGAGACCGCCCGCTACGAGGACAAGCTCTACGCTGCGCCGAAGAACACCAACGTCCAGCTGCTCTGGTACCGCAAGGACCTGGTGCCGCAGCCGCCGAAGACGTGGGATCAGATGATCTCCGCCGCCCAGGAGTTGAAGCAGCAGGGCAAGCCGCACCAGGTGCTCACCATGGGCGCCCAGTACGAGGGCCTCGTCGTCCTCTACAACACCCTCGCCGAGAGCGCCGGGGGAAAGATCCTCAGCGACGACGGCAAGCAGGCCGTGATGGACGCCGGCACCGTCCGGGCGCTGGAACAGCTCCAGCGCTTCGCCACGTCGGGCGTGGCCTCGCCGTCGTTCAGCAACGCCACCGAGGACCCGGTGCGGCTGGAGTTCCAGTCCGGCGACGGCGCCTTCCAGGTGAACTGGCCGTTCGTCTACCCGGCGATGCAGGAGGCCAACCCGGAGCTGGCGAAGCAGGTCGGCTGGGCGCGCGTCCCGGGCGTCGACGAGAACACCCCGAGCAAGGTCACCATCGGCGGGGTCAACATGGCGGTCAGCGCCTACTCGAAGCACCCCGAGGAGTCCTTCGAGGCGGCCCGGTGCCTGCGCAACGAGAAGAACCAGAAGTTCTCCGCCATCAACGACGGCGTGCCGCCGACCATCGAGAAGGTGTACGACGAGCCGGAGATGGCCGAGGCGTACCCGATGCGGGACACCATCCTCGAGGAACTCAAGGACCCGGCGGTCCGGCCGCTGACCCCGGCGTACCAGAGCATCTCCACCGTCATGTCGGCGATCCTGTCGCCGCCGTCGGAGATCCGGCCCGAGCAGACCGCCGACGAGCTGCGCGACGCCATCGCCGACGCCCTCGAATCGAAGGGGGTCCTGCCATGAGCGTGAACGCCACGCCGGCGGGCACCGACGCGACCGCCGCGGAGACCGCGGCGCGGTCCGGCCGGGACGCCAAGGTGCCGGCCCAGCGCGCCGGCGGGGGCCGCAAACCCCCGCTGAGCGAGAACAAGAAGGCCGAGCGCCGGCTGGGCTGGCTGCTCTGCGCACCCGCCGCGCTGGTCATGCTGCTGGTGACGGCGTACCCGATCATCTACTCGGTCTGGCTGTCGCTCCAGCGTTTCGACCTGCGCTTTCCCGCCGAGCGTGAGTTCGTCGGGCTGGAGAACTACGTCACCGTGCTGACCAACGAGTTCTGGTGGACGGCGTTCGGGGTCACCGCGCTGATCACGGTGGTCACCGTCGCCGTCGAGCTGGTGCTCGGCATGGGACTCGCGCTGATCATGCACCGTACGCTGGTCGGCCGGGGCATCGTGCGGACCGCCGCGCTGATCCCGTACGGCATCGTCACGGTCGTCGCGGCGTTCTCCTGGCGGTACGCGTGGACGCCCGGCACCGGCTACCTGGCCAACCTGTTCAGCGACGGCGCGCCGCTCACCGAGCGGGCCAGCTCGCTGGCGATCATCATGCTGGCCGAGATCTGGAAGACGACGCCGTTCATGGCGCTGCTGCTGATGGCCGGCCTGGCCCTGGTGCCGGAGGATCTGCTCAAGGCCGCCTCCACCGACGGCGCCACCTCCTGGCAGCGCTTCACGAAGGTGATGCTGCCGGTGATGAAGCCGGCGATCCTGGTCGCGCTGCTGTTCCGCACCCTGGACGCGTTCCGGGTGTTCGACAACATCTTCGTGCTGACCGCGGGCGGCAACGAGACCTCGTCGGTGTCGATGCTCGCCTACAACAACCTGATCCGGGGCCTGAACCTCGGCATCGGGTCGACGATGTCGGTGCTGATCTTCCTCACCGTGGCGATCATCGCCTTCGTCTTCGTGAAGCTGTTCGGTACCGCTGCTCCCGGCAGCGACGACGGGGAGAGGCGTTGAGATGGCTGACACCACCACTCGGGCCAAGCTGCGCTGGGGCCTGCTGGACGCGATAGTGGTCGTCTTCGCGCTGGTCCCGGTCCTCTGGATCATGTCGCTGTCGTTCAAGACCCCGGAGACCCTGACCGACGGCAAGTTCATCCCACAGGCCTGGACGCTGGACAACTACCGGTCGATCTTCGCCACCGACCAGTTCGTCCGGGCCCTGGTCAACTCGATCGGCATCGCGCTGATCGCCACCGTGATCGCCGTGGTGCTCGGCGCCATGGCCGCGTACGCGATCTCCCGGCTGGACTTCCCCGGCAAGCGGCTGCTGGTCGGGGTCTCCCTGCTGATCGCGATGTTCCCGCAGGTGTCGCTCGTGTCGCCACTGTTCGAGATCGAGCGGCAGCTCGGCCTCTTCGACACCTGGCCGGGCCTGATCCTGCCGTACATCACCTTCGCGCTGCCGCTGGCGATCTACACGCTGTCGGCGTTCTTCAAGCAGATCCCGTGGGACCTGGAGAAGGCGGCGAAGATGGACGGCGCGACGCAGGCGCAGGCGTTCCGGCGGGTCATCGCCCCGCTGGCCGCGCCGGGGCTGTTCACCACGGCGATCCTGGTCTTCATCTTCTGCTGGAACGACTTCCTCTTCGCCATCACGCTGACCTCCACCGAGCGGGCCCGCACGGTGCCGGTGGCGCTGTCGTTCTTCACCGGCGAGTCGCAGTTCGAGGACCCCACCGGGGCGATCTGCGCCGCCGCCGTGGTGATCACCGTGCCGATCATCCTGTTCGTCCTCTTCTTCCAGCGCCGCATCGTGTCCGGCCTGACCTCCGGCGCAGTCAAGGGATAGGTGGTACTCATGGCTGACATCGTGCTCGACAAGGTGAGCAAGAAGTTCCCCGACGGGACCGTCGCGGTGGCCGACGTCGACCTGGAGATCGCCGACGGCGAGTTCGTCATCCTGGTCGGCCCGTCCGGGTGCGGGAAGTCCACCACCCTGAACATGATCGCGGGGCTGGAGGACATCAGCTCCGGCGAGCTGCGCATCGCCGGCCAGCGGGTCAACGACAAGGCCCCCCGGGACCGGGACATCGCGATGGTGTTCCAGTCGTACGCCCTCTACCCGAACATGACGGTCCGGGAGAACATGGCCTTCCCGCTGCGGCTGGCCAAACTGGACAAGGAGACGATCAACCAGAAGGTGGAGGAGGCAGCGAAGGTCCTGGAACTGACCGCGCTGCTGGACCGCAGGCCGGCCAACCTCTCCGGCGGCCAGCGCCAGCGGGTGGCGATGGGCCGGGCGATCGTCCGGCAGCCGAAGGCCTTCCTGATGGACGAGCCGCTGTCCAACCTCGACGCCAAGCTGCGGGTGCAGATGCGTACCGTGGTGTCGCGCCTGCAGAAGAAGCTCGGCACCACCACCGTCTACGTGACCCACGACCAGACCGAGGCGATGACCCTCGGCGACCGGGTGGTGATCATGCGGGGTGGCGCGGTGCAGCAGGTCGGGCCGCCGCAGGAGCTGTACGACCACCCGCGCAACCTCTTCGTCGCCGGGTTCATCGGCTCGCCGTCGATGAACTTCCTGCACGCGGCGGTCGAGGACGGCAGGCTCCGTACGGCGCTGGGCGACGTGCCGATCGGCGAGCGGATCCGGCGTGAGCTGGAGGGCGCCGACGCCCCGCGCGAGCTGATCCTCGGCATCCGGCCGGAGCACTTCGAGGACGCCGCGCTGATCGACGACGACACCCGCCGCCGGGGCATGGAGTTCGAGGCGCCGGTCGACATCGTCGAGTCCATGGGCTCCGACAAGTACGTCTACTTCAGCGTCGAGGGGGAGCGGGCCAGCGCCGCCGAGCTGGAGGAACTGGCGGCCGACGCGGGTGCCGACTTCAGTGGCGGCGGCACCAGCCTGGTGACGCGGCTGTCGGCCGAGTCCGAGGCGCAGGAGGGGCAGAACCGGCGGGTCTGGTTCAACCTCGAGAAGATCCACCTGTTCGACCCGTCCAACGGGCGCAACCTGACCCTGCACGAGGGACGGGCGGCCGGGGCGCTCGCCGACTGACGTACGACGCGCGGGGGCGGGTGGGCCGCGGCGACCCACCCGCCCGTTGCCGTCCCGGGGTCAGTCGGGCCAGTCGACGCGGAGCGGTCGGCCCAGGAACGCGGCGTAGCGGCTCAGCGCGCGCTCCACCCGACCCCGGTCGAGCGGCGCCAGCGGGAACACCTGGACCGTCACCCCCGTCCTGTCCAGGGACCGCTTCCAGGTGCCCACCACCCGCCCGTCGTGCACGACGGTGGCCCGGAAGACACCGTTGCCGCCCGGTACGACCGCGTTCCCGTGCGCCGGATCGAGCATCAGCGACCGGTCCTTGAAGCCCAGCAGGTACTCGTCGAAGCCCGGCAGCACCAGCAGGTCGTCGACCGGCTCGCGGGGCGCGTCGAGCAGGGCGGCGTCGACCAGCGCCTTCTCCCCGTCGACCCGCACGGGGGCCAGGGCGTCGCCGGCCGCCGCGAAACCCCGGCGCGCGTCGGTGAGCGTGAGCCCCGTCCAGCCCGCGAACTCCCGGACGGAGACGGGCCCGTGCCCACGGACGTAGCGGTGGGCGAGGATCGCGAGGGCCTCGTCCCGCTCCGGCCGGTGCGGGTCCGGCGCCCACTCGTCGAGCAGGGCGAAGGTCTGCTCGGTGCCCACGTTCGGCGCGAGGCAGGTGACGCCGCGCACGCTGGCATACCAGAGCAGGTGGTAGCCGCGCTGGTCGCCGGTGTCGATGCCGGCCGCCTGTAGCGTGGCCAGGCACCCCGCCCGGGTGAGCCGGCCGCCGTCGACCAGCGCGGCGCCGAGCACGTCGACCGCGCGGGCCGCGTCGGCCTCGGTCAGCCCGAGCTGCGTACGGCGGGTCGCGGCGCTGGCCAGCGGACGTACGCCGGTCAACTCCAGCATCCAGCGGGCGTCGCGGGGCGGCACCAGGTGCACGGTGCCCCGCATCGGCCAGGTGCGCAGCGCCTCCCGGCGTTCGAGCGCGGCGTGCACGTCGGCGTGGTCGAACGCGGGCAGCCGTGCGCCGAGGGACCACATGCCGCTGGCCAGGTCCTGCGCCTGCATGGCCCCGAACCACTCCACCACGTCGGCCACCCCGCCCGGGTGGACGGTGGGATGCGGGCGGAGCAGCAGGCTGGTCATCCGCAGCGCGAGCGCCTCGCGCCCGGTCAGGTCCACGGGCATGCAGGCTCCTCCGGTCGGCTGGGGCCTCAGCCTAGGACCCGCAACCGACATTCGACGCGTGACAGCCGGCACGGCCGAGGGGCGGATCGACGGGGTGACACGTCCCCTGACCGCGCTTCGCCGGCGACGCCTCCGGCGGAGGCACCGACCTCGCTCGTGGGAGGCCGGCCGGGGATGCCGTGGCCGGATGACCGTTTGATGGCGCAAGTAACGGGTAGTCGCCGGAGCTGACCCGACATGAGGAGGGAAACATCCGATGGCTGCCCAGACCAAGGTCGCGGTGATCTACTACAGCGCCACCGGCATCACCTACCAGATGGCGCAGGCGGCGTGCGAAGCCGCCGGTGACGCGGGTGCCGAGGTGCGGCTGCGCAAGGTGCACGAGCTGGCGCCGGACGAGGCGATCCGCTCCAACTCGGGCTGGCACGCGCACCACCTGGAGACCCAGGACGTCCCCGAGGCACAGCTGGACGACCTGTCCTGGGCCGACGTGGTGATCTTCGGGACCCCGACCCGGTACGGCGTGATGGCCGCCCAGCTCAAGCAGTTCATGGACACCACCGGGCCACTGTGGTCGCAGGGCGCGCTGGCGAACAAGGTCTATTCCGCGTTCTGTTCGACGGCCACCTCGCACGGCGGGCAGGAGGCGACGCTGCTGTCGATGTTCCATGTCTTCTACCACTGGGGCGGGGTCGTGGTGACGCCCGGCTACACCGATCCCAGCCAGTTCGTCGCCGGCAACCCCTACGGCGCCTCGCACACCAGCAACAACGGCGAGACGGCACCGGACGACATCGCGCTCGGCGCCACCGCGTTGACCGCCAGGCGGGCGGTGCTGATCGGTGCCGCGCTGAAGACGGGGATGACCGGCTGAGCCGGTCGTACCGGTCTGCCGGCGGAAGCCGCGGCGACCGGCGGCCCGGGCGGGGGCTCTCGACCCGTCCGGACCGCCGGTCGCAGGATCCCTACCCCCGATCGGGTCGGCTATGCCCGCTCGGCCGCCTCCGACAGCCTGCCGGCCGCCCCCGACGGGGTCCCGGCCGTCGCCGGCAGCAGCCCGCCCAGCAGGTCGGCGAGGACGGCCAGGCCGCCGGGGCTGAGCACGGACTCCGGGTGGAACTGCACCCCCGCGAACCCCCGCCCGCGCAGCGCGTGCACCGCCCCGTCCGCCGCGTCGCGGGCCAGCTCCACCGGACCGTACGGGGTGTCCAACCGGTCGGCGTCGGCGCGCGCCGTGAAGGTCGAGTAGAAGCCGACCCGGCGGGGCGTGCCGAAGACGTCCACCTCCCGCTGGAGCCCCTGGTAGGGCGCGTCCCGGCGGTGCGGCGTCAGCCCGAGCAGGCCGGCGAGCAACTGGTGGCCCAGGCAGACGGCCAGGGTCGGCCGGCCCGCGGCGAGCAGTTCGGAGAGCAGCCCCCGCATCGTGCACATCTTCGGCTCGGTGGTGCTGCCCGGGTCGCCCGGCCCGGGGCCGACCACCACCAGGTCGTGGGCGTCCACCGGGCCGGCGGCGTGCCACGGCCGCAGCGTCACGGCCAGGCCGAGCGCGCCCAACTGGTGGGCCAGCATGCCGGTGAAGGTGTCCTCACCGTCGACGATCAGCGCCCGCCGGCCGGCCAGCCCGGGCAGGGCGCCGGCGCCCGGGGAGCGCTGGTCCAGCCAGAACCGGGCCAGCGGGGCGTTGCGCGCGGCCAGCGCGGCCCGGACCTGCGGGTCGTCGGCGAGGCGTACGGCGGGATCCGGGCCCGTGGCGGGCGCCTGCGGGCCGAGGCCCAGGGCGGCGAGCACGCCGGCCGCCTTGGCGTGCGTCTCGGCCACCTCGCCCTCGGCCGTCGAGTGCCGGACCAGGGTGGCGCCGACCGGCACCCGCAGCGCACCGGCGGGGGAGATCTCGGCCGTACGGATCAGGATCGGCGCGTCCAGGGTCTGCCGGCCGGCGTCGTCGCGCCCGAGCAGCGCCAGCACCCCGGCGTAGTAGCGCCGCCCGGTGCGCTCGTGTCGGGCGATGACCCGGCAGGCGTTCTCCATCGGGCTGCCGGTGACGGTGGGCGCGAACATCGTCTCCCGCAGCACCTCCCGCACGTCCTTCGTTCCCCGGCCGGCGAGCAGGTACTCCGTGTGGGCCAGGTGGGACATCTCCTTGAGGTACGGCCCGACCACCTGACCGCCGTGCTCGGCGACCGTGGCCATCATCTTCAGCTCCTCGTCGAGCACCATGTACAGCTCCTCGACCTCCTTGGGGTCGGCGAGGAAGCGCAGCAGCGCGGCCCGGTCGGGGACCGCGCCGGTGTGCCGGAACGTGCCGCTGATCGGGTTCATCATGACCAGACCGTCGTCGACGCTGACGTGCCGCTCCGGGCTGGCCCCGACCAGGATCCGGGTGCCCGTGTGCACCACGAAGGTCCAGTACGCCCCCCGCTCGCCCAGCAGTAGCCGGCGCAGCGCGGCGAGCGCGGCGACCAGCGGCGGGCCCTGCACGGTGGCGCGCAGGCAGCGGTGGATGACGAAGTTGGCGCCCTCGCCGCGCCCGATCTCCTCGGCGAGCACCCGGCCGACGGTGGCCGCGTACTCGTCGTCGGTGACGTCGAAGCCGGCGTCGGTGGTGCGTACGGGCACGTCGGGCAGCGCGGCGAGCGCCTCAGCCACACCGATCCGCTCGTGCCGGGCGATCTCCAGGAACTCCAGCGGGACGCCGTCGTCGACGCAGGCGAAGCCCCGCTCGGTGACCTGCCGGTAGGGCACCAGCGCCAGGGTCCGGGGGCCGGACGCCCCGTCGGGAAGCGGGAGGTCGGCGAGCCGCTCCGCCACGCGTACCGTGCCGGTGAACAGCTCCAGGTGCGCGGTGCCCTCGCGTCGGACGAGCGCGAACGGGCCGGGGTCGACGCCGCCGGTGATGGCGGCCAGCAGTTCGGGCAGGTGGGGCATCGGGGTCTCCTCGGGCCGGGCGGCGCCCTGGCGGGCGACCGGGAGGGCCGGGGAGAGACCGGCGGCCGCCTCGTCGGGCGGCCGCGTGGGAAGCTACGCGCGGGGGATGGCCGCCGGGTCGGCGGGCCACCAGCAGGACAGGTGCGCGAGCATGCGACCACCCTACGGCCCGGCCCGCACGACGGGAAGCCGATCGGGCGTACGGCCCACCCGCTGGGACGCCGAGACGCCGCACACCGGGTAACTTGACCGGCGATGAACATTCTCGCGCTGGACCTGGGCACCTCCTCGGTACGCGGACTCGTGCTGGACGCGGAGGCCCGGCCGTTGCCCGGCGCGCTGGCCCGGCGCAGGGTCAGCCTCGTCGTGCACGACGACGGCGCCGGCACCCTGGACGGCCCCGGCTACCTGGCGTGCCTGGCCGAGTGCCTGGACGAGTTGGCCGCCGGTGGCCACCTACGCGATGTGTCGCTGGTGGCGACGTCCGCGCAGTGGCACTCCGTGGTCCCCGTCGGCGCCGACGGCGCGCCCCTCGGGCCGGTGCTGACCTGGCTGGACACCCGCCCCGCGGCCCTTGCCGGGGTGAGGGGACCGGCCGACGCGGACGACTTCCACCGGCGCACCGGCACGTGGTGGCACCGCTGCTACTGGTCGGTCCGGCTGCCCTGGCTGCGGGAGCACACCGGGGGCCGGATCGCCCGGTTCGCCGGCCTGGCCGAGTACGTGCTGGGCGAGCTGCTCGACTCGGCACCCATGTCGATCTCCCAGGCCTCCGGCACGGGCCTGCTGGACCTGCGGACGCTGGACTGGGACGCCGAGGCCTGCGAACTGGCCGGCGCCCGCGCCGACGAGCTGCCCGAGCTGGCCCCGACGCGGTGGCGCGGGCGGCTACGGCCGGCGTACGCGCGGCGCTGGCCGCAGCTCACCGAGGCGCCGTGGGCGGGTCCGGTGGGCGACGGCGCGGCGTCGAACGTCGGCTCCGGCTGCGTCGGGCCGGACCGGGTGGCGGTGACCGTCGGCACGTCGGCGGCGGTCCGGCTGGTGCAGTGCGCCCCGGCGGGAGAGGCCCTGCCGCCGCTGCCCGGGACGCTCTGGCGCTACCGCGTCGACCACGACCACGTCGTGACGGGCGCCGCCTACTCCTCCGGCGGCAATCTCTTCGCCTGGGCCAACCGGGAGCTGCGGCTGCCCGAGGGCGCCGAGCTGGAGGCCGCCCTGGCCCGGGTGCCGCCCGACGGCGGTCGGCCGGTCAACGTCCGCTTCGGCGGCGACCGGCCGCCCGGCCTGGCCCCGGCGGGGTCGGGCGAACTGCGGGGCCTGAGCTTCGGCACGACGGCGGTGGAGATGCTGGCCGGGCTGATGCGGGGGCTGTGCGACCTGGTCGCCGAGGACCTCGTCGTGCTGGAGTCCACCGTCGACAAGCCGGTCGAGGTGGTGCTCGGCGGGGGAGCGGTGGCCGCCTCGGGCTGGTGGCGTACGACGTTCGCCGCGGCGCTCGCGCCCCGGCCGGTGTGGCACGGGCGCAACCCCGAGGTGGGGGCGAGCGGCGCGGCGCTGGTGGCGTCGGGCCGCGTGGGTGACGCCCCTCGACTCGCCGCCATCGGCCGGACGGATGAACCCGCCTCACCCTCCTGAGCCGCACCTCAGCCCGACCCGTTGACACGGCTTGCGGGCCTGATTGGATGGACTCCGCTCCCCGGCTCGCGGCGGACGCGAGGCACGCAGGAGGCAGGTGTGGGGGCAGGTCCGGAACCGTCCGACGGCGTGGTGTCGCACCACCGCCGGCGCCGGTTCGACGTCCGGGTCGTGCCACACCGCCGTCGTTCCCCGTTCCGGTTGCGGGACTGGCGGATGCGCACCAAGCTCGCCACCGTGCTGGTCATTCCGTCGGTCGCGTTCCTGGTGCTGGCCGGCGTGCAGACCCACACCCTGGTCGGCCGGACGACCGCGTTGGGTGACTTCGCCCAGCAGGTGGGCATCGGCCGGGAGATCGTCGCGGTGGTGCACCAGCTCCAGCAGGAACGCGACCGGGCCGCCGGTGAGCTGGGCGAGCTGCGCCGTGGTGGCGCGGGCGCCGACCGGGACGCGGCGATCGTCGTGTTGAAGCCGATGCAGAGCGCCACCGACCAGGCGGTGCGTGAGCTGCGCCGGGCCGCCGAGCCGCTGGCCGACGCCGACGCGTCGTGGCGGGTCGCCTACTCCGAGGTGCTGGCGGCCTACGACCAGGTCATCTACATCCGGGCCGCGATCCCTCCGGCGGTGCTCGGCAGCGACACCATCCTCAGCAACTACCACCGTGCCGTCGACGCGCTGCTCCGCCTCCTCGCCGAGCCCTCGCCGGGCGAGAACCGGCCCGCCCTCAGCGACGCGGTGCTGCGCTACGTGCAGCTCGCCCGGGTCAAGGAGCTCTCCTCCCGGGTGCGGGCCCAGCTCTACGAGGCCGCCCGCGCCGGCCGGTACGGCGTGGAGGACCGGGTGGTCCTGACCGACCTGCGCGCCCAGCAGCTCACGGCGTTGGGCGCGTTCCGGGTCGCCGCCACCGCCGAGCAGGTCCGCCGCTACGACGAGACGTCGCTGGACCCGGCGTTCCTGGCGGCCGCCCGGCTGGAGGAGCAGAGCCTGCCCACCGGTTCCGCCACGCCGACCGTGCTGCCGTCTCCACAGTGGTGGGCGGCCAGCGAGCAGCGGCAGGAGCTGCTCCGCCGGGTCGAGTCGTCGGTGCTCGACGACGCCGTACGGCACGCCGACGAGGTCAGCGCGACGCAGCTGCGGGCCACGCTGCTGGTCGTCGGCAGCATCGTGACGGTGCTGCTGGTCGCCCTGCTCATCTCCGTGCTCGTCGGCCGGTCCATCGCCCGGTCGATGCGGCTGCTGCGCGGCCAGGCGCTGCGGATCGCCCAACTGGAGCTGCCGGAGGCCCTCGACCGGTTGCGTACCGTGACCGGGGGCGTCCCCACGATCGAGGTCCCGCCGGCGGTGGTCCGTTCGCTCGACGAGATCGGCGAGCTGGCGGAGGCGTTCGTCGCGGTGCACCGCAGTGCGGTCAACGTCGCCGTCGAGCAGGCCACCACCCGGCGCAACGTCAACGCGATGTTCGTCAACCTCGCCCGGCGCAGCCAGGTGCTCGTGGAGCGCCAGCTGGAGCTGCTCGACGACCTGGAACGCGAGGAGAGCGACCCGGACCAGTTGGAGAACCTGTTCAAGCTGGACCATCTGGCCGCCCGCATGCGGCGCAACGACGACAGCCTGCTGGTGCTGGCCGGCACCGAGGCGACCCGCCGGTGGAACCGGCCGGTGGGGCTCAGCGCGATGCTGCTGGCCGCCAGCGCCGAGATCGAGCAGTACCAGCGGGTGCGGCCCGGATCGATGGCCGCCCTGCACGTCGTCGGCCACGTCGTCGGCGAGCTGGTCCACATCCTCGCGGAGCTGCTGGAGAACGCCACCTCCTTCTCCCGTCCGGACACGGTCGTGGCGGTCACCGCCAGGGCCGACGGCGCCGGGGCGGTCATCGAGATCACCGACCAGGGGCTCGGCATGAGCCCGACCGCCCTGGCGGAGGCGAATGCCGTGCTCGCCACCCCGCCCGCCGCCGACGTGGCGACGGTCGAACGGATGGGCCTGTTCGTGGTGAGCCACCTGGCCGCCCGGCTGGGCGTCGAGGTGCGCCTGGCCGGTGGCGAGGGCGGACTGGTCGCCCGGGTGCGGCTGCCCGGCGACCTGCTGGCGTCGGCGCCGGAGCGGGAGGCGCCCGTCCCGGCGCGGATGCTGTCCGCCGGGCCGGCCTGGGACGGCGTGCCGCCCGCCGAACTGCCGGTGGCCGGGCGACCGGCGGTGTGGGGCGGTGGGCAGCCGGCGGGCGAGCTGCCGGTGGCCGGGCGGCGGCCGGAGGGCCCACCCGGGCAGCCCCGGCCGGTTCCGG